>DATDYP010000001.1:0-4730 GCA_035288985.1 Candidatus Nanoarchaeia archaeon
CGTTGCCGGTCCATCACATGGAGTGCTGTCTTCAGTAGTTGGCAATGAAGTAGTCTACACGCCTGATGAGAATTATAATGGTGCAGATTCCTTTACCTATCAATGCACTGATACTGCCGGAAGAGAAAGCAATATTGCCACCGTATCAATAGGCATCGCTCCGGTAAACGATAATCCTGTTGCTATTGATGACAGCGCGCAAACCCTAGAAAATACTGCGGTAGTCATTGATGTGCTGGCAAATGACAGCGATGTAGATGGTGATTCTTTATATCTGGATTATGTTGGAGCAGCAGGGAATGGAATAGCTGTTATTACAACTGTTGATGGTGTTAGCACGGTTGAATATACGCCAAACCTAGGATTTACCGGTATTGATTATTTCCGCTATCATATCCATGATGGAAACGGTGGCGATGATTGGGCTACTGTCACTATTACCATAAACCAGGAAGTTCCGGCACCAGTGCCGCAATGTTCGGACGGTGTGGATAATGATGGCGATGGCTTGATTGATTACGGCTCAAATCTGGACAATGATCCCGGCTGCCAGGCTGGTGACGATGATAATGAGTCTAATGATTCTCCTCACTTCCCTCAGTGTTTTGATGGTCTTGATAATGATGGGGATGGATTAGTTGATTACGGCAGCGATCCAGGCTGCGATAGCGTGAATGATGAAGATGAATTCAACGAAATTGTTGACGAACCAGTTTCACAATGTTCTGATGGCTTGGATAATGACAATGATAGTTTGATAGATTATGGTCAAAATCAGGACAATGATCCAGGTTGTGAGAGCGCAGAGGATAATGACGAGTTTAACGTAGTTGAAGTACCTGAAGAACCGCAACTGCCCTATACTAACGTAAAGTTTAAATCAATCCACTTTACCGAAGACCAGACGGTCATAGGAGGCTATACCTACCTTAGTGTCCATATGGTTAATGATGGCAACCATGACCTTGAAGGCTTGCGAGTAACGGCAAGGATCTACGCTCTGGGCGCGGCTGGCTCCAGCGGGAAATTTGACCTGGAACAGGGCCAGGATACTGGCAAGAAGGTCTATATTCCTATGCCTTCCTCTGTGCCTCCAGGCCTGTATTTGGTTAAGATTACGGTTAAAAATGACCACTACCATGATACGGCATATCGGATCCTGAGCTTATATTAATGGGCACTGACACTACTTAATGATACTAAAAACCGAAATGTTTAAATACGACCCCCATTTTGGAGTAGTAAAATCCTTAGGGTGCTGTAAACGTGAAGCACTCTTTCACAGATCATATTCAAAACCTTTACAAAAAGGAATTTGGAGGAAGACAAAAATGAAAAAATTACTAAGTATAATGGCTTTGTTCGTCATTAGCTTGCTAACTGTGGCTATGGTTAGTGCTGTCTCCGAAGAGAGTACTCTAGGAGCCCTTACTGCCGCAGACGTTAGTGTGGAAGTTAATGGCGAAGAGTATAGTGGAACCCTTCTGACTGTTGAAGAAGGCGAAGAATTAGAAGTTGAAGTAAAATTAGAAAACAATGGGCCTACAGTAGATGACCCAATGACTCCATTAGTAAATGAAGTTAAAGAAGCAGAAGCTAAAAACATCGAAGTTGAAGCTCGCTTGATGGGCTACGATGAAGAAGATGTTAAAGCATCAAAAATAATCAGCAGCTTGAAAGCAGGAACTGAAAAGAAAGTAACCTTTACCTTGCTAGTTCCAGAAGATTTCAAAAACGGCGACGCTACCTTAAAAGTATTTGTTTACGGTGGCAATGACGTACTAACTGCTACTGAATACAAACTGCATGTTGAATCAGTAAGCCACGGCATGACCGTTGCAGACGTTTCCTTCTCACCAGGAAAGACCGTGAGAGCTGGGCAATCATTGCTTACCACAGTTCTCTTGGAAAACAATGGTGAAAATACTGAAGAAGACGTTAAAGTGACTGTTGAAATGCCTGCACTAGGCTTAAGCGCTTCAGAATTCGTTAACAAAGTTGAAGCTGACAATAAAGAAGACGTTCCTGAAATGTTCTTGTCCTTGCCAGCTACAACTGCACCAGGCGAATACGAAGTGAAAGTAACGGTTGCTTATGATGACCTTAAGAAAAGTGTTAGTCATACCGAAACTGTTACTGTTATCGCAAATGATTACCTGAACAGCCAAATGTTCCCGGCAACAGGCAAGCTAGCCCTTGCAGTTGGTCCAGAACGGCAAGCTGTAACCGCTGGTAAAACAGCAAGTTACGGATTAGCTCTAACCAACGAAGGCGGCGCTTCCAAAGCACTTGTGCTTGAAGCTGCTACCGGCGGATGGGCAAGCGCTACTCTTAGCGAGACCTTGGTTGTTCTAGAACCTGGCAAGAGTCAAGTAGTCTACCTAGATTTAGCTGTTGCAAGCGATGCAGCTGCTGGTGAGCATCTAGCATCTGTAACTGTTAAATCAGGAAACGACGTCCTTGAAACTGTTGTCTTGAAAGCTGATGTTGCTGCTGCACCTGCCGCTCCGGCAGAAAGCACTAACAACAGCGTAAGTTTGAGAAACGGGCTTGAAATCGCCGGAATCGTACTAGTTGTACTAGTAGTGGTTATGGGATTAGTGCTTGGTTTCAGCAAACTGCGAAAAGACGACGACGGGGAAGAACAGACTTACTACTAGGTATGTAAGAGGTAAAAGCCTCTTTACTTACCTGGAGAGTCTTCCTCCAAGTTTCTTTTTTTTATTTTTATTCTTAACTTTTGAATTTAGATAAATTGCTATGAGGTAAAAGAATGACCAAAGGAGAAAATGTAGCAAGATGGTTAGTCGATAAAGGTTTAACCCTACCTAATATATTAGCTGTGGTAACATTCGGTACTGGTGCAGCAGGCGGGATAAGCTATATATTCAATCATCATTCTCAAATGATAAACAGAATTCCTCCTTCATTTGTATGCGTTTACAAAGGCTTGGAACGAACCTTAGACAAAGATCACCCAGAGTGGAGAGATGATTCTCTCTTAAGTATGCAGAAAAGAACCACTTATTTTTCTGGAGAAATTCCCAGTAATCCTACAGGATCGGCTGAAGAATTTAGAAGTATTGTTATAGAAGGAGAAACTGCCAGAGAATTAGTTAAAGCGGCTTGTTCTGAAAATCCTTACCATTATTGGTAATTTTCTCAGTTCGATAACCTTTTTATAGTCGAAATGGGCTTGTTTTCTCATGAATATCGCAATCATCGGCGCCGGTCCAGCAGGTTGTTATGCAGGATCTCTGCTCGCAAAAAACGGGCATAAAGTTTCTATCTATGAGAATCATGCGCAGATAGGGCTGCCTATTCAATGTACTGGAATTCTTACCTCAGACTTTGATTCTTTTAATCTACCAGTAGATTCTTTTCTGGTTAATACCATCGACAAGATCGAGGTTTGTTCCCCTCATCAAAAACTATCCATAAAACAGAAGGATTACATTGTCTGCCGGAAGAAGTTTGATAATTTCTTTGGTGATCTAGCCCGGAAGGAGGGAGCGAAAGTGTATGTAAACCATTCTTTCCAACGCAAAGAAGGCCAGGAATTAATTATCAAGGATTCTGCCCATAATGTTGAAAAGAGAATAAAACCAGATCTAGTTATTGCTGCTGATGGCCCATTATCTCCTACGGCAAAAGCATACGATTTGTACCATCCAGAACGGGAGAATTATTTTGGAGTTCAAGCTCTGGTAGAAGGAAAATTTGAGCCACATACGATAAAGACTTATTTTGGCGTTTCGGTGTGTCCTGAGCTGTTTGCCTGGGTTGTCCCTGAGTCAGAGAATCTGGCCAGAGTAGGCTTAGGCATGCGCAAGAATTCCAAAGCCTATTTTGACAAGTTCATGAAAGAACACGGCTTTACAGTTAAGGAAATGCAGGCCGGAACTATTCCGGTCTATCATCCAGCACAGAAGCTGCAGAAAGACAACTGTTATTTGTTAGGCGATGCAGCTGGATTTGTCAAAGCCACTACTCTGGGAGGCTTAGTTCCAGGCTTGAAGCAGGCGGAAATTCTAGCTGATTGTATCAACAATGGCCAGAATTATGAACAGAAAGTAAAGCCAATAGCCAAACGGCTGAAATTGCATTTACTGGTGCGGCGAGTCTTGGATAAATTTTCCGATGACGATTGGGATACGTTAGTGTCATACATCAATCAGCCGAAAGTGCAGAAAGTCTTTGAGAAATATACCAGAGATAATCCTGTTCCGTTATTGACGATAGCCTTGTTGAAGGAGCCGAGGTTTCTGAGATTTGTGAAGTATTTGGTTTGAACTGTCACGTCAGTTCCCAGACGGGCAGATCTCCTACGGAGATCATGCTAATTTAACATCAAGCAAACTTCTCCAGCACCTTAACATATTCTTCATTCAATCCTTCTAATCTGAATATGACTACCTCTTTTATTCCATAATCAGAAGCTATTTTAAGTTCATTTTCTAGTATTTCAGGTGTGATATAATGTTTTTCATCATGTATTCCAGGAGCGATTAATCCTAGCCCTACCTGCACTCCTTCTTCAGCATATCTTTGTATTTTTCGTTCAAATAATTTATTTACTGCAAAATCAGGAAGAAATCTGCGCCTGTAACTGGAATAATACATCTTTATTTTCTTGTTTCCATATTCTTCTGGAGCAAATGACAATCCTAGTAATTCGAGAGCGCTTTCAGAAATATAAGACTTTTCAACCGTTGAAATAGAAACATTAT
>DATDYP010000002.1:0-3025 GCA_035288985.1 Candidatus Nanoarchaeia archaeon
TATCGATACACAAAAAGCACAGGAAAGGGATGAGAAGAAAAAAACAGGATTAGAACGTGAGCTTGTTCGGCTTCAAGCAAAAGCAGATCAATACGGTGCTCAGTCACAGTTGTTACGGAATGTGCGTCAAGGCATAAACCCAAGCCATGATAAAGATACGGTAAATACCTATCTAGCTTCTTTCATGAAGGAAAAAAAGGAAGAGATTGATAAATTGGAAGATCCAGAGGCATTTAGAAAATTCCTTTCCTCAGTCAAATCTCGAAAAGCAATCAGCCAGCGAGTGGATAAACTAGACACAAAATTAAAAGATTTGCGGGAAAATAATCGGGACAAAAGCCGTGAGCTTAAAGATGCTATCAATGCCCTTAATGCTAGAAAACGGGAAATGGAAGCGCCGGAATTCCACCGGATTACTGGGCGCCAGCACATTGAACCGCATGAAAATGAATTGTTGCGCATGGAAGCAAAAAGAGAATATCAAGACCATCTCTATAGTTCTCTTCCTGGGGTAAATGTTAAAGTGCACGGTGGAAACGAAGTCGATTTACTTCTTGATGGCGTTCCCGTCACTTTAATGCATAAAGTACAAATTAAATCCTCCACCCCTGCGATAGCAGAGGTAAATAAGATGAGAACCATGATGTTTAATCGGCGACAACAAGGTTTACCTGTATCTGACATTAATGTCAGCTTCCATGGTGCCGGCGGGATGCGCGCAGTTCCGGTAAACACAAAACCTGAGACTATCGAGGCATACGTCGATAGGGAAACTCCCAGGATTGGTATGGCCATGCAACTTTCTACCATGCAGTCAGTTCCTTACTTAGAGACTTTAAAACGAAAAGGCATCAAGAACGACCATACTCGACGCTACGAAAGCGGTATGTATTCTTCCGGTGCAGTATTGTACCGAGTTGAACCGACTGGCGAGCATAGCATGAGGATGATTACCACTGAACAGATGCTGGAAGCATATGCCGTTGGCGAGCAGATCAAGGAGTTGAAGAAACAAGCTTCAGCCGAAAAAGGTGATGGGAAAGAAAAACTGAAAGAGCAGGTAAAAAGCTTGGAAGCAAAATTAAAACTGCGTCCCAGAAGAGCAGCTATCTTCACTGACATTCACCTTGGCGCTCCTAACAGAGAAGGAAGACCGAGTAACTACGAGCTGTTAGAAGCAGCAACTCGCTATCTTGAGAAGAACGGCTGGCCTGATGACTTAATTATCAATGGCGATATTGCTCATGGCGCATTAGAGCGGCACTTCGGCAGTAATGAGCAGTATTTAGCCCGGCCTCCAAGTGAAGTTTCTGCTGAGGTTAAGAAAATAATGGGTAGTAACAAAAGTGAACCAGAAAAATCTGCCGCATTAGCGCACTTCTGTCAGCGGGAGGTTTCACAAATGCTCCCAATATCGGTGGTGAGCTTGCAGATGCGGGAAATAAAATATCGCGTGGTTCCCATGATCCACAAAACCTTGGATAAAAAGGAGGACGGCACAGTTACGGTAACTTCAGGCAATCACTATAACGAAACTACCCACTTCCTTGATGAAGCCACTGACATTTTAAATGCAGTGGATATGAAATACTTAGATGATCCTCGCTTGCGCGAATTTACTGGTTTTGGAGAAAGGTTTGGGATGGGCGAAGCAACCTTCCATGAAACAACTTTAGAAGGTGGTTGGAAAACCTATGCTTGCCATGGTCCAGGAAATGGTACTGACTTTGTACAAGCTGCATTGAAGAAATTGTTTGGAGCTAATAAAGAAGTCAATGCCGCCTACTTTGGTCATGTCCATATCGCAGGCGCTGGGCATGCTGGAAAAACATTCGTTACAGTTGGAGCAGGCTGGCAGCCTTGGGTTCCATATGTGGATCAGCTCGGACAACAAGCATCATTGCGAGGGGTTACCATTACTGAGCATGACCCCAGCAAAAAAGGATACTTCGGATGGAAATTCGTCTTAGATCCAACGTTAGAACGGCCAGAATATATGGGTAAATGAATATAAAACATTGGGATAGAGTTTATATCCGCCCTAAAAATCAAGTAGTGAATGAAGTATTCAGTACTGCTTATTCCGCTGGGCTTAGTTTTAGGTGTCACTGCCGGCATTGGTTATACTGAATGCACTGCCAAGTCAGCGATTGCTCAATCTTTTTCTCCTTTCCTTTTTCCTAAAAGGAGGTACAACACGGTAGAAACTTTCAACAATGCCTATGGCTCCTGCTTGCCAGTGCATACTTCTATAACTCTGGAAGAAAAATGTAATGATTCATTTCTAACTGGATGGTTTGGCTCAGGAGTTCTGTTGCAAGATTCGCAGACTAAAGAGAAATATGTTCTTTCTGTTGAACATCTTACTGCAGATGAGTTTACATCATGCGAAAACCCTAAAAAGATAATAAAAGTAGAGAGCAGCAAGACTACCATGGGAGAAGCAGCTGCAACAACCGTGAAAGAAGATGAAAAAAAAGATTTAATCCTCTATAAGGTTGAAGGCGATCTGCAAGCTAATCCATTTAAAGGAAAAATTGCCAAGGAAACGAATGAAGGTGATTATATACTTGGCTTCGGCTTTCCTTCCGGAGAAAAAAGATTTTATATTGCTAGGGTAGAAAATAAAACCAACCACAAAACAACCTTAGACATGAACCTCTGGTTTGGCAATTCTGGCGGCCCAGCTTTTCTGTATACTCACGAAAAAATGGAATTAGCCGGATTGGCGATGCATCTTAGCGGCAATATCACTCCGATAAGGGACATACAAAAATTCCTTGAAGGAACAGTATTAGAAGATGATTATCTTCAAGAATAAGTTTGTCAAATATAACTATTCAGTTCTATAAATATTTATCAAGATTTAGTTCTTATAACGCTCATGCGGGTCTTCTGTTCAGGAATCTCTGGAGCTGGAGCTAGTGAACATATTGCTAAAGTGGCAGATTATGCTACAGCTCGAGGAGAAGAAATAAAAGTATTCAATATGGGCCAAGAAGTTTTCAACGCCGCTAAACGATCA
>DATDYP010000003.1:0-33962 GCA_035288985.1 Candidatus Nanoarchaeia archaeon
GTTGTCAATAAAATGTTTCATGGCGATGTCGCAGACTTGCGTAAATTAGGTTCAGCAGCGCTGGAATCAGCCTATGTTGCTGCCGGCAGAGTTGAGGCGTATATATCCCTACAGATAAATTCCTGGGATATCGCTGCCGGGCCTTATTGGTGGAAGAAGCTGGCGGCAAAGTGACGGATTTTGCAGGGAAATCGTGGACAGCGAAAGCTGCAGCGATGGCTAAGAAAGCGGATTTGGTTTTTTCGAATAGGAAACTCCATAGAAAGATTTTGAAGGAATTGAAGGAATAGTTTTAATAAAGTGCTGATTCTAGTCTGCATATGCCCTTGCCAAGACTTTCTTTTGATTCAAGGACCTTACGGTATCTGTATGAACGGAAACGTCGTAGCCTGGAAAGAGAGCATGGATTAAGGCTTGCTGAATATGATAATTTCTTTGATAATGATGAGTTCTTTCATAAGTACCATCCCTATGATGGGCCAGGAGGATATCTCGCTTGTCTGGAACGCTTGGCGGAGAGATTTCCCAAGTTAATTACCTTAGATTTTTCACAGACTTCAACTGAAGGTAGAGTTATACCTGTTGCTAGAGTTTGTGCAAGCAGATCCACCAGAGAACACACATTTTGGATTAATAGCCTCATTCACGCTCCGGAATTTATTGGCGGGGAAGTAAATCTAGGTATCCTACGAAAATTAATTGAGGGTTATATCAGAGATGACTCTATTTTTAATACAGCTGAGTTCTTTTTCACACCGGTATTAAATCCAGATGGTTTTGTCAGAAATATTGAGAATGTACATCATCTGGAGTTTAAACTAGGAAGATATAATCCCAGGGGAGTTGATCTCAATAGAAATTTTGACGATAATTTTGCTAAAAGATCCTGGATCAATAAAGTTAAGCGGCTCTTCGGTTTTGATCTGGAATATGCAGGGAAACATCCTTTTTCTGAGCGGGAAACCCAGTTTGTGCGGGCTTTTGTGGAAAAGATTGAACCATCAGCAGTGGTGAGTTTGCACAGTTATTTTGGAACGATACTCTATCCTCCCTGGTCATCGCAGGAAGAAGATCCTTGGATGAAAGAGCTTGCTGAGAATATGGGAAAAGCCATGCAGGAGCCTTATGATGCTGTTCCAGGTTCAAGATTTTTGGAATATGTTGCTGGTTCTCCATTAGCAAGTATTTTGGGCAAATTAGCAACAAAGATACGGCATCCAACCATAGAAGGCAGCTTAGACGGCTGGTTATATCAGCAGGGAATACCTTCAATGTTACTAGAAATCTCAAGACCTCCTACCCTCGAGTTAGCGTTATTTGGGCATCTTCCAATATATAATCCACCACCTTCATCTATTCCCTTTCATGTTGAGAACTGTTACAGCGCGGTCAGGCAGTTTATGGAGGATATCATAGCTTCTGTGAATTTAACTTCTCCACGCCATACGGTACCTCGCACAGATTACTGAATCTAAAATCAGCTTCCAGATCTTCTTTCAACTTCTCATACATGTGCTTTTTTCCTAGCAAAATAGTCTTGATCTTCACTTTCTTGCTCGCGATCACGTCAGAATGCGCATCCCCTATATACAGGACTTCCCCTGGTTTGAGCTTGTGTTTTTTCAGGACATGCTTCAGATTTTCAACTTTCGGCTTTGGCCCTCCTAAAATCTCATCGAAATATTGCCCTACTCCACAATGGCTGGCAATTTTTTTAACTTCTTTCTTATCCTCTAATGAAAGTAAAAAGATAAACTTGACCTGTTTCTTCAATTCCTTGATGATATTGGTGCATTGGAATAAAGGACAGGTTCGCAAACTCTGTTCGTAGTGCTTTCCAAAATGATCCTTGATTATTTTGGTCTCTTTTTGGGTGGGCCTTCGCTGTAGAAATTTCATGAACAAAGCCTTAACTTTTTCTTCCCGCGACAAAGCTTTTCCAGCTAATTTTTGGTACTCTGCTTTTACTCCTTTTTCAATCTTAAATTTTTCCCGGAAAACGATAGCCATCTGCTCTGCCTTCTGCTCTTCAGACATGATTAAGGTGCCGTCAAAATCGAATCCTACTGCTCGAATTACTGGTTTCACGTAGGCAGGGATACTTCCAGTCATTAAAAAACTTTAGAAAAGAATAGGGGGGTTTCATAAAAGCGACAAGAATAAAGAGAAATAAAAAAGAATACTTACTTCTTCTTAGCTCCTAGAATCCTGAACATCGTTGTTCCACACTTAGGGCATTTTCCTTTCATCGCTCTTCGCTGCACGCCGCCCTTGCCCTTCATGGCAACTTCTTTTCCATCCTTCATCTCTCTTTTTGCTTTACATTTAACACAATATCCTTCAACCATTGCCAAACACCTCAGTATCTTGTTAGAACGTCGTTTACCACGCTCTTGCATAACATTGAGCTTATTCTTATTATAAATATTTCGATAAAATAGGCTGAAATGAGCTCGTTGATCTCACCATTCCTATCAATCTCGTTCAGATTATTTGTTTCTCTTTAGTGGTAATTTTTATAAATAACCGGGCATTTTTCTCTCTTAAGATGAGCTTAGAAGAAACTGTAGCCTTACTGCACACGGACAAAAGCGCGTTTTTTGAAACCTTTAGCGCAGCGACTAATCAACGCCGGAGAAAACTAGCGCATGCTGTAGGTGCAGAAGGGATAAGAGACTTTGTCAGATATTGCTGGGACATTAGATGGAGTTCAGCGGTTGAAATACCAGAACAGCTAAAACTCAGACAAATTGAGGAGCTGGTGGGAAAGTCTTCCCTTTCTATATTAGGTTGTGATAATGGGTACGATATTCTTCGGATCTGTTTACCTGATTATGGCGTATTTGATGAGAGAAAAATGGAATTTTTTATGGAACATAATGAAAGCGGAATGCGAGAAACTATGTCCAATGCTTTTTTTGAAGGAGATCTTAAAGAAGAAAATGCTAAAAAGATAGTCAAGTACGCTTGGGAAAGGAGATGGAACGAAGAGGTTCCCATTCCTGAAGCAGTAGGTAGTCTTATGATAAGTAGTGCCATAGGCAGGGACCCCTATGTTGCTTTGGGCGTTGCCAAGGATAAACGCCACGATTTATTACGGCTTTGCATTGACGATTATGGGAGATTTGATGACCATAAACTTTCAGTTTTTATGGACCTGGATACCAATGCCAAAACCAGGGCTGGTTATGCTTTTTATGCTGGGGAGCATAAAGATGATAATATCGGGAAAGCTTTACAATACGCATGGAAATTAAGGTGGAGCAAAGAAAAAGAAATGCCTGAAGAAGTTGCTTATGATGATATCAGGGATGTTCTAACTCAGGCTTTCTTTAAAGCAGCAGAGCAAGATCGTCAAGAAATATTAGCTAGAAATATAGATAATTTTGGTATATTTGATGATGAAAAGATGCATACTTATTTAGAAAAGAAAAAGTATTCTAGAACTGTAGGGCATGCGTTCTTCAGGCCGCTTGACGAGAGCAAGGAAGAACTATCAAGAGTCAGAGAGAACATGGTGCGGGTCATGAGATATGCTTTTGAGCATGTTTGGAAACAGCGGGGCAAAACCATTCCAGAACTCATCAACCAAGAAGATGTTTTTGATGTTGGCGCTGTTGCTCCCTACAAAATCCTCGGGGCCAACGTTGGCAGCCCGCAAGAGCTTCTTAAACTTTGTTTTGATGATTACGGCTTATTTGATGAGACCAAGATAAAGGTGTTTTTGGAAAGAACACACAAAAGTTCAAGACCCACACTCTATGAGGCTTTTTTTTATCGTGAAAACCGAGAAGAAAATGCAGTAAGGTTATTACGACATTGCTGGGAAAATCTCTGGCAGCAAGAAGTGGCCATCCCCGAAGAGATAACTGGTGTAGGCGGCATGATCGGAGACAGGCTTGGTCACGCATTTTGCAGAGTGCTAGGAGATAGCATTGAAGACATACGTGTTTTTCTCTCTAAATCAATCGGAGAGGATTATGGAGTTTTGGACGGAACCAAATGCGCTGTTTTATTCGAAAAAAGATTGAGATCTTTAGATTATAAACAAAATCTTGGTGTTTGGAGCGAATCAACTTATTTAGAAGAAGTATTCTTTAGACCGCAAAATGATAAACGCGAAGAGAACGCCGAACTGTACTTGGAACAATACCAAATTAAAGTAGGAAAGAGGAGAAGCGAACTATCATCAGAAGATTTTGAATTCATCCCTGATGCAGTTAAACAGATTTTGGGAATGGAAAGCCCTCTAGCTTTGTCAAGCGTTCCAAAAAAGCAAGTTCCAGTTTCAAGAGATCCATCCTATAATGTAGTCCAGATACGCTGGAACAGATCATTAGAAAATAAATTGACGGAAATGCTTGAAAGGCAGGATGATCCTGACAGCTTTATGCGGGAAAATCAGCAACTGCTTTGGCAAGAATTGGGCGTGACTAGTTTTGCTGCTCACATGAAAGCACAAGAGCTGGGCCTTATTCCTAAGACTGTCGAATTTGGGACTGGTCCTTCGGAACGGCTTCCTACCTATCCATTAATCGAATTTGAAGGCTATCGATTTGGAGAATATGCTCTCACCGTAGCTTCCTCCATAGATGATCTTGCCGAACTGAATGCTCACTTATTCTTACCCATCAACCGGCAGAACTTCCACGTTAATGCCCCTATTTATTTTAGAAGGGAGAGAAGCGATTATACAGAAAAAGAAATGAGGATTTTGCAGACCATTGCCGAGTATCTCCAAGATCCTAACCAATTTAGTAAAGAAATGAGAATTGTCAGAGAGGTTGACAAAGATGTCGAAACTGTCTACGTTTATAACGCTCCTCAAGAGCTAAAAGTTACCCCTAGGATAGTACCAGTCAGAGTTGGTGAAGAGCTCATCACTCAAGTATTTTTACCTGCCAGGTATTGTGCTGACCGGGGTGGGGTGCAAACCGGCGTCTTACATACCGGCTCAGAAGAAATCTTCTTGTTTAGGCACAGCGGGAATGGAGTTGTGCAGGATCAATAATCTTGCTTCGCAACCAAACAGGAAGATTTAAATAATTCTTACTTATCTTACTTGTAAGAAATAAGTGGGTGATCAAAAATGCCTTTATTAGAAATGAGAACTGCAACTGTGACTGAAAAAGGTCAAATCGTTATCCCCAAGGATATTAGAAAACTTGAAGGATTCAAAGAAGGAACCAAAGTGATAATGCTCGCATTTGACAATAAGATAGAACTACGGCCATTAAAACAATTCAATGAGAAGATGTTTCCAGCTTTAGCCAGTGAAAAATCCTTAGCAAAAGACTGGTTAACAAAAGAAGAGGATGAAGCATGGAAAGACTTGTAAGTATTGAGAAAAAGATTTCTGGCACCCACAAAAAATGAAACATTTTTCGAAGGGAGATGTTGTAGTTCTTCTTTTTCCTTTCTCTGATCTCAGCTCATCCCGGAGACGACCAGCTGTTGTCGTAGCAAATCTCAGTGGCAACGATCTTATCCTTGCGCAAATAACAAGTGCAGCTTCCCGCAGTGATGAATATGCGGTTCGTCTTGAAACAAAGGATTTCCAAACCGGAAAATTGACCGTTTCAAGCCTTATAAGACCAAACAAACTTTTCACTGCTGACATTTCAATTATTTCTTCAAAAATAGGAACATTAAAAGAAAATAAAATCAAAGAGGTTCAAGGCTCTTTAGTAAATATTTTCAAATAATACATAAGCTTCTCTTGGGAAAAAAGTCCAAAGCTAGGAAAAGTTAATGACTGAGATAGAGGAGGCTAAAAAAATTAATCTAAGGAAGAGGTGAAAGATAGTCTCCTAAAACGTAATGCCAATCAGAAGGAATTTGTTCCTTTAATTCTGGACCAAGCCTATTGTATGCGTCCTGAGTTCCTTCTAGTTTAGCTCCCTCCTCCATTTTCTTTCTTGAACTACGAATCACATGTGAGCCAACCATCACTCCCTGTAGAAATGTGGCAGTCTGTATATCCCCATTAACTGCGGTGTACACCACACCAATTGTTGGGTAAGGTAGAGTTCCATCGCCATAATGAAGCCTTGCAACTAATGATTCCCCGTCCTTTCGTACTTCAAATCGTTTTCCATGATCTTCTCTCATTTTTATCCTCCTAATGTAGGTTACTCGATCTAACGCTCTAAAACACCATTTATTTAAATATATTACTATTGAAAAAAGACAACAAAATCTAAATAGGACAAAAACAAATAAACATTGTTAAACTCAGTTTTTCCACCGCTCAGAAACTCACTTCACCAACCCCATCTTAACTCCGAACTTCTCGCTCTCTAATTAGGTCTTTCCGCTAAAAGAAGCTCTTTGCGGGAACGTTAACTTGCCGCTGTCGCTAAAAGATTCTTCACATGTACTTCAGAAAGAGATTCTGCCGGTATCCTTTTACTTACATCCAATAATTCAATCCCTAGGATATTTCCATCACTGTCTAAATCAATAACTGTAAAGTCATCTATCTTTTTATTTTTTGCAAATTTGCCTTTACGAAATTCAATATACATCGCATCCGCTTGTTTATCGTAGCTTATTTCCATCTTACAACCAATATATAGTAATAATGTTTATATTCTTTTCTGTTCTTTCTGTGACAATCTCAACTGTACCTCTATCCAGCTTTTTCTGATAATAATATTTTCCATGCTTCTTTATTATCTTGTCTGGAGACTTAATTGCATCCAAAACTTCCTGTTTAGTAAGTTTTCTTTTCTTAACCCTGTATTCTGCATGGCTCGTAAAAAGAATATCCATTCACTTCACCAATCCCATCTTAACCCCAAACTTCTCACTCTCTAATGATGTTTCTCCCGCAAACACAATTTCCTTAACATTCAGGACCGCTTTCAGATCCGCTTCCATGTTTTTGATCATCTCATGGAATTCCAAATCCTCATTGCCTAGGATCAATCTGGTAAATCCTTCTTTCATGGAAAGCTGCTGCTCGGACTTGTATTTGCGGACTGTATTGATGATATCAATCCCCACATCTCCAGCCAACTCAGCTTTCTCGTCAACCAAGGTTGGATCATATTCCGGCCAGGAGGAAAGATGGATACTTTTCTTTCCTTCTTTTTCTGCAAAATGCAACTGATAAATCTCTTCCGCGATATGGGGCATGATCGGCGCCATCATCTTAAGGATACTCAATAATGAATCAGACAAGGCCTGCTGCGCGCTTTTCCGCTCTTCCGTTCCACGTGTTTGCGGGTTGTAGAGGCGGTCCTTCACAATCTCCAGATAGTTATCGCAGAAGGTGTGCCAGAAGAACTGCTCCACCTCCGCCCTTGTTTTTGCGTATTCATAATTATCAAAAGACTCAGTGCTTTCTTTTATGACTTTATGCAGTTTGCTCAATAACCATCTATCAAAAGCTTCCGTCACAGCGCTTTTGCTTTCTCTTTCTGTAGGTTCATGATCCTGTAAATGCAGCATGGAAAATTTAGAGGCGTTCCATAATTTGGTGACAAATTTCTGTCCGGTCAAGACGTCTTTTTCCTGATACGGCAAATCATCTCCTAATTTGGAAGTGGCGGCCCAAAATCGGATGGCATCAGCAGAATATTTTTGAATAACTTCTTGAGGAGCAACTACATTTCCTTTGGATTTAGACATTTTTTCTCCTTTGGGATCAAGAACCCAGCCGGAAATAGCAACAGTGCTCCAAGGAGTAACTCCCTGCAGCAACTGAGTTTTGGCCATGCTGTAAAACAACCAAAAATTAATGATGTCATGTGCTTGTGGTCTCAAACTCATAGGAAATAGTTGAGAATGAATAGGTTTTCCTTCTACTAAGTTAGTTGCTAAGAAAGGTGAACTGGCCGAAGTAAACCAGGTGTCAAATACATCGGTTTCGGGAATGAGCTCGACGCCTTTGGGTGCACTTAGCGGTCGGTCTTTTACTGGATCAACCGGAAGTTGTTTTTCATCAGCATAATACACTTTACCTTCACGATCATACCATACCGGAATAGGAGTACCGAAATTGCGTTGCCGTGAAAATCCCCAATCCCAATTTAAACCTTTAATCCAATTATCCAGGCGGTGTTTCATATGCTCGGGATGCCAGGCTAACTCTCTTGAGGCTTCCAAGAACTGTTCTTTTCTATCCAGGTATTGCACATACCATTGTTTAGAAATAATATACTCTACTTCAACTCCGGAACGCTCACCTACATTAACAACATGTTCGATTTCTTCTTTTTTGATTAATTGGCCTTGTGCTTCCAGATCTGCGATAACTTCCTTGCGAGCATCTGCGGTTAGTTTACCTGCATATTTTTGGTTTTTCTCGTTCAAAGTTCCATCTTTGTTAAGAATATTAATGGGTTTTGCTTCAGAATGCCTAGCCATCCATTCCACGCAATCTAAACCGCCATAAGTGCAGTAGTAGACAATCCCGGTTCCATACTCTGCCTTCACCGAAAGATCATCGCTGATAGGAACAACATTTTGAGAGATAGGAATTCTTACTTTTTTACCCAGTAATTCTTTTCCAGAAATCTTTTCAACCACCTTATAGTTGACTTCTTTAAATTTCTCTTCATAGGTTGCTGCACCGGTAATCCAAAATTCATCTCCTACCTTAAGCTTAACATACTTCCCTGCTTCTTCAATGCTTATTCCTACGCAGGCAAATAACAATTCTGGCCGAGTAGTGGCATAAACTAAATACGTTTTATCTACTCCAAACAATTGAGCTTTGATATAATTAAGGGTTGATTTCAATTTCTTATCTTCCAGTTCTGCCTGGGCTATGGCAGTCTGGAAAACTCTATCCCATAATATTGGTCCTTCTTTTCGGTACACTAAACCTTTCTTGGCCAGGTCTAAAAAACTTTTTTGGGCGATCTTTCGTGAGTAATCATCAATAGTAGAATAACATAAATCAAAATCACAGCTCATCCCTATATTTTTCCAATCTTGAATAAATTTGGGTCGTTCTTCTTTCAAAAAATCCAGACATAATTTAATTGCCTCAGGTCTTGGTAAATTGCGTAGATTTACTTTTTTTTCTTTTTGTACCAGCTTTTCGGTAGCTAAACCGTTATCATCAGTACCAAAGGGATAATAGACTTCGTATCCTCGCATGCGCTTGTATCTGGCTACGAAATCCTGTTGGGTATAACTAAAGGCATGTCCGATATGCATCCTGCCGGAAACTGTGGGTGGAGGAGTATCGATGGAATACACTTTTTTCTTGGTGTTCACATCAGCCTTGTAAATATTGTTTTTCTCCCAATACCTCTGCCAGCGCGGTTCTGCTTCTTTTGGATCGTACGTTTTGGGAAGTTCCATTTTAATATATGAATGCTGATTTCTTTAAAAAAGTAATGAGGATTCTCAACAAAAGAAATAATTATAAACCTTATGAGATTATTTATCTTGTTATGGCAAAAGGCATCGTTGCAGCACTTCTGGCTCTTGCAGTGAATGGCTGTGCTACTTCTCTCCCGCCCATGAAAGGTAATCCTTGGGACAGAGACGTCGATTACGCGATTGAAGAAGGCAAAGAGACGGACCATTTTCAAGGGAAAAGCGATTTCACGGTGGTTCTCTTTCCTGAAGATCACGCTTTATATGGGTGTCAGGCAAATATCTACTTAGCTTTAGAAAAATTTGTTCTTGCAGGAGAGGTTAAGTTCGTTGCTCGTGAAGGAAGAGTAGGCCCTACTGAACATGATAATCAAGCATTCAGGACTATGCGATATTTTGATCGCAATCTGCAGATTGGATACTATCAGGACTTGATAGAATTGCCTTTTGAACAACGGCAAAAACAAGCAAGAGCATGGGTACATAATCATGATTTTCCATCGCGGTATTTGCCTAATATCAATGACGGTCCCGTAAGAGATTGGAATCAAATAAAACCAATGTTCGCCTCAGTTTTGGACGAGTCTGTGTATCCTTGGATATATACTATCGGCGTAGAAAGTCAGAAAGCATTTGATAGAGCTGATGAAGAACTCGATAAAGCAAAAGATGCAATCTATTCGGCTAGAATACTCCAGCCGGATTCAAATTTTTCTGAAGAACAGTTAAAATTCTTTAATGAGTTTAAAAACCAACTAATTAAAGTCCGGGAAGATGCTTTTCTTGTAGTTAGGGATCAGCAGATTAAATATCGCAATGCAGATATGGTCCCGAACATCCAAGATTATGCGGCAAGACTTAATTTCGTAGAAGGGCACCTGGTTTTGTTTCCCCTCGGAGAGCTACATATCCCGGACATAACTCAACGTTTTAGAGACGAGATGATTTCATACAGGGTAATAGAACACGGTGCTTGTACGGAACCTCCCAGGAACACATCCACTGTACAAGAGGAGATTTACAGCACTAATTAATCTTAGAAAAGGTCATTGGATGTCAACAAAGAAATGAAGAAGTAGTAAATCTTATCTCTTTCCCTCAACTTACACTTTCAAGTCTTTTCTTGACTTTAATTTCTAAAACTACAATCTTATTTCTGAACTTTTCCAACTCACCCAATCTGTTCCACTGGCTTCCTTTTTGTAGCCACTCTTTTAGCCATGTTATAACTGCCGTTAGATCCCTCTCAGCGAGAGCTAATTCCTCGGCCGCTTCATATGATTCTAAATCTATACTACTGACTTTCCTCTCCCCCCTCGTAATATTGAAACGCTTTACAATATCTAAGGTTGGACTGATCCTATGCCTAAGTACACTAATCCTGATTTTAGCTTCATTCAGCCAGGTTATGGCACTAGTAATGTTTATCTTGATCTCACGGTACCCTTCACCAGGAGCAGTACGTCCTCTTGTATTGTATATTTTCCATGCTTTCTGTAGAAATGCAATCCCTTGTTTCACATCAATCAAGGCTTTTTCTTTTTCTGAAATAATCCCCACCTCCTTTGCTTCTCCACAGATGAACTAAAGTTTAATAATCTTCCTACTCGCTCAACTTCTGTCCCCGGCTCTTGCTCTCTTCCCAGCCGGCGCTGGTGATCTGGATAAACTCAGCGTTTTCCTGCATCCCTTTAATATCCACAGCTCCGCAATAACTCATTCCGCTCTGTAACCCTTTGACTAATCCTTTGATGACTTCCCTAACCGGGCCTTTGTAATCAACTAAAATTGCCACGCCTTCAACATAAACATCCAGCTTTTCTTTCACTTTCTTTCCTTCCGTATTCTCTTTCCGCTCGTGGCTGCTGTCATAGGAAGCGCTGCCCATGTATCTCTTATACCGCTTCCCGTCTTTGCTGATGATCATTCCCGGCGCTTCATCCGTTCCGGCAAACAAACTTCCTGAATAGATGGTGCTGGCACCGGCAGCAATGGCCTTGGCTACATCGCCAGGATACTGCAGACCGCCGTCTGCGCTGACCGGAACAGCATACCATTTTGCGACTGAGACCACGTCCATGATCGCTGTCAGCTGCGGCACTCCCGCTCCGGAGATGATCCTGGTCGTGCATACAGGTGATGGTCCGATGCCAACTTTCAAGCCGTCAGCGCCGGCTTGGATGAGATCTCTCGCAGCAGCAGCGGTGGCAATATTTCCAGCCATCAAGTCTACAGTAGGGAAATGTTGTTTGAATTCTTTGATCCGCTGCATGGCTAATTCAGAATGGCAGTGGGCGATATCTAAGATAATAACATCAGCACCGGCTTCAATCAGCGCTTTGGAGCGTTCAATGGTATCTTTCACGCCCACAGCAGCACCCACCAGCAGACGCCCTTTAGCATCCCTGGCAGCAGTTGGCCACTGCTGCAATTTACATAAATCATTGGTGGTAATAAGCCCGCGTACTTTTCCATTTTCCAGCAACGGCAGTTTCTCAATGCGATGCTGGTGAAGAATTTCTTTTGCTTTCTGTAATTCGATCCCATAATGAGCGGTTATTAATCGTTCTCGCGGGGTCATAACTTCAGTAATTTTTTTTTCAAAATGCTCTTCAAACAAGTAATCGCGAGAAGTGAAAATTCCTACAAGTTCTTCCCCCTCTTTTACCAGCAAACTAGTGACACCCTGCTTTTTCATAAGAGTTACTGCTTCTCCTACCGTAATTGTCGGTGGAACGGAAAGAGGGTTCTCAATCACATGACAGGTGCTTCGTTTGACTTTCCTTATCTCTTCCACCTGCTCTTCAATGCTGCCAAACTGGTGGATGACCCCCAAGCCGCCTTCCCGGGCCATGGCGATAGCCATTTTATGTTCCGTGACAGTGGCCATGTTGGCGCTGGCTAAAGGGATGTTGAGAAACAAGTTGCGTGTAAATCTCGTTTGGACATCAGCTTCGGCGCGGGATTGGAGAGGGGTCTTTTTAGGCACAAGAAGAACATCAGTAAACGTCAGCCCTAACCTCATTTTTGTCCATTCTTAGCTAATGAACCTGCTGTTTAAATATATTTTGTGCGTGTAGGACAATGATCGTATGTTTATGTAACTTTCCACCAAAAGTCTTTAAAATGGTATCTTGTTAATTTAAACCATGACCCTTTTCACCGTAACATACGCTCCTGAGAATTCAGATCAAGTATTTGGCCAGCAGAAAGCAGTCTCAGAACTGCGGGATTTCATCCTGAATTACAAAAGCAAAAAACAGAAAGCCGCGTTATTGCACGGGCCGATCGGAACCGGGAAGACTTCTTCCGTCTATGCATTGGCAAAAGAATTGGATTATGATCTTCTGGAGCTCAATTCGTCCGATCTGCGGAACGCTGAAAACATAACTATTTTTCTGGATTCGGCTTTAGGACAGCAGTCCTTATTCTTCCGGCCTAAACTGATCTTGATCGATGAAGTTGATAACATCTCTGGCATCAAGGATCGGGGTTGTATTCCTTCTCTGATCAAGGCAATTGAGAAATCATCCTTTCCTGTAATCCTGACTGCCAATGATATTGAGGACAGCAAACTAAAGCCGCTGCTCAAAGCATCGCAGCTGATCGAATATCATGCTTTGCAGTACAAGACCATCGCCCATGCCTTAAAATGGGTCTGTGAACAAGAAGACCTTACTATTGAAGAGAAAGCAGTCAATTCCCTCGCCCGGCAGTCTGGCGGTGATCTTCGGGCAGCCTTACTCGATCTGCAGACCTGTTCTGCTTCCAAAAAGATTACGTTTGAAGAGGTAACCAAGTTGTCTGATCGGAAACGAACGGAAACCATCCTTAATGCCCTGCGCATCATTTTCAAATCCTCTACAGTTGAGAATGCCCTGCCTGCCTTAGATGACATTGATGTAGATATAAAGGATGTGTTCTTCTGGATTGATGAGAACATGCCGAAAGAGTATCTTTCCCCATCCTCGCTGGCTAAGGGCTACGAAATCCTTTCGCGGGCAGATATTTTTAACGGCCGGATCATGAAACGGCAGCACTGGCGGTTCTTAGCTTATGTAAACAATTTGTTAACAGCTGGAATTTCCTCAGCAAAAGACGAGAAAAATCCAGATTTTATCCCGTACAGGCAAACGATGCGTTTTTTACGGATGTGGCAGGCCAAGATGAAGAATGCCAAGAAGAAAGAGATCGCCGTAAAATTAGCGCAAAGAACACATACTTCTACTAACTCTGCTATGAAACAAATCCCCTATCTGCAGGCAATATTCAGGAATAAGGGAGGAACTGAAATAGCAGCAGAATTAGAGTTAAGTGATGAAGAGACAGAGTGGTTGGGAAAGTAATTTTGTTTGTAAAATAAATTGGTAATTAGTAATATTTATATAAAATAATTACTTGCTTATAGGTATGCCTGAAAGCGCGCAAAAGTACTCAAACAAAGTTCCAATATGGAGATTAGTATTTTTAAGTGTCATAACGTTTAATCTTTATCAAGTGTACTGGTTTTACAAAAACTGGCGCTTTTTCAAGGAGAAGGAAAAATTGGAAATCTCTCCATTTTGGAGAGCTATTTTTTCAGTAATTTTTATATATAGCATCTTGAAAAGAATATTTGGTCTTACAAAGAAAAAAGATCTAAATAAGTGGCATTCTCCAGTAGTCTTAACAATCTTGTGGATATTATTAGAATTTATGGGACTTTTAGATAATATTCCACAATTCTTGGGAGACCAAATGTCAGTTCTGAGTTATGTGTTATTACTACTAGCTACAATACTTCCCCTATTGAGTGTTTTGGTTTTAATACCTGCACAAAGATTATTAAATAACTACTGGAGAAAAGTGGAATCAAATCTACCGATAAAGCCATTTACTTGGTGGCAGATTGTCTTGATAATCTTTTTCGCTTTTGGGTTTCTGTTCTTCTGGTTCGGTGATTTATTCCTTTAAACCAGACTACGCACAAAAAACTTAATAAACATAACTGCCTCTTTCAGCGTAATGACTCTTACAATCAAGGATTTAAGCACTTTCTGTAAAAAGAAGGGTCTGGTCTATCCGTCTTCGGAAATCTATGGCGGAATTGCCGGCTTCTGGGATCTCGGCCCTGTCGGAGTGGAGCTCATGAATGCCCTTAAATCTTCCTGGTGGCACTATTTTGTCCGTTCCAGAGACGATATAGTAGGATTAGATGCCAGCATCATTTCCCATCCAAAAGCTTGGGAAGCATCAGGGCACTTGGAATGCTTTGGTGACTTAATGCTGGTCTGCAGCAAATGCAAAAATAAGGTGCGAGCCGACCATTTTATTGAAGAAAAGCTGGGCAAACCTGCAGACGGGATGATTGCTGATGAAATCAACGCCGTTATCAAAAAAAATAAGCTTACCTGTCCGCAGTGCGGCTCAGAATTCAAGGAAGCGCATAATTTCAATCTTCTTTTCGAAACTAAGGTTGGTGCCAGTTCTGACACACATAATGTCGCTTATTTACGAGGAGAAACTGCACAAGCCATGTTCATGAATTTCCGGCTGGTGGCAGAGACATCCAGATTGCAGCTGCCCTTTGGCATTGCCCAGATCGGCAGATGTTTCAGGAATGAGATCTCGCCACGGGATTTCTTGTTCCGTTCCAGAGAGTTTCATATCGGCGAGATTGAATATTTCCTCCATCCGGATGAAAAAAAATGCTCCTTGCTTACAAAAAAACACTTAGATCTTGAACTGAACCTTCTTGATGCAGCAATGCAGGAGAAAAGCAAGAAAACAGCTGCAAAAAGCAAACCGGCGAAAACAAAAATTGCCGAGATGCTGAAACGCAAGCTGCTGACTGAGTGGCATGCCTATTTCCTGGCTGAGCAATATCTCTGGCTA
The DNA here is from genome assembly GCA_035288985.1 of Candidatus Nanoarchaeia archaeon. Classification (GTDB taxonomy): domain Archaea; phylum Nanobdellota; class Nanobdellia; order Woesearchaeales; family GW2011-AR9; genus DATDYP01. The sequence continues at coordinate 15,211 of DATDYP010000003.1, forward strand.
TTGCAGTTAGGGTTGAATCCGGCAAAACTAAAGGTTAGGGAGCATGTTACGACGGAGCTTTCACATTACTCCTCCGCAACCTTTGATATCGATTATGAATTTCCGTTTGGCAGTAAAGAGATCGCCGGCAATGCCAATCGAGGACAGTTCGATCTGAAACAACATGCCTCGTTTAGTAAAACTAAGATGGAGCTCTTTGACGAAACGCATAAACAGAGCATCCTTCCTGCTGTTATTGAACCTACTTTTGGCTTGGAGAGGGTTTTCCTAGCGCTGCTCTTTGATGCCTATGATGATGACACAAAAAGAGGCAATATTGTCCTTAAATTAGATAAGAAACTAGCTCCCTTCTACTGCGCAGTCTTTCCATTGGTGAAAAATAAGGAACAGGTTGCAGAGAAAGCTAAAGAAGTGTATCAGCTGCTTAAAGAAGCGCATCATTGCTATTATGATGACTCAGGCAGCATCGGAAGACGATACGCTCGAGCTGATGAATTGGGCGTTCCTTACTGCATCACCATCGACTTTGAGAGTCTTGATGACGGCTCTGTCACCATCCGAGATCGGGACAGCACTGCACAGGAACGGGTGAAGATCAAGGCCTTGAAAGAGAAATTGACTGCCTTGTACACATTAAAAGGACGATAGCTCCGCACTTTAGTGCGGAGTATCAGCCCTTTTATGTCACAAAGTGCGGAGTTTAGAAAGCGTCTCACCTCGCCTTAAAAGGCGAGGTGAGACGCTTTCCCGCACTTTCATGACATCATAGGCATATATTATGTGGTTCAAAAGATGATAAAAGAAAAAAGAGGGTCTGTTTTACGAATAGTCTTATTCATAGTTATATTTACAAGTATTGGTGCTGTATTGTTGTTACATTCCCTGTCAGATTCTGCCTTTGGCTTACCAACTCCATCCGCGGCTGTGATCAGCGAAGTGATTGGTAGTGGAGAACTGCCGTTATGGGTTTTGGTGGTGTTCTTGGGCGTTCTCGTCGCTCTGGTATTAGGCATATTGGTATACTGGCAGTTTGCCCGCCCTTACAACAGGCTGAAACGCAAGCTGAGCAGACTTCTTCCCATGTTGGTAGATGGAACGTCAGAACAGTTGAAAAGTAATTATCTTGACGTATATAACTTGTACTTAAAATTATCTGACAAGCATAAACAGAATTTTTATTCCAGGATAACTAGGATTAGGGAAGAGATTGAAGACCATCTCAAGGCTGAGAACGCGGTCAAGCAGATGTTAGATAAAGCTCACGACGGCGACATTGATGATCAGAAGATGAATTACCTTACGCTCTACAAGCAGTATCAGAAACTGCCGGCAACAGTGCAGAAAAAGTATTATGCCAATATCGTGCAGCTGCGGGACCGGCTTGAACGGGGCACTAACCATGGGTAAAATCAAGACAACAGCAAATCAAATCTCTTCAACTTCCGCTTCCTGTTTTTTCTTCCACACCACATAGGCGATTATTCCTATTGCTGCGACAATAAGTACAATCCCGCTAATAAGATAAAGATTGAACCTAAAACCTTTTTCCGGTTCAGCCTTCCTTACTTCTGGCGTAGCAGGTATCCTGAAATCAGGAATTTTTACTGGAGGAACTTCTTTCACTTCCGCTGGTTTTGGAATCTCTTCTACTGGTTCCTGTACTGGCAGTTCTTCTGCAGTTTCATTGGTTTCAGAAATATTAACTGTTGGAGCTGTTTGCGTGGTCGTAGCAGGTTCAATTTTCTTGACTTCAGCTCTGAGGTCAAAGTCTAACTGCGTCACATCATCATTCTTATAGATGTGTTCTCCAGCAACAATTCCATCAATGAGAAAGCTGATGATCTCTCCTTCCGTTCCCTGCACCCGTAAGGTATTATCAGCATCAAACCCATACCTGCCCTTGCAGGGGTCTTCCAGGCAGGGAGAACTCCGTATTTCAGATGAGAAACTCGCGCCTTCTACTGTTGCGGTAATGACCGCAGGAGCTACGGAATTCTGGGCCCAGAAGACTTCGCCATAAAACTGGTGGTTCAGAAGGGCAGGCTGGTCATCTGCTGTTGCAAACGCGGAAAGTCCTACAATGCCTAGTAAACTTGCTAAAAACAAGACCGCCAGTATTTTTTTCATCATTTTTCTCATTATACTTTTTTTATTCCACCTTCAGCCAGTATACCATCCCTGGCTGAAGTTCCGTTAACTGCAAGGCCTGATTATTCTCATAGACATAAATCCCGGTAATTTCCCCTGTCGGAACCTGTATATCCTGGACTCTGGTCGGTTTATAGCCGTTAATGCCAACCAAATTCCAGCCAATATCCAGTAGTGGCAGTTCCGGCAATGGTTTGCCGGCACAGGGTATTGTAAATGTCAGCGTATCACTATTCAGCTCAACTAAATATCCTCTTCCAGTCACTAAGGTCTCAAATTCAGAAGGCACGTTTTCCTTCCATTGTTCCACATCCGCGTCGTATGATAAAATTTTCTTGATGCTCTGTCTTTGTTCACTATTTGCTGCGAAGTCCAACTCGCCGCAAAGCAGAGCCACAGGCTGCAATTTCTGCGTTTTCTGCAGTACATATATTGCTTGATACATGCTGCCTACTTTTCGCAAGCGCACGCTATATCCTTGCTGCTGTAATTCATACACATATCCGCTGACTGCCAATATAAACGTCTTCGTCGTTTCCTGGCCGCCAACATCTGCCGTTACCCGTAATTGGGATGGTTTGTCTTCGGTCCCTGTAAATGTAAGTTTCAGAAGGACAAAATCATTTCCGGAATCAGCTTCTTCGACATCCGCTGGCTGTCCATCTATCGATACATTTACTTCTGGAAGCGCGGTGCTGGAAACATTGATGTATAATTCAATCTCCTCATCCTTATCAACAATGATGACATCATCAATCAGCTTATTGAAATTGGCATCGTAGATCTCTACATCAGCAACATCCGGTTGGACGAAATTAAGATTATGCATGGTAAGGATACTTCCTGTCAAACGCAACTCCACATCTCCTACGTTATCATCATTCAGGTAAATAGCTCCTGAATTCGCTAGGCTTTGGCTTAAAATTCCATAGGCAACAACAATATCTTCTTCTGTATCAGGGTCTTGCTGCACTAATTTGTAATATACCAGCCCATCCTGCAGGATGGCATCCAACAGCACTTTTGAAAGGTCTTCCTCTCCAGAAAAGGCCAGGTCTACCTCCATCTTATTATACGCTGACAGATCCAGACTTTCAGAGCTTTGCAGGCTCAAGTCAACAGGGGGAGAGGGCTTGGTTATCGCTTTTCCTACCGTTCCGAGATTCAGAAACAAGCCGAACGCCAGGAAGATCGCCAGCACGGCAGCTACCACTGCTGCATTTAGCCACAATTCTTTTCTCACAGCTTTCTTAGCTTTGTTCTGGGCCGATTCTTTCCTGCTTTGTTTCATGTGTGTTATGTTCCTGTTGTTGTTATTTTATGTTGACAATAGTGCTGACTGCGCCTCAACGTCCAGTACTTCTACCTTAACTACACTGCCGTCGGAAAGAAGTACTGTTTTCATCGCTCCTTCCGGCAGCAAGCCGATGTATTCAAATTGATTGTCGCTGTTAGTGATGCTTACGAACAAGTTGCTTCCAAGCTTGGAAACTGCGATGGTGAACACTTCTCCTCCTACTTCCGTGACAAATTGGCCTTGCGTGTTTACATCGATTCCTTCTTCAGTAAGGATGGGATGTTCCAGCAGATTAATGCCTAAAAAGATAGTTGTGTCTACTAATGCTTTCTGGAAAAAGACCTGTTCGCTGCCGACAACGATGGTTCCGTTCTCAAAGGCTTCCTGCTGCGATTGCATGGTTATAGGATTTGAGACAACTTTGTCGCTTAATTTGAATAATTGCAGTTCATTTCCACCGCTTAATTCCAATATATCTGGACCTTTCACAAGAAGAGGCTTCTTTCCTTCCGCAAGATTATTGGCAGTTCCTGTCCAGGGAAGTGTCAAACCGGTTTCGTTAACTGCAAACCGGTGCTGGAATTGTATTGTTTTCTTGCCGTTGACGATTCCAAGATAAGTGTACTGCACATTGCCGGCAATTTTTCCTTCGTTCAATGCCAGCTGTTCTTCTTCAGTTTCATGGCATACATACACCCGGCTCTTTAGTTCTTTGATATCTCCCTGATCGCAGATTTGGTATTCAACACCATTGACATTCAGCGCCACTTCCGCGTCCTCTGTTCCTGGAATTAGAACGGCTGAGAAATCCTCTTCTGAAGTAAATTCAGTCACTACTCTGCCGACTTCTGCCGCTGTTCTTCCAGTAAAAGTGATTATCTTGCTGTCAGTATCAATGGTTACTTCTATTTTGTTTATCCCAAAGTTAAATTCAAGTCCTGCTCCTGCAGCTTTTAGCGGGAAGACTGCTTGGTCGTCCAGGGAAACCAGCTGCATTTTCTCAATTTCAAACCCTTCTCCGCTCTGTCCAGTCCAGGGCTCGGCGTAGGAAAGGAGATAGTATTTCCCTTCCAAACTGAAAGCGATGCTGTTTCCCTTAACTAGGGGAAGGATAAAGTTCTCACTGTCGAAGCCGTGCTCGAAGGAGTTCCCGGTCAGGTCAGCGTATAAGTAAACACTGGCATATTTTGCATAGGTATTGGCGATGCCGCTCTTGCCGTCAACAGAAAACTGGTCGTATAAAAATAATGCTCCTGTTCCGTCAATTTCGTCAACATGAGGCTGGCCCATGATCAGTTCCACTTCCTGGCTTCCATAATTGATCTTCATCGTATTTTTCAACAATTTTATGTCTTCTGCGTCATTAAGGGAAAGCTGCCCGATATTGGGCGTGGTAATGGTTATCTTCCCGTAGGTGCTGAATCTGGCTTCCAGCTCGTCTATAAGGTTAATGTTGTCTTTTTCTATCGTTACTGATGACAGCACATAGCGCAGGTTTGGTTCTGCAAATAACTGGATGTTGATCTGTTTTCCAAGGGGAAGATTGAAGACGATGTCTTCCTGATCACCGTCAGCGAAAAATTCTGCTTCCTTGTCCTTGCCAAGGCGCTTGAGTTTTAGTCTGGTAAGATCAAGATAGGCAGTTTTCTCGTAGGTGAGGAGATAATATTCATCATGAGCTTTTACTGCTACACTTTTGCCTTGCACTAGATTGTTGGCAAAGATGACTGCCAGCTGCTCCTGCTCCTGTTCCAGGTCAATAATCTTGTAGACGTGTCCGGTCTTGGTCTGTCCCGGCTGCGGGGAGTAATAAAGGAAAAGAAGATCTCCTTTTATGGTCATATTCCCATGCGTAAGATCAAATATCTCCTTATCTTTGTCGCAGACAGTTAGGGTATGCAGTACGGGAGGATCATTCTCGCAGATGCCGACCAGGCCGAATGGCACGCTGTTGACTTCATCCTGTATGTCAAGGATTATTTCGTTGTTAAATTCTGCTTCGTATTCTGTCGTGAGGGTAACTTCTTTTTGCGGCGATAAGAACAGGCTTGTGTATTCCTTTACCGTTGTGAGATCAAGAATGACAAATTTATCAAAGGCTTTAAGAGAAGTGTAGGAAACTTTCTTCGTATTTAATTCGTCGAGGTAATGTGTAGCTTGGCTGCTCTCCGTGGCAACATATTCTTTGTTTTGGATGATCAGAACATAATTCCCCTGGTCTTCAAAGAGGTTGAAGGTGTAATCTCCCGCAAACGAAAATTCCTGTGTATTGCCTGAAGACAATAACGTAACCGCAGTGGAGAAAACCGTATTATCAAAATCCAATCGCGGAGAGACGACAATCAGCAATTCCTTATTTCCGTAGAGAGTTCCAACGATCATATTTACGTAAGCATCATCCCTGCCGTCACCGTCAAAGTCCAAATCAAGTTGGACTGGATTGAAATGTGGTTGGCCGTCGCTTTGAAGTGTGGTAGAAGCAACTTCTGTCCCAGCGATAGTGCTGACAGAAAGCTTGAATTCATCATCAAACGTAATTTTGTAGAAAATTCCTTTGTATTTGAAAAAGACGGTTTTTTGAGGAGTAAGGGTATTATAGAATATTTTGTTTTCTGCTACATCAACAACATCATTGACGTTGACGGTATTGCCTTTCTTTTCAAAGCGACCAGCAATTGTAGAAAATGCTTTTGTCTCTTGGATATTAAAATTCCATTCAGGAAGACCAAGAATCTTACAGAACGGATCTTTATTAGAAAAAGTGCAGATCAGCCATTTTTGGCCATTGCATAAAAGGTTGTCATTGTTGACGTGAACATATCCTTCTAAATCAGTATCGCAGGCAATCCATTGATTGGACTGGCATACAAATTTTCCGTTTTCTGACAGCAATTGATTTTGATTGCATGAAATCCATTTCAGTTCACCTTGGTGCATATCGCAAAGCAAGGGATAATCAGCTATGGTGGGTTCTAGGTCTAATTTGGGTATATACGAATTCTGTTTGTAACAGGCGCTATAACCTGACTTTAAGTCCTTATAGTCTCCACAAACGCCATCAGCCACATTACAACAGGTATTTATTGTTGACGTCTCTTGAGAACCCACTAACTTTATTGGAACCAAGCCCGTTGAGCAGGGTAAACTTAAAAGAGAAGGCTCCTCCTCCCAATAATACCCTGCCGGCGGAGCTTGCCCTGAACTCCAGGCTCTTCCTACCGTAACTACGCCAGTAAGATTAAGAAGCAAAAAGCCGAGAACAAGGACCGTTAGACTAACTAATAGTACTACAGCTACCTTTTTATGCACCATCTCTGCCACTTTTTTAAAGAGTAAAAATATTCTGCCATTTATATAATTTCCTATTCAAGAGAGGGATGCTGTTTTCCACTGTAATCTATTCTCCCGAACAGAAAAATATTTAAAAACAAGGAGAACGCTGATAAGCCTATGGAAATCAAAGATCTACAAGCAAACCAGGGCAAGGTTGACCTTGTCGTGGAAGTGATGCACAAGGAAGATCCGCGGACGTTCGAAAAGTTCGGCAAAAGCGGCAAAGTTTGCAATGCCAAAGTGAAAGATGCTTCCGGCCAGGTTACAATGACACTCTGGAATGAGGATGTTGATAAGGTTAGTGTTGGCGACCGAATCCATGTTGAAAACGGCTGGTGCTCAGAATATAAGGGCGAAAAGCAGGTTTCAGCGGGGAAATTTGGCAAGATTGAAGTTCTTGGAAGTACAGGAAAGACCGAAAAAGCCCAGCCTGCCGCTAAACCGGCTGCCAAGCAGGACAAACAGGCTGATAAAACCGTATACACTAACGATCCTGGCGTACTTGCCGGGCAGGGCTTGTCAGACGATGGAGATGAAGAAAACGAGGATGAAGAGCCTTCTATGGGTGATGAGGAGTTCATCGAAGACTGAATTCAGACGTTTCTTTCCGCCAAATCGTCTAAAATTTTATAAATCCAGACTTTATTACCCTTTTCATGAAGCTCCTTCCCTCATTGAAACAGAAAAAGAGATATGTTATTTTTGAGATCCTGTCAGAGCAAAAATTCACTTTTTCGGAAGTGAAGGAAGAAGTGGATCGGGCTCTGTTATTATTTTTAGGCCAATTAGGAATAGCAAAGACCTCCCCCCTGCTGATCAAAGAGAAATATAAAAACAATAAGTTTATAATAAAAATAAACCATAAGTATGTTGACGAGGTTAAAGCCGCATTGACCTTAAGCAAAACAATTAAAAATACTCCGGTAATTATCAAGTCAGTTATTACTGCCGGCACGATCAAAAAAGCAAGTGAATATCTATGATTATGAGGTGTGATTGAAATGAATCCAAATAAGCAGCAAATGATTGATAAGATGGGGTATGACCGCTCCATAACCATGTTTTCTCCTGATGGAAGATTGTTACAGGTAGAATATGCCAAAAAAACAGTCAAGCAGGGCTCTACTGCTCTGGGAATTGCCTGCCGGGACGGCGTAGTATTAGTAGTTGACAAGAGAGTCACCTCAAAATTGCTAGTTCCTGAAGCAATTGAGAAAATGTTCCGCATTGATGATCACATCGGCGCTACGGCAGCAGGAATTATCTCCGACGCGCGCGTTCTGGTAGACCGATCGCAGCTTAAAGCCCAGCAGCATGCTGTTACCTATGATTCAAAAATAGATATCTTATCGATAGTAAAAGATATCTGCGATCTGAAACAGATATGCACCCAATCTGCCGGATTACGGCCATTTGGCGTTTCTATGCTTGTAGGCGGAGTTGAGGAAGATGGGGAAGTCAGGCTATTCTTAACAGAACCGTATGGCTTGTATTTCCAATATCGGGCTGCGGTCATCGGGGAAGGCGAGGCTGAACTGGAGCCGCTTCTCCAGAAAAAATATCGGGCTAATCTGTCTGTTGAAGAGGGACTTAAGCTGGGAGTAGGGCTGCTAAAAGATTTCCTCAAAGCTGATTTTAATTTTGACCGTGTTGATGCAGCTTTCATTGACGCAAAAGACAAGCGCTTCACCAAGCTCAGCAACGAAGAGCTGAAGAAGCTGCTGAAATAGAAACTGGGGATTGAAACATGGGAACACCTGTAGCTCAAACGGATGGGTATAAAACAGCATGATTCAAATATTTTTGTCGAGGTTGTCGGAATAACGGAAAGACCACTTTAGCTTCTTATTCAATTTCTTTATTTTACGATCTCCAGAGCTAAACTAGAATCTACAGCTTTATTACAATTTCAGCGAAACCTTTATAAAAATAGTATGGTTTAACCATACTAAAATGAAGACAAAGAAACCGATCAAGGAACTATTCTTTGATTATCCTACAAAACAATGGCATTTTCAGCAGCTCTTGAAAGAAGCAGGCTTAAGCAGGGCCCAGACAAATGCCTGGTTAAAAAAATTATTGAAAGAAGGCCTGGTCAGGCGCATTAAACCTAGAGGCAGGATGCCTTATCACATCGCAAAGTATAACTCTGCCGATTATATCAATGCTAAAAAAATATTTGCTTTGGAGAAATTCCATGCCAGTGGCTTTTTGCAGCATCTGTCGTCGTTAAAACACGCTAAAGCCGTAATTATTTTCGGAAGTATGGCCCGAGGAGACTGGTATAAAGAAAGTGATATTGACCTTTTTGTTTATGGCAATGCTGATGAATTAGAACTAGGAAAATATTGGCTGAAGTTGGGGAGGGAAATACAATTCTTTGGCTGTGAAAATCAGCAAGAACTTAAAAAGTATAATCCTGCTTTATTAAAAAATATTCTTACTGGGTATACCGTCAAAGGAAGCCTTCCTGTGGAGGTGAAAGCCAGTGCCTAAAGAAATTACCCAGACCGAAGCTTATGATAAATGCACGGCAGACGGAAATATCATCTTTCTTCTTGAATATGATGTTAATAGGATTAAATCCATGGTTGAAATTGCCGAAGAGCAATGGAAAGCCGCTAAAAGTTTATCGGATCAAAAATTATGGAATTCAACGTACAAAATGCATTATGATGTCTTGCATTTATTAGCAGAAGCATTGTTGTTATCAGACAAAGTTAAATCAAAAAATCATTTGTGCCTATTTTCTTATCTTTGTGAAAAACATCCTAAATTAGAGCTGGATTGGAATTTCTTTGAAAGAATAAGAACCAAGCGTAACGGAGTAACTTATTATGGGAATCCCGTAAATGGTAAGGATTGGAAGGAAGTAGAGTTACAGTTTCAATTATATACTAAAAGGAATTAGGTTTCGAACCTAATTCCTTTGGTATATACCAAAATCTTTGGATTTCTGTTCGAAATCTAAAGATTTTTAGTATACATTAGCTTATTGAAGAAAAAAGTTGAGGAAAAATGTCAGACAAAATAACCATAGCTCGGATCAAGAAGTTCGGCCATACTTTCGAAGTAAGTGTCGATCCTGATAAAGCTCTAGATTACAAACACGGAAAAATACAGGACCTTTCTGACGTTTTGCTGGCGGACAGGATTTTTATCAATGCCAAAAAAGGACTGGTTGCTCCTCATGAGATCTTGCAGGAAGCGTTTAAAACTACCGACACCACTAAAATTGCTGAGATTATCATCAAGCAGGGGGAAATCCAGGCCACCTCCGAACATCGTGCCGAGGAGCGGGAACAAAAACGGAAGAGGTTAGTGAATCTTATCCATCGTAATGCTGTCGATCCAAAGACAGGGCTGCCACATCCTCCTGCCAGAATCGAAGCAGCCTTAGAACAGGGGAAGATTCAGCTCGATTTTAATAAGACAGTCGAAGAGCAATTTGACGGGATCATTGCTAAATTACGGCCCATCATACCTATTAAAATTGAGCAGAAGAAGCTTATTGTCGTGATCCCGGCACAGTATTCTGGGAAATTATATACGTTTGTAAAGAATAACAGTACCATGACAAAGGAAGAGTGGCTCAATAATGGCGACTGGAAATTGCAGCTGGAGATACCTGCCGGCCTAGTGCAGGAATTTATAGACAAGCTGAATTCTATGACACATGGAGAAGTTGTAGTGGAGATGAAGTGAGAGTAAAGGCCCGAAAAAGTCGCCTTGGCCGTAACCCTCGTGCCGCTTTGAAAGTATATTTGAGAAGCGGCACCTACCAACATCTCTTACGACAAGCAGTTCACTGGAAAAGACAACGATCTTTTCGGTGCCCAGATAAAGTCGTAGGCTTTATCCAGGGCTCGGGTTACATCTTGGCCCAGGCGGCGACTTTTTCTATTGAGCCAAATTAAACCAATAACTTTTTAAATAACGCCCAAATTCAAGGCTTAGGTGAGAGAAAAGAAAGGAGGATTCGCGTCTACCATCACCATATATAATTGACGACCGCGAATACACAAAAATGAGTAATATAGTAGTACAAGAAAGAGCCGTCGTGATTCCTGGCGAAACACTGGCGGAAGGAATGGATTATCTTCCGGGGGAAAATACCTACCGGGAACATGATAAGATTTATTCTAAAGTGCTGGGTTTGGCTTCTATCTCTGGAAGAGTTGTTAAAATAACCTCTTTGTCAGGGCCCTATATCCCTAAGGTAGGTGATAAGATCATCGCCAGAGTGATTGACATTACTTTCAGCGGCTGGCGCGTCGATACTGACACGGCTTATTCGGCAATGTTGAATGTCAAGGATGCCACTTCCCGCTTTATCAGAAAAGAAGAGGACTTGAGTAAAATACTTGCCATCGGCGATTATGTAGTTGTGAAGATCACCAATGTCACTTCCCAATTCCTGATTGATGTAACGATGAAGGAACCGGGCTTACACAAGATCTCCGGCGGAAGAGTCATCCGCATCAACAGCCAGAAAGTTCCCCGTGTCATCGGCAAGAAGGGAAGCATGATCTCCTTGATCAAGGAGAAGACTGGCTGTAATATTACAGTCGGCCAGAATGGCTTAATCTGGTTAAAAGGATCGTTTGACGGCGAGTACCTGGCCGAGAAAGCAGTCAAGCTTATCGAAGAGAAAGCCCATCAGGAAGGCTTGACTGAACGGATGGAAAAATTCCTGCAGGAGAACAAGATCGATCTTCCTGCAACCTTCACCCCTCACAATGACGAAGAGGTGAACTATTAAAATGGCATACACAAAAAATCAAGATTTTTTGGTCGCCATTTTAAAGGCGAATAATTATTTAAAGGTGAATAATTAAAATGGCATACACAAAACGAGTAGACGGACGGGGCATCAACGAACTGCGCCCCATGGAAGCAAAAATGGGAGTAGTTCCTAACGCCAAGGGGTCAGCCTCATTCAAAATCGGCAAGACCTGGGCTATTGCTGCTGTATACGGTCCTCGGGAAATCTATCCTAAATTTTTGGCTAATCCCAAAAGAGGAATCCTACGCTGCCATTATACTATGATGCCTTTTTCTGGTTCTGGAGAACGTATCAGGCCCGGGAAGAGCAGACGGGCTCAGGAAATTGCCATGGTCATGGAAAGTGCCCTGGCTCCAGTTGTAGACTTGTCAGACTTTCCCAACTCTGTCATTGACGTTTTTGTGGAACTTCCGCAAACAGATGCCGGAACACGTTGTGCTGCTATTTCCGCAGCCTCCATGGCTTTAGCAGATGCAGGGATACCGATGAAGGATATCGTCAGCTCTGTTGCTGTTGGTCAAGTTGATGGAACAGTCCTTGCCGATCTGAATTATAACGAAGAAGCGTACGAAGCAGTCGTTTCGGACATTCCTGTTGCTATGCTGCATAATACTAAGGAAATTTCCTTATTGCAGATGGATGGGGAGATTTCCAAGAAAGACTTGCTGAGCGCCTTAGAGTTAGCCAAGGATGCTACGGAGAAGGTCTACAAAGTACAGGTAGCAGCTTTGAAAGAGCGATTCCTGAAAAATCATTAAAATAAAAATTAGACTAGAGGATACTAAAATGATTGTCAACAATGAAACAATAGCACAATTAGCAAAAGAAAACAAACGATTGGATGGCCGGCAGTTAACGGAATTCAGGCAGCCAATCAAGATAGAAACAAACATCTCCTGGACTGCAGAAGGATCGGCAAAAGTTCAGATCGGGAACACGGTTGTCCTTGCTGGCGTGAAGCTTTCCATCGAGAAACCCTATAACGATACTCCTGACGAGGGAGGCATTGCGGTCAATGCAGAGCTGACACCGATGTCAAGCCCTGAATATGAACCTGGCCCTCCAGGGATGAAAGCGATTGAACTTGCCCGTGTCACGGACAGAGGCATACGGGAAGCCAAAGCTATTGATGTGAAGAAATTATGCATCACGCCTGGCGAGAAGGCCTGGTTTGTCAGCATGGATATCATCACTATCAATGATGCCGGAAATCTTTTTGATGCAGCAGGCTTAGCTGTTTTAGCTGCGCTGAAATCAGCAACCTTTCCAGTTGTAGATATGGAAACTGGCGCCATCAATTACAAGGAAAAGACATCTACTCCCTTACCTTTAACTAAGGAGCCGCTGCCGATTACTGTGTACAAAGTGAACGGTGCCCTGCTTGTTGATCCGACAGCAGAAGAAGAGAAAGCCTATGAAGCGCGGTTAAGCGTGGCTTCAGATTCCAAAGGGACAATCTCAGCGATGCAGAAAGGCGGGGATGCACCATTAACTCTGGATGAGATCAGCAAAATGATCGACCTTGCCCTGGAAAAGGGAAAATTTTTAAGGGATGAGTTAAATAAAGCGTTACAGAAATAAAAATCACGGAAAAATAAAAATGGCTGACAAAAAAACCAAGTCTGAACAGGAAGTGGAAGTAGATCAGAGCGAGTACACGAAGTATGAAAAAGCCCGGATGATCGGCTCTAGGGCCTTGCAGCTGTCGATGGGAGCGCCATTTCTGGTAAAGCTTAGCCAAGAAGAGCTGGAGAAAATGAGATTCGATCCAATCGAAATAGCGCTTCGAGAGTTCGAGGAAGGAATCCTGCCTATTACCATCAGAAGACCTCTTTCAGTCTAATTATTAATTCCATTCTTTTTTACCATGAACCAAACCATTACCAAAGAAAAAGTAGATAAATATTTTTCTGTCACCCGTGAAGCCCTGGAGAAAGCCAAAGTCGCATTTGATCCATCCAGGCAGGGAGAGGCTGCGGATTTTTTTGACATGGCTTCCCGTTACTATCAGGATGCTGAATTCTTTTTCACAGACCAGGAGGATTATGTTCTTGCCTTTGCCGCTTTGAACTATGCCCATGGCTGGCTGGATGCTGGCGCCAGGATCGGTCTCTTTCAGGTTAAGGATAACCGGCTCTTTACCGTAGATAACTAAAAGTAACTACTATCTGGTACTAACTTCCGAAAGATTTATAAATGGGTCACAGTTATTCTCGATATTAGTGGTGAAAGTACGGAAAGAGGTTCTTTATGATGGGTGCGAGGTTATAACCCCATGGAGGACGCATTACAATGATTGTTCAAAAAGAATTTTTGGATAAACTCAAGGATTTTGGGCTCAATTCCTATGAACGGAAATTATGGATAGCCCTTCTATCACGAGGTGTGTCAACTGCTGGTGAATTGTCTGATATTTCCAACGTGCCGAGATCCAGAGCCTATGACGTTCTTGAATCATTGGAAAAGAAAGGGTTTATTGTCGTCAAAGTGGGCAAGCCGATCAAATATATGGCCGTTTCCCCGACTGAAGTTATCGGCAGAGTAAAGAAAAAGGTTCTTGAAGAAGCAGAACAGAGGAACACCGTTCTTTCACAATTAAAGGACTCTGAAGTCTTGGAAGAATTGAATACCCTGCACCAGGAAGGCGTCAAGCTTGTTGATCCGACCGACAAGTCCGGATCTTTCCGCGGCCGGGATAAAGTGTATGAGCATCTTACCATGATGATCAAGAATGCTAAGAAGGACATCACGATCATGACCTCCAAGGATGGTCTGCTTCGCAAGAATGATGCCTTTGCCAACACGCTGCGGAAAGTTGCAAAAAATGGCGTGAACATCAAGCTTTCTGTACCTACAACTGCAGATAAGGAAATTCTGGCTGCATTTTCAAAATTTGCGAAAGTGAAAACCAACAAGAACTGCCCTGCCCGTTTCTGCATCGTTGATGAAAAAGAGATCTTACTGTTCCTGACCGATGATCAGAAAGTCCACAAGAGTTATGACTGCGCAGTCTGGCTTGAAGCGCCGTATTTTGTGGAATATTTCAACAGCTTGTTTGAGAACGAGTGGAAAGCTGTGAAGTAAGCCACTTCTTATATTTTTTACAATGGCAGTGTGTAATAGGCCAAATTTAATTGGAAGATCTAAAGAATACACCCAGAGAGTAGTAAGGGAATCTTATCTGCCTGGCAACTTGCAGGGATTAGCTCATTCTCTTCCCTGGCCGATCGATTTGGGGACTCCAAACATTCATCTTTCTTGTTATTTTGCAGAGATCCCTTATAGCGACCCGATAGCATCCGATTGCAGTCATAACGGTCTTGATATCCAAGTATCAGCAGGAACGCCCGTCTCTGCACCGGAAAGAGCTAAGGTACTAGTCATACAATTTGATTATGATAGGTCTTTAGCCGATGTTTATTTGTGGGGAGAACATTCAAGGATTGTGTATGCGCTTGCCCATCTTGATCCAAATTCACTGCCTATGAACATTAAAAAGAGGGGCAGATTTGATGCACACACTGAAACGATGGTTGATTTGGGAGAAACTGTTGGTTCTGTAGGACGATGGCCATTTACACTAAAGACTGATGTCCAAATTCCTGACGATGTTGAGAATGTTTACGGCAGACAGTACCATCATCTCCATTTTACGACAAAGTATCATCAAGGCGTTTTGAGTTATCGGAATCTTTCTGATTTTTATGGAGATGTCAATCCCTTACTGGTTCTGGAAAGACTCTAAAGGGGAATATGTCCAACACCTTTTTATAATCCTCGTTCTTTCTATACCAAAGGACACAAATTTTCGAGAAAATTTGAGCCCTTTGTATATACAAAAGGCACAAAATTCTGTTCGGAATTTTGAGTCTTTTGGTATATAATCAATGGTCAATTACAAACAAGTAATCCTCGTCCGTCAAGACTTAAAGCTCCCAAAGGGAAAATTAGCTGCCCAATCAGCACATGCTTCTGTAGAAGCAGTCTTGAAATCAGATTCTTCACTCGTCTCTGCCTGGCGGAAGCAGGGGATGGCTAAAATAGTGCTTAAAGTGAAGGATGAAAAAGAGCTGATATCCTATTTCCAAAAAGCGAAGGACGAAGGCTTGACTGCTGCACTGATTACCGATGCCGGAAAAACTGTGGTCGCTCCGGGAACAAAAACGTGTGTAGGCATAGGCCCAGATGAGGAGGAAAAGATTGATAAGGTTACAGGGAAACTCTCCTTATTATAACACCCAAAACTTTATAAATAACCCGCTTTCTAAAGACTGAACAGCTACGTTCATCAAAAACAGCTAAAGACCATGAAAATTCCTAAAGCGAAGAAGAGATATTGCAGGTATTGTAAGAAACATACCGAGCAGAAGATTTCGCAGAATAAACGGAAAACAGCCAGCTCATTGACGAAGGGGTCGAAATATAGGGCTCGGCTGCGGGGTCAAGCCAGGGGTATCGGCGGGCATGGAAAGTATTCCAAACCGGCAGTTACAAAGTTCAAGCGAACCGGAGCTAAAAACACCAAGAAAACAGATTTACGTTATACCTGTAATGAATGCAAGAAAACAAGCTCCCAGCCGTATGGGATGCGGGCAAAGAGAGTTGAATTCGTATGATCAGAGAAACACGAAGCAAATTTATCAAAGTCAGATGCGCTAAATGCAAGAACGAACAGATTATTTTCGGCAACGCCAGCAAAGTTGTTCAATGTTTGGTTTGCAGCAAGGACGTAGCCTACCCAACTGGAGGCAAGGCCAAGATTTCTGCCAGGGTTTTGGAAGTTTTGGAATAATTTTTTAACTGTCTTTTCTTCTCCAAAAGTTTATAAATAATTGTCCAAGATATACCTAAAATGCTCTACAGACGAAAAGGAATGCCGGAGGAGGACGAAATTGTGTTATGTAAAGTGACCAAGCTCTTTCCAAATTCTGTTTTCGTCGATCTGCTGGAATATGGAACCTCAGGAATGGTCCACATCTCCGAGATCTCACCGGGAAGGATCCGAAACCTGCGTGATTTCGTCAGCATCGGCAGGCAGATTGTCTGTAAGGTGCTGCGTATTGACAGAGAGAAAGGACACATTGATCTCTCCCTGCGAAGGGTCAATTCCCACCAGCGCGTGGAAAAGCTCGATGAGATCAAGCAGGAGCTGAAAGCAGAAAGCCTGGTGCAAAATCTGGCCAAGAAACTGGGCAAGCCCAAGGATGAGTTATACAGTAAAATTTCAGGCAAAATATTTGCGGAATATTCCCATCTGTATTTATGCTTCAAGGATGTTGTTTCAGAGGAAGTCAGTCTGGAAAAACTGGGTCTTGAAAAAAAACTGGCAGAGGAACTGGCTGCCGCAATCCTTGAAAAATTCAAGCCGCCCAAGGTTTTCATTAAAGGCGAGATCAGCTTACAGACGTATGCTTCAGATGGCGTGGAGAAAATAAAATCTACTCTGCTCCACATTGAGAAGGTCTCTCCAACTATTACGGTTTTTTATCTCGGCGCGGGAAAATTTAAGCTGGTCATTGAAGATTCTGATTACAAACCCGCTGAGAAGAGTCTGCAAAAAGTGGAAAGCTTACTCACCTCCTTCAATGACAAAGTCTCCACTGCTTCGTTTGAACGTGAGAAAACAGAGTAAAGATAAGATAGAAATGGCTGCCCACATCCATAAGTGCCCGAAATGTTCTCGATATACGATGGAAGCTGCCTGTCCTCTTTGCAAGAGCTCAACAGTCCTTCCCAAACCACCTAAATTCTCTCTGCAGGATAAGCATGCAGCCCTGCGCAGGGGCGAGAAGAAGAAGGAATTGGTGGAGAAGGGTCTGTATTAATACTGAGTTCGCAAGGTTTATTAATCTAACATTGTTTCTTGCTGTTGATGGTTTCAATGTCCTTGCGAAAAGAGATTCTGGAAAAGGTACCAAGTGGTGAGAAAGATAGCCCTTCCTGTCGCGCTCTGTTAGATCATATCAAAGAACATGGCATCAAGACTAGCGAGCATCTCCACAACTTCCTGGCGCAGGAAATTGCCCTGGCTGAGAAATGGCTAGGGGAAAATAAGCAATCAGGGAAGACGGCAGCAAAAACGCTCCGCCATAAGACGGTGGAACTGCAGGTTCTCAAGAAATGCCGTGAGCTAGCGCGGAAAGTGCTGTAACTTTTTCTACCAATTCTTACTCTATTTTAATTTTAACTTTTCACCACAAACTAAAGTCCAGAAGGCCTTTGCTGACACGGACGCCTCTAGTGGTGCCGCCAAGAGTAAGAAGGGAGGTATTGGTGTTCTCGTTAACTGTAAGATCTCCCTTGAAATAGTATACCTCGATGTCATCATGCTCTAAAAGATAATGTAATTTTTCTCCAATGTTAAGGTTTCCATTTCCCTGTCCAAACTGAAGATATTTTAGCTCGATGTTGGAAATGTCCATAAGGTTGTAGTCGAGGTTTTGAAAAGAAATTTTGAGATCTTCAAGAGAGGAAAATGCCAGGCCATTGACTTCTATCTTTTTTGCCTTTCCGGATAATGATAATTTGTCGCCTATAAAGTCGATCTGTCCTGCAAACCCGTCAATGCGCAGGTCTACTTCCTGGAGATTGTTGAGATCTAATTTATCGTTATTGATCGTGATTCCGCTGAGAGGGTTGCTGAACTGCAGCGTGATGCTCTCGAACTTTGATTCTTCTCCAACCTGTGGTATTTTATCGAATGACAAGGAGATAGACACTTCCTTGGAGTTCCGCTTCAGCTCCTTATCGATCACTGTCTGGATCGTTTCATCCTGCAGGGCATCTTTTTCTTCCTCGCCTTGCACGTATCCGACAATGGCGCTTCCGATGCTCATGCCACTTCCTTGGTCGTCATTGTTGAGGAACAGAAGGAAAAAAACTGCTGCAATGATAATTGTAATCATGAAAACATAAAATCTAGTATGATTGGAACTGTGCTTCAGCGTCGGGCTTCCGGTCATGGGATCACACTTTTTTATGACTTCTTAACTAAAGAGCTTTAAATGAAAGGCTTTAATAAACTTTTTGGTTGCGCACTAGCACATAAGGCTCTGTAGAATTGCTTTTTAAATAAGAATAAATAGCACCGTTGATTCTCTTTGAGTTGCTTATACCAAAAGAGAGGTGCTATTTATGTCAGATGTAATTCAGTACAAGTTCAAAAAGTTTTCTATTATTGTTGAGCGC
>DATDYP010000004.1:0-40279 GCA_035288985.1 Candidatus Nanoarchaeia archaeon
AGGCCTTTTTTCATTCGTTGCACCTATTTGAGGGTTTCATAATAACAACCAGATTGTAGTTATTTAAAACCATTTATCACTTCCTAAATATAAGTTTTATTGTTGTTGTTCAATCATCATAATCATTTTAAAGCAGTTCAATCTCAGTTTTAGGATGATTATCGGCGTCATGGGCATGTATGCATCAGGAAAAGACAGTGTTGCAGCCTATTTACAGCAGAAAGGCTTTGACCATTACTCGCTTTCTGATGAAATACGTGAAGAAGCGCGGCGGCGGAAAATCAAGCTCACCCGTGAGAACCTTATCGATCTGGCTAATCATCTGCGTGAAAAGTATGGGCCGAGCATCCTGGCAGAAAGGGTAGCGGCAAAGCTTCATGCCAATCCCGGCAGAGATTACGTTGTAACTTCTATCAGGAATCCTGAAGAGCTGAAATGGCTGCAGAAGGAACAACAATTCGTGCTGGTTGCTGTTGATGCTGATGTGCGGCAGCGCTTTGAATGGCTGCGCAAACGCTCCAGGGAGGAAGATCCAAAGACTTTCAAGGAATTACTGCAGAAAGAAAAATTGGAGCAAAGTTCTGATCCCAACAAGCAGCAATTGCACAAAGTCATCAAGAAAGCGAAGATCATCATCAAGAATGATGGAACCATGCAGGACTTGCACAATAAAGTAGAAAAACTTCTCACCGACCTGCATAAAGAATATTATAAACGGCCCAGCTGGGATGATTATTTCCTGGGCATCATGAAAGCAGTAGCTGAACGTGGAACCTGCGACCGGGGCAGGACTGCAGCAATTATCGTCAAGCAGAAGCGTATCCTTACAACAGGCTATGCCGGCTCACCGATTGGCTTGCCGCACTGCGACGAAGTAGGCCATCAGATGAAAACAGTAACGCATGAAGATGGCAGAATTACAAAACATTGCCTGAGAACAACCCATGCAGAAGTAAATGCCATCGCCCAGGCAGCAAGATATGGAATTGCCATCGACGGATCAACGCTCTACTGTAAAATGACACCTTGCCAGAGCTGTGTGAAGATGATCATCAATTCAGGTATCCAGAGAGTGGTCTGCCAGCTGCGCTACCATGGAGATGCAGAGACTGCAGAAATGTTGAAAACGGCAGGGATTGCCTACGAAGTTCTGGACAAGAATTTTGAGAAATATTCTAATCAGTGAACAAATTTTTCTCCTTTTAGTTCAAGGTATTCTCTCCGTGATAACTGTGTCGCAGATTTGAGCACCGAGTTAATGAGAACATTCTGCTGTCTGCTCCACTCAGTATCGGAGATAGTCTTCATGTGTCTAACCCAATAGTCTATAAACCATTCTCGTTGCTGCTGGTTAGATTCGTCCATATTGCTTAAAGAGAGATTTGTAGTTTTTAATTGTTTCGTCTTTGACATCAAATAATCCTTGCAGATGGCGCGCATCTTCTAAATCTTTAGAAGTCTGCAACACATATTTTTTATAGGCAATCTGCATAGGGATAGAGGATATCCATAGTTCCCCTTTGGAGGTAATTGCCTTTATTTTTTCAGACAAGGCAATAACATCAAGAAGGTCTTTCACAAATTTTACTTCCAGGTTTGGTACAGCTTTTCCTCTTTCTGCAAATCTGATCGCAAGTTTATCATCATGGAGCATTGAGAACAATTCTTCCTCACTATCAGCATTAATAGCCCAAAAGCCGTTGGCTTGCAAATCTTTGTACAGTGCTGAAAATGTTTCCTTAGAGATTTTTTCAATGAACATATCGACATCCTCAGTAGTTCTGGTCCTGCCGAAAAAAATGGCAACATAACCTGAGATGAGAACGTAGTTGCAATGCTTTTCGATGATTGAGCATATTTTCAAAACAAAAAAATCTAACTCGCTTAATTCCCGATCCATTTTAATAGTTTTTTTATCAATCCACTGCATAATCATTCCAGAACACCAATACTATTAAAATTTATCTGATCTGCAAAACTTTCTCCCTGCTTTTCTTGCCTGAAACAATCTCCACATTAAGGCCAAATCTCTTCTTAAAAAATTTCACCAGCCCGGTATTAGCTTTATTCTTTTCAGGGACAGAAGTGAGGTGAATTTTAAGGATGCCATTCTCTTCTTTAATTTCCTCTTTCTTAGAATTAGGAATAACTTTTACTTTTAATGTGCCTGCAGCAGAAATCAATTTAGTGATGATGGTCATGAACAATGCCCTTTAACACATACAATCTCAGCCAGGCCAGAAAGGCTGATGCTAAGGCAAGATTAAAAAACAGCAATACGTTTGGCGAGTAGATTGACCGTTTCACAACGATGCCGACCAGGGAAAGCGCCAAGGCGATGACAGTGGCAAAAAGGAGCGCCGCTCGCAACGTTTTCCAGTTCTTTCTAAAGAGGCTAAATCCTTTTCCTACAGAATCCCATACTTTATACTGTTGTGAAAAAGCATAATAAACCATGAAAACCAGCACCAAGAATGATAATGTTAAATAGAAACTGACCGCCCCATTAAGTATGACTTTAAAATTCTCTGCAAATGTCGAATGAAGGGCAAAAAAAACAGGAGCGAGAGAAAAGGCAAGATTAACGATCAAAGCCACGAAGATCTTGACAATAAATAAAACAAGGCCAAACAGAACTAACGGAATCAGTAAAGATAGGTTCAAGAGATTCCATCGCCAGTAGGTCCTTTTGGTAACCTGTTGATGATGGACATGATTCCAGATGACTGCGCGTGAAAGCGAGTACAAGAAGAATGAAAACACGGCCAGTAAAACAATCCCCACCACAGCCCAGATGAGAAAATAACGCAAACCGCTCAGAAAGGGCAGGACCTGTTCAGGACTGGAAGAGGAAAGTAGTTGTTGCAATTCTTCTATTGACTTTCCTTGCATCACTTCAACGGATTTCCGCTGCAGATAGGCAGCAAACCAGGAGAAGGAAATAAAAATCAGGGAAAAGGTGATCAGATCAGCAAGGAAAAAGTAGAGAAAATCTTTCTTCAAGGTAAAAGAGTCCATGAAATGTTGCAGGTGCGTGTTCATTCTGTTCCCTCTATAGATGAAGTTATATAAACATTTCTACTGCTCTGTGCGCTACTATTTTTTACCTCACACATTTTCTGTAGTCAATTTATCCATTCGAAAACAACAATAATGACAGCTGACGGTCTTGCTTCGCAAGTCCTATGCGACACCCCGAATGGGGCAACCCCCGCCGCATCAGCGTCATTGTTGTTTTCTCATTCTTTTTGATTAAATTTGACAGATAGATTTCACAGAGCCTACCAATCAGTATTCCTAGTAATGTCCCCCTTTCCGGCAGAAACGCTGGCTCCACTTTGTCCAGCGCGTTCCCAGTTGACCTGACCGACAGAGGAGGTAACGGCAGGGAAGCAAACATGAGGTATCGGCACGGCACCAGAAAATTGTCCTTTCGTGGTTGTCGGGGCCTTGTCCCAGACGATACAGGCTTCTAGATATTCATTTGGTGAATACTTGATGATAGCATCCCGGTCAGATTCGCCATTTTTCAGCTCGATAGGTGACCTAATATTTCCCAGACGGTTATATAACGGTTTGGACTGGCCTTCAAATGGCGTCCCTGCTCCAAGCTGCCCTCTGGTTACATACGAATACAGATAAATATTAAATGACACAGCCACGCCATTCTCATCCACAAACGGAGTATAGGTTTCATCGCTAGGTGAGGAAACGGCCCAGGTTATTTTGTAGAAGTACCCCGGCAATGGCTCTTCGCTGTCAGCTTCACCATCGTCATCCTCATCCTCATAACAGAAGCTGTCATCAACACAGACCTGCCCTCGCTCGCAGATGTACTGCTGCTCTGCTTCCTGATCGGGATTGCGCTGGCAGAGGATCGGTGACTTTCGCTCGGACTTTTCCATCTGGATGCTGGCAACGGCCTGATAGGTTCCTGAAACGGTCTTGATCACTGCTGTTCCTGTCGGTTCAACATCTGTCCATTTTTCCAGGGATTCACACCAGGAAGGGAACCAGTTTGAACCTAAGGCTGGCGCAAAGGTCCTGTCGGCCCAGGCCAGATGATCTGAATACCAGCTGGTTTCACCAAAAAATAATTTGCTTAAAGCAGGATATGATTGAATCTTTTCAGTCACGGCATAAATAGACTCGATCACCGTTGCTGCTGTCTTTAATCCTCCGGTGGTAGCGAACTGTACTTCATCTGCTTTCTTTTGGTGTTTTGGAATGATAGCTCTTGCCGCCGCTCCCGCTTCGTTCTCCGCAGCAGCTTTTTCTTGTTCTGCTGTTGTTAACTGGGCTTGAAGGTTTTGGAGTATCTCATCATTAGCCTGGCCTGCCTCATTCAATTCAGCCTCTCTCTGTTGTAGAACTTGATTCGCTGCCACAGACTCTGCTCCCAACCCTTCGGCCTCTTTCTCTAACAGGGCTACGATTACTACTGCATTCTCAGCAGCTTCCTTGCTTGGAAAGGTTTTTTGAAGGGCACTTTTAGCGGCAGATACTTCGTTCAATTTATTCTGAAGCGCTGTTTGCGCAGCGAGAGCATTATTATAAGCTTCACCATACGCCATTGTAGCTGGTCCAGTTGCAGAAGCTTTTGCTGTGTTGACGTCTTGAATATTTTGCTGTAACTTCTCCACTTTGGCAGTAGCTGCATCAACCTTTGGGCTGCCTGTATATACCCAGTTGCCCGCTACTTTTTTTGCTCTGATTGTTGTATCACCTTCCTTAATCTCCACCTCATCAGTATATTTCCCTTTCTTATCCTGTTTAGCGATGATCCTCGCTCCTCCTTCCTCCACGCCGCATCGTCTTCCATCAGCACAGAACAATTCTTTCCGCTCCAATTTTCTCTCTGCGAAAAAGGGCGTGTTCCAGTCATATTCAATAGAGTACTTTCTTCCGCCTACTGTAATTGTTCCACCATCGGCAAAATAACAGCCGTCACCACCCTGGCAGCCAGCTTCACCCTGAATATAATGATCACCGGAGGTTTCCTCAACCTCCCCTGTTTCAGTATTCTGTACGGTCCTGGTCTCGTCATCATAATTAAAAACTACCACTTCACCGGTCGGCTTTCCCTCTGAATCTGTAACAACGCTAACTTTCCCGCCCTCTTTTTCATCAGTTTTGCCAAAAAAGAAGGCTTCTGTTTTGAGGCTGTCGATAGTTTTCCCTTTGGGAAGTTTTACGGTCTGCCCAGCAACGACTATTTCGCCGCTTCGCGTTTCCCTGGCAATCTCCTGACCGTTCAGGCTGAGAGTGTTGAAAATGGTATCTGCACCTTTTGCATTTTTAGCGGTAACTCGTACGGTCCTGAAATTATTCTCTTCCGGGGATAGCGTGATTGTTGCTGTTCCATCTTTTTTTACCAGTACTCCCTCTTTGAAATCATAATTCTTAAAAAATTCCCCATTTTCTCCCAGATACCTGTTGTAGATCGTTTCGCCTAATGCGTTTTTCAGTGCCGCTTGCGTTTCTGGCGAGAGAGAGGCTGGTGGCGCTCCTGGAGCGGCTGCTGTTCCTGGTGCGGTGGGTGTAGGGACTGGTGCAGCAGTCAGTTTTGCTGGTGCGCCTTTTAGGAAAATATTAGCACCCTCTTCCAGTTGTTCTGCGGTGAGTGGTGTAGGTGGTTGCGCTGCAGGCGGCGGAACCCCACCAGGATAGGCTTTGTTTAATGCATCAATTGTTGCTGAGAATTTTTTTGGATCCACCTCAATCCACTTTGCTTGCTTATTATTTGTGTTTAAAGACTGCCATTTACCGTCCACATAGCTATAGGTATAACCAGAATTTTTATTTGTTGGATCTGCAAGAACTGTTGGCTGTTGTGCCCCAGGTACTCCTTCTGCTGGAGTTATGGTGTAAGTATTTTTAAGCTGTTCAATAGGAGCTACTGGTACCCAATTACCATCACCAAATATCTCCGTTTTCCCATTTGTTTCACGCAAGTAAAAGATATTTCCTTCACTATCAACTGCAGTATGCGTTGCATCTTTTAGTACCTTCCCATCCTCAAAAAGTCCTGGGAACAAAACCTGCCCCACCAACGCTTTCCTAGCCGGATCGCCGAACAAGATGCAGCTCACCTTGCCCCAGAAGCCGACGCAGGTCTGTTCATCAGAATCATCCACAATCTCCTGACTGGCAGCAAATGAGCTAAGCAAAAGGAACAGTACAAACACAGATAAGATCTTTCTCATTTTCATAACACGCTGTCGCAGTACTGCAGCCCTCCTTGATCAAATTCGGCAATAAGTGTGGTAACAAACCCGGCGATGCTTTCAATATATCCTATTACATCCCAGAAATAATAGGCATAATTACAAAATGATGTCGTTGTACCGGCGATCGTACAGCCAACCCCGCAGCCTAAGATAGTAAGAGCGTGCAAGGTTGCAAGAGGGTCGCGCAAGGCATTATATAAGGCCCGCACTACTTGATCATAAAATTGTGCAAAGGGTATCAAGTACCATAATTCTCCCAGCACATATTTACAGGTCAGCAAACTTTCCAGAGCCTGGCAGGATTCAACTGTTGCCAATCCAGCTGCCACTTCCTGTTCCAGACAGACAATCTTCCGGCATTTGATCTGTCGGTACTCGTCAATGTTCTTGATAATTCCCGGCAGGCATAATCCAGCGATGGATAAAAACAAGTTCTGCTTGATATCCGAGGCAGGCAAATAACGACCTTTTCCTGCCAATACTTCCTGCGCAGCGAGGTTATAGAAATCCCTCACATAACTCTGCCATTGCCCATACCAACCTAACTTGTCCGGCGTGGCCCGGCAGGAAAGAACTTGGATGATAGTATCAATAGCAGAACCAACCCCACTATCAGTCCAGCCCGACATACTGCCCTGGACACTCGCTGTTGCACTAGTCATGCCAAAACAGGCAGCTACTCCCGCTGGTTCTCCGGGAGTGCCATACACCCTATCGAGGCCATTGATAGCATTAAGCACAAGATTAATCGCTCCCAAGACAAGCTGATATACCTGCACAATATAATCAATCCATTTCAAGATTTCAGCAAGAACCCCTATTACTTCCAGAATAGTGATCTCTGCCTCTTCCCGTGCTTTAGTGATCTCTTCCGCTAAATTTTCATCCAGAGCACCCAAGGCTGAGAAGCCAAAGGGAACAAGTATTCTCACTTCCTGTATCTCAGCATTCTGGATGGCATTCTTGCCGAACTTGGAGAAGATGGCTAACTGGCAGACATACTCCACTTCGTGTTTGAATTCCGAACCTTTAGGAACTTCCTTTAAGGCCGGGAAAACACTCCTGCCATCAAAGGGTTCAAACTCAAGGATAATATTAGGCATAGGGTCATTATCGCCCTGCGAACTGATGCCGCCATACAATAAACTCCTGCTGATGGCTGGACTCGCCGATGCTGGCGGCGGTGCCTGCTCCACTGCTCCTTGCTCCGGAGTTCCTTGAACTGCAGCGGTCTGCGCTTCTTCCTTGCTGATGCAGCTAGCTAACTCGATGTTCAGAGCAGTCACAGCAGGGTCGGATGGTTCCAGAACTACTCTGAACGGCAGCCGTGCGAACGTAAGCGGCGTTGTATCCAGATCAATAAAAGCGCTGCTTCCGCCGACCGGCACGACGGTCCGGACTTCCCAGTAATCAGGATTGTCTTCGGTACGCAAGCCTAGGATATTGACTCTATACTCGCCGTCATCAACAACACGTTCAATATTTTGTGGCTGGGCTTCCCAGGAGATGGCATCATTCCCGGCTGTATCTTGGATCTTGATTTCTAAAAGTTCATTACTGGCAGGACCACTCTTGATAGGAGCAGTTTCAATGGAACATTCCCATTTCCCCTGCACGCGCTCGCAGCTGCTTTCATCAAACACTTGCCAGCCGTCCCCAAATCCTTCGGTAAACCTGTTTTCAGGGAATTTTGTCTCTGCATCCAATACTAAATCATTGACATCAACAAGGATGGTTAACCCGCTGCTTTCAGATGCAGTAAAGGTTATCTTCAGAATATCATTGCTTTGTAAATAATCCTTATCACCTACTTCAGAAAGGCCAAATATTTCAATCTCTTCAACTTTAGGGCCGATGTTATCAACAAAAAATTCAAATTCAGGCATGTCGCCATCATTACCAACATTATCTTCAAAGACGGAAAGGCCGAAGGTAAGCACGCCTTCTTCCAGATTCTCATCAACCTCCCAGAAACACACTAATGAATCGCCTTCCTCAGTGCACTCAGTCGGCCGTTCGGCATTGCTATCGCCGAAGGCGCCTAGATTAGCCCGGATGCCTTCAATAGTAATACCAGCACCGGAATCTTCTGCTTCCAGGACAATTCTATTTGAAACTACGTTCTGGCCATTGATATAACTCTGGTCATCAAAAAGCCGTTCCGTGCCAAAGAATTTTATTTTTGGAGGTGAGGTATCAGGGATCAATGTTTTGGAAACAGTTTTTTCAACCTTGTTGCCGGCTGCATCCTTAACTACAACTAACACGGAAATAGTACTTTCTGGCTTGACTTCAATATCATTCCAATAACAATGCCAGAGATTATCAATAGTCTCATCAGAATCACATTCTGCTATATTGCCGTTGAGAGCTGCTTGATCTGAATAGCCAAGAACGCTGGGCTCACTAGTTTCAATCACCTCAATACGGATGTCAGTCTTGCTGGTAGACTGGCCGATAAATTCGCCAAATTTAGTTAGGTTAAGCTCGCCGGCAATCTGCGGCGCGACAAAATCGGCGTCAAAGCGGACAAAGGGACTTGTTGCAAGATGTCCTAAGCGGTCTTCCGCGCGGATCTTGATCCTTTTCTTGCCTTCACCGCTCAGCTGGGCCTGAAGAAGACCCTCAAACTGGGTGTCTTGACGGTAATTGAAGTGCTGCTGCCCAAGTGTAAAATCAGTAACGGTTTGCAGAATCTCTCCTGTATCTGCATCAAGGATATCAATTTTTTTCAAGCCAACTGCCGGTACGCCTGTTTTGGTGTCGTCAACATCAAAATCTATTTCCACCTTTCCCTGGGCATTCTGTTTCACATCTCCGGTAAAAAATTTGATCGAAGGCGGAGATCCATCAGCCTTGATCACGCCGCCGTTGGAAACAGAATCCTGCTGGCCGACAGCATTGATGAAATTATAAATCACCTGGAAGGCATGTTCAGCTTCCTTAACGCCATCTGTTAATGGACTGATATATTCACAAAGCATCCCTAACGAACTGCTGGAACAGCTGCTGAAGGCTGCATCATTACTGCCGATCTTCAGCCGAACACTTTCAGGATCAATCGTTTCAGACGCGCCGGTGCCAGTAATCAAAGCTTCAACAGTCCAGACATCACCCTGCGCATCAATAAATGTTTCAAGATTTTCTTCACCCTGATTCTTAGTTATTTGCACAGAAGCAGCCAGCGCATCTGCGGAATAGAAGGGCATACTTAGGACTAACATGATGATAAACAGCCCAGCTGCGCTCCACGCTTGTTTTTGCTTCTTTTGGTTCATGGTAATTTTAGTTTGGATTATGATTTATTCTCAGGTATGATTTATTTTCATTTGTAACTTGATTTTCATTTGTAGTTTGGCAGCAAGGATGCCTGTAGTTTTTGCGAGAGACTTCCTAATTCTCCCAGCACTTGCAGATCCTCCATGATTCGGCGATGTTCCTCAGCAGGAACGGCATGTTCATTGTAATTTAAAATGTAAAAGGTGATCTCATCAGCATTATATAATTGCTCAGCAGTGATAGTAAGATAGCTGGAAGCAGCATCCCATTGAACTTGTCCGGTCAGCAGCCTGTCAAAGTTCTGCTGGCCAAAATTATAACAGGTGCTGAACAAGCCTCCAGTACATCGTTCTTCCTCAGGTATCAGCACGGCTCGGCTATCGGTGAGCAAGCCAGAAACTTCATACACGCCAGGAACCAGCTGTATTTCAATTTTGTCCGTGCCAGAGATGGAAGCAGCAGCAGTAAATTCGTCACTGAACGCTCCAGGGTTGAGATCGGCTTTCTTAGTGAGGACAATGGTGCCAGTTTCAGCTTCATCGAGAGACTGGGCGGTATTGACAAAATGCCATGTATGCGTCTCCCCAAGATTTTCAGGAGAGTATGAATATTGAGGATCTGCTGTAGAGGCAAACAAGCTCTGGCCGAAACAAATTGCAGACTCATCCTCAGGAGTGATGCATTTCTGCAAACTTTTCTTTTTGATCGTTACATTTACCTTTTCCCGTGGATACAGCTCAATAACATTTTGCGCTGAACCGGCTGCTGCATAGCCTATTATGCCGGGATTCTCGCGGAACTCATAAGTGTCAATGGGATAAAAATTAGTTAGGTACTCCGCTTTCATGAAACTTGCCACTCCGCCATAGACTGGAGGGTAGCGGCTTTCAAACTCCCCTTCTAAATTCGTTTCCCCTAGGATGCAGTCGTCTTGCTCGGGAATGGAAAACCCGATCTGCACCGCTTCCAGAGGTTCTTGCGTGGCGCCATCTAGAACTACGGTCTTGATCAGCTCGGTAGTCCGTTTATCCTCATCGCAGACCATGCTCTTTTCTTCAGCAGCTAGATACGGAGGCTGAGTATACCCTTCCTCAATGATCTGATTATTACGGATGTTTGCTTCGAGTGCAAAGATAAGCCTGAACCCCTTGCCCAGCAAGGCATCGGGATCACTCAATGTAACAAGGACAGGATAGCTGAGGTCATAGGTTGAATAGTAATGGTTGGTATGAAACTGCAGCAAGAAATAGCTGGCTCCCGCCCTGCTGGCTTCGACCTGCCCTCCCCGGTCATTGATATCAAAATACGGATCCCAGCCAAAATAATCAAAGGAAATGTCAACGTTTTCAGCATTTTCGAGAGGGATGATAGTGTTATCATAATTTTTCTGGAAGAGCTCATGCAAGCCCAGGACACCTCCTTGCTCTTCTGCGTATTCATAGCGGTAGAAATTCCTGCTTTCTAGATAGCGCAGCATAGGAATGTTTGAAGTCAGCATTCCAGTCACCCTGTTCTTGACCTCGCTCTCCGCCCAGAAAGCAGTAGGAACAGCATCAAAAGTGATGGCTTCTATCGGTGGAAGCTTGGCCAGATCAACACCAGAATAAGTATTGATCAGGTCCAGGGCATGACGTTCCAGGAAGCGATGTTCAGTCTGAGAAGCAGCAATCTTGCTGGCAATCTCATAATGCTGTTTCAATCGTACCGGAACTTTAACATAAAACTGAGTCAGCCTGTGGGTAGCCTCTCCTTTTTCGGCATCTACTTCCATTTTTAACCAGAAATTGACCGTCTGATCGGCAACAGAGGTAATAACTTCCTTGCTTTCCCCAGCATCTTCATCCAGTGCGGGAGCGGCGATCACAAATCCCTGTTCCTCAAACCCAGCATAATTATCCAGGCATTCGTTAAGGTTTTCTTCCACAAAGCTGGAAAGCTGGGCTTCAATGCTTAATACAGGATCATCGGCAGCATACAATTTGGGCTGGAGTGATGTGAATGAAACTTCATTTTGCGCGTTGCTGATCTTGTTATAATGCCAATAAGGAACTTTAAGCGGCTCCAAATCCACGCCATCAGTATCGGCAGGGTCGGTAGTTGAATATTTCCCAACCAACTCTGGCGAAATATAGCCGCCCTGCTGGCCAAGAATAAGCAAGCCTCGTTCCGCAACCTGGGTAAGACAATTTTCAGTGTAGCTCCGAATAGGCTGGAAGGCCTGCGGAACTGACTCGATAACTGGCTCGCCAGCAGTAGTAACCCGTTCAGTAGTTACTGTTTTAGTCAGGTACAAAAAGCCGGCAAAGGCAAAGAGAATAAGGGTGCCGATGATGATAAAAACGGTAATCTGGCCTCTCTTCTGAGACCCAGCTCGGCAGGGAGTGTAAGACCTACTGGTAACACTATCAGAAACACCTCCCTTTTTCATCATTGTTCTGGGTGATAGGAAAGATTCAGGCTTTATAAAAGTTTGGATTACTGTACGTCTATTTTAAAGAGATAAAATGTCGTACAGATGTTAAGAAGTATGGAGAAGTATTTGAACAATAGAAACTGGGAGAATTTAGCGGACTCTGGCAAGATCCTTCACGCCAGTTACAGTCACCGCTTCGCTGCCGCTGACCAGCTTTTTTCCCTCGTAAACAACATTACCCTTGATGATTTCCATCTTGATCTTGGTAAATTCATCAAAAGATATTTCCTTGGAAGAATTTTTCAATCCTTCAAAATGCACCTCCTCACCTACGTTGGTTTTTACGACATCCAGCACATTGGCAATGCTGCCGTCATCTGCTGCAAGGACCATGGCCTCGCTCTTTTCACCCCGTATCGTTGCGGGTATGATATTAACACAGAAAACCACTTTCCTTCCTTCGAGTTTTTTCTTGGGCAGGTATTTTTTCAGTCCGGCAACAACTTGCTTCTGGCCATATTTTTTTCCTAAATCAACAGTCAGGAGGTATAAGGAATCGGCATTAGGATGATCTTTAACACTCTTAATCTCTCCGACTACAAGTTTCAAGGGGAAGGCTTTTTCTTGCGGCAGCTCTTCAATTTTTTCCACCAATTTGACAATTTTCTGGAGTTTCCCTTTCCAGGTGAAACCTATATCGGTCCAACGCACCTCTGTTTGCCTGCCATTCTCGCCGAAAGCGGCAAAAACTTTAGCGCTAAACTCCGGCAGGATCGGATTAACTATGATAGCAAGATTTCTTGCCACATTCACACACCAGGCAACTTGCTGTTCATGTTTAGCTGGATCTTTCCAGGGCTCAGCTTGCTGGAAATAACTATTGCCAATATCTGAGAGAGTAAGAATGCTCTTTACGGCTGACTTAAAATCCTGGCTGCGATAAGCAGTATGAATTTTGCCAGTCAAGGCAGTCATGGTTCTCTCCAATTTTTCTTCTGCAGCAAGGGTTTTAATTGTTCCGTAATTTTTCTCAGCAAAGGTTAAGGCTCGGTAGCAAAAATTTCCCAGGTTGCCTACGAGAACATTATTAATGACCGCCTTGAAGTCAGCAAAATTCAGGTCGACATCAACGACCTTTCTGTCCAGATGGCTGGCATAATAGAAACGCAAAGCCTCTGCGCCATATAATTTATGAAAATCTTTAGCCGTGAAGAATGTTCCTCTAGACTTGCTCATCTTCTGCCCATCAACAGTTATGAATCCATGGACGGTCAGTTTTGGCAGAGGGATGTTCATGGCCATGAGCATCGCCGGCCAGAACAGGAAATGGAAATAAGAAATATCCTTGCCGATGAAGTGCTGAACACTTCCTTTCTTCCAGTACTCCTCCCATTTACAGTTTTTAGTTTTATTATTCTTTTTATCGCAGTAGTTTTTAGTCGAAGAGATATATCCGATAGGCGCATCCAACCAGACGTAGAAGTATTTCACTTCGCCGCATTCTTTCTTGCTGTCAGGAATTTCAAAGCCAAAATAAGGAGCGTCGCGAGAGATGCACCAGTCTTCTAAGCCTTTGTCTAACCATTCCTTCAGCCAGTTCTTCACTTCCGGCTGTAGATCAGCTTCCTTGGAATTAATCCAGGTTTTTAACCTGCTGGCAAAGGCGCTTAGTTTAAAAAAATAGTGGGTACTCTGCTTTACGATAGGAATATTCCCACACTCTGAACATTTCGGATTCAGCAGATCAGTTCCTTTCAACACCACACCGCAGCCTTCACAGACATCCCCATACTGATCAGCAATGCCGCATAAAGGACAAGTTCCCCGCACAAAACGGTCAGGAAGGGAGCGCTGGCAATGATTACAGTAAATCACATCCATCGCTTTTGTATAAATCAATCTTTGTTTTTTCAGTTCAGCAAAGAAATGCTCAGCCAGCTCCTTATTTTCAGGAGAATGAGTTTTGTAATAATTATCAAACTTGATCAGGAAGGAGGCAAAATCTTGCTGATGCTCTTTCCAATATTTCTCGACGAATGTTTCTGGTTTCACCCCTGCTTTCTTGGCGTTAACCTCAATAGGTGTTCCATGCATATCAGAAGCACAGATGTATAAAACATCTTTATCATTTAATTTTAAAAATCGTGCATAGATGTCTGCTTGAATATATTCTAGCAGGTGACCAATATGTATTGGCCCATTAGCATATGGCAGCGCTGCGGTGATGACTATTTTCTGAGAGTCTGTGGTTTTAATTTTAGTCTTTTTATCTTTACTTTTAGTCTTACTAATATTTATTTTACTCTTCGTTTCTTTCTTTATCGTACTTTTCTTCATCGGAAAAAGAAATGAAAGTTGGTTATATAAAGGTTGCTGTGAAAAGATATTGTTCTCCTTAACGAATGAATGACGGCGGGCCGTTTGCTCGGCGGAAAATTCTTTGTGGAAATAGCTGAAATCAGTTATATTTTAATCGAGAATTTTCCGTTCCTTAACTATGTGCGAGCAAGTGATTAGCCTCGCAAACCCATTGGCCTAGCCGTCATTCATTTAGTTGATAGTATCCTATGAAAATTAAAGAGGCAGAGCTGAATAATTCACGCTCGCTTCTTCTTGCTTTTCATGCCCATCAAAACGCACTTCTCCCCAGGTCCGGAGAAGAGCAGCGTCAGACAGCCGAAGAACAGCAGCAGCACCATCTCATACCCGCCATTTTGCACAGCAAAGCCGTTGGGAAGATGTACCAGAAAAAATGCTGTCAGCATATCTAAAGATAATAACAAAGCTGCTTCCCTTGTAAACAATCCAAATAAAATTGCAAGACCGCCAAATGTTTCCGCCAAGGTTACAATCCATGCAGCTAACAAAGGTAAAGGAACACCTAAACTAGCAAGGTATCCGGAAAAATTCTGCACGCCGATAGCTGTAGGTCCAACATTCAGCAATTTCCCTAAGCCATGCACTAAGAAGACAACACCAATGGCAACACGTAAAAACAGCATGCTCCAGGCTGAATATTTTTTGAGATATTTTTCTAACATCTTCCAAACCTCACCTCTTATTCAACCTGATCCAAGTCCTGCAGCGCTTCATCCAGAGAATCTGGATACTGTGCAAGAAGCTGGTCATCTGTAAGTGGTGCTTCAACTTGCTGTTGTGCTGTATCTGCAGGTGTTTCTCCAGCAGGCTGCGAACAGCCGACGATAAGCAGCAAAGCAAAGACTAGCATCAGGATACAAAAGAGGTTATACATTTTAATTTTCATCATATCCGTTTCCTCATCAGTTCCAGCCAATATTTTCTGGCCTGCAGGATCACATCCTGGCGTTCTTTCTTGCTTTGCGCAGTGTTGAAAGCAAGTTTGCTTTCTTCCATCTTAACAACGAAATCAACTAGATCATCTTCGCTGATTTCTCCTTTTTCCTGCAGCTCTTCTGCTTCTTCTTCAAGATTATATAATCGCAATTTTATCAGCGTGTAGACATCATCTTTCAGTTTGTCAAGGCATTGCTGATCACCCTTGCATTCACGGCGTTGTGAAGCGACGCTGCTGATGCCCACTTTTCCTCGCAAACAGGCAATCCTGGAAACGCTGGAGCCTTGGTCCCAGCAATTTTGCACTGCCCGATAAAGAGCCACGCAGCTGCCCTGATTTTCCCAAGACCTGCATTCCTCAGGAAAGAAATTTTCATACTCATCTTTCTGCTCTCCCCGCAAATCAATCCTGCATTTGACCCGATCTTTAATGTCAAGATATCCACCGCATTTCAAGGCTTTGCCATTCTCTTCCGCGGCTTGCTGATCCTTTTTGCCTGCATCTGCTGCATCCACTTCCTTATCTACGCAATTAATCTTAGAATAAACATAATACTGCCCTACACATTGGGGGATGGAAACCTGAAATGTTTTAACCTTGGCAACACCTTCGGCAGTCACAGTAAATGCGGAACCGGCATTTTCCAGCACTAAATTTTTCAAAAAGGAAGACTGGGAATTTTTTTCATATTTTAGGATTGTTGAAGAGTCCGACAAAACAAACTCTAATTTAAGAACATCAGCATCAGCATTTTCCAAGTCAAATCTAGCCGTGATGCCATTATCATTGACACATTCCTGAAGATTAAGACTGACTAATGAACAGCTGAATTTGAACCCAGGGCATTTTACAGTTTTGTCGCCGTAAAGCGGATCTTGAACAACATAGGTTCCTGCTTCTCTCAGCAAACCTTCGTCGGAGGTAAATTTCCCGCCGCTCCATGTGCCTGGAATAGTAAGAAGAGTACCATCATCTTTCTTCATCACCTTGACTGGATCCCACTTCGTCCCTCTGGTGAAGCTCAAGGCTCCGGCATCATTGCATTTCAGATCTGTGTACCGTGCAGCGCTTCCACCACCACCGCCTCCACCACCACCTCCGGCAGCAAGAGCAAGTGAAGCAGATAGAGATAAGGTTAAAGAAAGTATGATCAGCAACTGCAAGAGTTTGAATTTCACATCATCACCAGTTAGAAGGTGGGTGCCTGTTCTATTTATATATTTCGTTTTAGGAGTATTATCCCAAATGAAGAAAAGCCAATTTTAGAATTACTTAAAACTCTGCCCACAGCCGCAGGTCTTCTTGGCGTTAGGATTGGAAATCTTAAACCCAGCTCCGGTTAGTGAGTCAACGTAATCAATCTTCGAACCTTTCAGCATCTCCTTGCTTTTAGTATCGACAAGGAAGCGTGTGCCTTCCACTTCAACCACATGATCATCGTCGTTCTTTTCAAGTTCAAATGAAAAATGATATTCATTTCCAGCGCATCCACCAGGGGAAACTTCGATGCGAAGAGCTTCATTTTTTCCCCTCTTCTCGACCAGTTCTTTCGCTTTTCTGGCCGCATTTTCGGTGATGACTAGATTTTCATCTCCAGATTCTCGTGGAATAGCAGCATTGAGTTTTGCGATTACTGCATCGACTTCTTCATCAGTCCGGCCGTGTCCTGCTAATCCCTGCTCGATGGTTTCAAAG
Organism: Candidatus Nanoarchaeia archaeon; assembly: GCA_035288985.1. Classification (GTDB taxonomy): domain Archaea; phylum Nanobdellota; class Nanobdellia; order Woesearchaeales; family GW2011-AR9; genus DATDYP01. The sequence goes on from DATDYP010000004.1 coordinate 16,934, forward strand.
TAGGCAGCGCCGCAGCCGACACAATGCACCCCTTCAGCCATCAAGATTTCAGCTGCTGAAGGGTATTGCTGTACCATTTCCCCGATAGTCATGTCTTTCGTAATCATGATTAACGATTGTTAATACTGTTTTATAAATGTTTCGGAGAATATTAATAGAGGCAACTCGATAGACTGTTTCTCAGAAAAAGAACACTAACGCACAGCTTTAAAACACCGCTGTGGAAATGAATAAATTTATAAGTTTTGATCCGTAAGCGTGAAAAATGATCCAATATAGTTTTAAAAATGATTACAGCGAAGGAGCGCACCCTAGAATTTTAGATGCTCTTGGCAAAACAAATCTTGTTCAAGAAGAGGGGTATGGAAAAGACGGCTATTGCAAAAAAGCTGTTGAATTAATTTGTAAGAAGATTAAGAATACTAATGCGGAAGTCCATTTTGTTTCTGGAGGAACACAAGCAAATCTGATCGTAATTTCTTCTATCTTAAAACCGTATGAATCTGTTATTGCTGCCAACACAGCACACATTGCTGTTCATGAAGCAGGAGCGATTGAAGCGACAGGCCATAAGATCAATGTAATTGAAACAAGAAATGGAAAATTAGCTCCTCAAGACATAAAATTAGTTCTGGATCTCCATACGGACGAACACATGGTAAAACCAAAATTGGTTTTCATTTCTAACTCAACTGAACTTGGAAGCATCTATAGCAAAAAGGAATTAGAAGAATTGTCATCATTCTGCAAGCGAAACGATTTATTCCTCTATCTTGACGGGGCCCGTCTTGGTTCCGCCTTAACATCTGAACAAAATGATCTTACATTAGCACAATTATCGAAACTTGTTGATGTGTTTTATATTGGCGGCACAAAAAATGGGGCTTTGCTTGGCGAAGCAATAGTAATAAATAATGATAAGGTAAAAGAGAATTTTAGATTTCATTTGAAGCAAAAAGGAGCTTTGCTGGCGAAAGGGAGAGTTGTGGGAATTCAATTTTTAGAGCTCTTTAAGGATGATTTGTTTTTCGACCTAGGGAAACACGCAAATTCAATGGCTTTAAAATTAGCGAAAGGTATTGAAAAAGCAGGGTATAGGTTTTTGACTAGACCAGTCTCAAATCAAATATTTCCAATTCTCCCAAATGCTCTCATTGGGAAGTTGAGTAAGAAATATGGTTTCTATGTTTGGACAAAAACGGATGATAAAAACTCAGCAATCAGGCTGGTAACTTCATGGGCAACGAAAGAAGAAGGTATTGATAAGTTTATATCAGACTTAAACGATTGAACATGGACCATCATTTCCGGAAATCTAAATCCTCTATATTCACTACACAAGAAAACCATATAAATGCTTCCTTATTGGATTCTGAAAACTATCGAGGTGGGAAATATGAAGGTAATCGCAGAATATATTTGGTTGGATGGAAATAATTTGGTTAAGGATGAAGCAGGGAATGTTAAATTAGATCCTAACAAGAATCCAGATATTAGAAGTAAAACAAAGATTCTTGAGATGCCCAAAAACTCATTGGTTACATATGAGGAAGATGTTGCTAAATTAGATTTTTCCAAGAGACGACAGGCAGTCGAAGAAGTAGGCCAGAGTCTCCCTATCTGGGGCTTTGACGGTAGTAGTACAGGCCAAGCAGAAGGACATTTTTCTGATTGCGTCTTAAAGCCTGTAAGAGTGTATTTAGATCCATTAAGAACCAGAGAAAGACCTGAATATCTTTCTGTTCTAGTATTAAACGAAGTATTCGACGTACCCGGTGATAATCCACATCTATCTAATACCAGAGCTTTATTACGCAGCCCTGCTAAGAAATACAAAGACCAGGAATTCTGGTTCGGCATCGAACAGGAATATACTTTTATGCGTGTTGATGATGATGATTTCTCCAAGATAGTTAGGCCGTTAGGCTTTCCAAAAGATGGAAGATTATTTCCAGATGCACAAGGAAAATATTACTGCGGTAACGGAGCTGATAAAATAGTTGGCGATGAAATAGTAGATGAACATCTATGTGCGTGTCTTGACGCAGATTTGTTAATAGCAGGAACCAATGCAGAAGTCATGCCCGGCCAATGGGAATTCCAGATGGGAAATGGAACAGATAAAAGCAGTCCTCTGCGCGTTGCTGATGATTTAGTGATTGCCAGATTTTTACTAGGCAAAATCGGGAAAAAGCATCGAGTTGTCGCTTCATTAGAGCCAAAACCGGCAACAGGAGATTGGAATGGTACTGGCGCGCACACTAATTTCTCTACTAAAGAGATGAGAGAGAGTTCAGAATGCTTCAAGAGAATTATTGAAAAATTCCGATCACGCCAGCAAGAGCATATCGCAGTTTACGGTGAAAGAATTGAGAAACGTCTCACTGGAAAGCATGAAACCTGCCCTTACACTGAATTCAGAGCCGGTGTTTCTGACCGCGGCGCAAGCATCCGCATCCCTTGGCAAGTTGATGTCGAGAAAAAAGGATACATGGAAGATCGAAGACCATGCGCAAACATTGATCCACACGTGGTCATGGCCAAAATCATGGAGACCTATAACTCTTAAAATTCAGTCAATTTCTTTCCTTTTTTCTTTTCTTTAATCATACCCGCAATTACTGTAAAATCGTTCTTCATCTGCGTAAACATCTCTGGATTCCTGCCAGAATACAGGTAATTTGCTGGGTGAATTACCGGAACAATCTTCCTTCCATGATGTTCAAACACTTTTCCACGCAAAGAAGTGATGCCCTTTTTTCCAAGAATTCTCTCCGTGGCAAAATTACCGATAGTGACAATCACTTTTGGCTGCATTATTGCAATCAGCCGATCTAGCCGATCCCGGCAATTCTCTACTTCTTCCTTGGCTGGATTGCGATTATTTTCCGGCCGGCATAGAATAGTATTGGTAATGAAAATATCTTCCCGCGACAAAGCAACTGAATGCAGCAATTCGTTCAGCACTTGCCCGGACATCCCACAGAAGGGAATTCCCTGCTGATCTTCATTCGCTCCTGGAGCTTCACCGATAAACAGAACTTCTGCCTTGGGATTCCCTGAACCAAAGACAACCTGTGAGCGTGATTGGCACAAAGCTGGGCATTTGGTGCAGGAAGAATATTGCTGTTTTAATTGTTGGAAAGGCATTTAATAAAAAAGAAAGAACTAATTTATTAATTAATCTGTGACTTGATATTCAAATCCCAAATCCTTTTTGGCATACTCTTCTCTAGCCTTCTCTAAAGATTCTACAAATATCTTCCATCCCTTCGGGCATTTTTCCCGATATGGTGTTGTGTTCGTCAATTCTAATCTCAAGGGAAAAGCAAAGCCGTGTTTCTCCAGAGAAGAAATAGTTTTTCCCAATACTTCTAGATTAGTCCCATACAAAGGCATAAGCTTCAAGGCCCTGACAACAGTATCTAGGAATTGCAGAACAGTACGGCAATCAGCAAGATCTATTTTCATGTTCTACATATTCTTAGAATAAAAGATGGAGCTTAAAAAAGACAAAAATTTATTCGCTTTTAGTATATTCAGTATACCCTGTTTTTCCGCAGACTAACCTTCCTTTGTGCTTGGCCATAAAGTCGCCGGGAGATTTTGGTGAGAACGGATTTTTGCGAACCAGCGTATCGCCTTGAACCTGATATAATTTCCATAATTGAGTTGGCTTCTTGCCCTTTGGTTTCTTTCCTTTTTCTTCTTTCTTAGCCATAAGTATTCCTCTCTACTCTCATCATGCAGCAGCTTCTGCAGCTTTTTTCTCTTCCGCTTCCTTTTTACTGGCTTCTTCCATCTTCTTGCGCAGGTGTTTAGTCATCTTCTCATATTTCCTGCGGGAATTCTCGTCAGCATAAACATAGGCGAAGAAAGCAGCGTCGCTCCTGCTGAAATTAGTATGTATCGTTTTAACAACAACATTGCTGGAAGGAGCCTTCAATTGCTTCGCCAGCGACTCCACTAATTGGAGATTATCAGGCGTAGCCCCTGTAAACTGCACTAGACCATGAACTTCAACTCTTCCTAACAAGGTATTGTCCTTTTTCTGATTGATTGTAACTTCCATGTTTATCTTACCTTAATAGCATATTCTCCTTTTACTTTTACACCCAATTTTTGGGCGATGTCTGACTGCACATCAGTGATATATAATCTTCCCTGCCAGCTGGTGGCAAAGCTTCCTGATCCGCAACTGGGACAAGTATCGCCTTCAACAAATAATCTGCAACGCTTGCACGCTTTCTTTTTTGCCATGTGTCTCTTGTAGTTTAATTGTGATTATGATTTATATCTTTTACTTATTCCTTGCTCTCGGCTGCCGGCTTCGGCTCTTCCTTCTGCTGTCCGGGTAATTCTATTTTTCCCTCTATCTTTCCCAACCCTTCCTGTCGCATGGTCAGGCCGATCTTGGGATTATGAAGATCCTTATAACTTACCGCAATGATGCGGGCTTTGCATTTATCGCCTACTTTCAGAGACTGATTCGATTTCTTTCCCTGCAGGACTTTTTCCTTACTGAAGGAGACATAATCATCCATGCTCTGTGAGATATGGACCATTCCTTCCACGCCGCCCATGTCAACGAAGGCGCCGAAATCGGTGATGTCCCGTATTTTCCCGAACACCAGCTCGTTCAATTCAGGCCTGAAGGTCAGCAGTTCAAATTCTGTTTCATAATACCCTGCGCCATCACCTGGCACGATTATGCCTTCCTTGACACCACTTACATCCACAACATTGATCACAAAGCCTAGTTCCTTAGAGACAAAATTCTCATAGGTAGTTTTGACATTCTTCAGCACTGCCTCTCTCTTAGGCAGGTTAAACATCACCGGCGGTACCCTGATGTAGTCCTTGACTTTGACGTTGTAGAACATGGGATGTACTTTTTGACTTGTATTTATAAAGATTTCGGAAAGTCAGGATGAATTTATGAAAACCGTGAAAAATCGCTGTTTTTCGTTGGATTTTGGTTGGTAAAGGGAAAGGTGGGATAAACATAAATAATTGGGAGATCTATTTCTTACATGAAAAGTAAATACACACTTCCCAACGCCTTGACAACGCTACGGTTGCTATTAACCGTCCCACTTGTTATTCTTATTCTTCAAGAAAAAAACGTTCTGGCCCTGATCGTCTTTGTCATAGCCATAACCACCGAAATTGATGGAACTGTGGCTAGGAAACTCAACCAAGCTACTGCCTTTGGAGCAGTCTATGATCCTATCGTTGATGGAATCTTTGCCGGCGGAGGAATCATTGCGCTGCTGGCAATAAACAAACTACCTCTCCTTTTGATAGCCTTACTGGTAGCAGCAAACATTCCTCGACTTATTTTTATGTATTTGTTTCATAAGAAATGGGGAAAATTTGGTTCAACGATCTGGACTAAATTATCCGGGCTTCTTGGAACACTTATCATCCCACTGGCAATACTTGATTTTCCATATCTTTATGAGTATATCATTGGAGTGATTATCTTAACAACAATATTAATGATCGGTGTTGGAAAAGAATACTTTAGAAAATAACCTCAACACAATCTTTATATATACCAAAAGACACAAAAACCAATTCAAGAATATGGACAATGACAGCCTGCGTGAACTGAAAAAGGAGATCCATGCCCTGGACGATGTCTCTAAGATCGCTGACAAGTTCCACGAAAACTGGATCAAGCCGCTGCGGACGAACAAGCAGATGCCCTTTCTGGCAAAACTGCCTGAAGATTCTAAAAACAAAATCAAGGATAAGATCTCCGGAGTGCAGAAAAATATCGCTGAAATTAAGCACAGCCAGGTCATCAACCATAAATTGCAGCATTATGCACGCTCTCTAATTGATCTGAAACTGACAACGCTTAATGGAGATTCCAAAAAAGCGGAAATGATCACCAAGATGCTGCTGGAAGATGATTTTCTGCGCATGAAAAACACTATAGTTGATATCCAGTCCTTTGAAACCAATCTTCAAGAATTGTCAGATGCTTATCATGATATTAACACGCTGCTGGAAAAGAACCTGTCCTTGGATGAAGCCCTGTTCCTGATGGAGCTGCCGCATAAGATGTACCTGCACAACCTGCTAAAAACATCACAGAAACAGAAGCAGATCGTACGGGATTTAGGCAGGCATTTTATCTCCTTAGCAAAAAAGACGACGCTGAAAAACAATGGACGGTAACCTACTTCTCGGGATTGCAGGAATGTGCCTCATTCTAGCTGCATTCATACTTGACGAATTTTATAAGAAATGGAACCAGAATACGATCCGCTATAATCTCTGCAATCTTCTTGGCTCCGGCCTTTTACTTTATTATGCAGTGACTCTCAATAGCTGGCCGTTCATTATTTTGAACGGGGTGTGGCTGATTACTGCCGGGATAAAACTTGTTAAAATCAGCCAGTGAATCCGTAGAAACAGCAATTTCCAGGTTCCGGAAAAAATGATGCGCTTCCGGCGTGTTCGCGTCCAGGCTTTGCCGCGACTGCGGAGAATGGTAGTACTGTGCAAAGGCTTCTGCAAAAAACTCGTCCCGGTAATTATAGCTATAGTCAGAAATAATACGTGAACCATCTGACTTAGTACGTCTCTTGGATACTTCATGGACTGATATGAAGTATGGAGAAGATGATAGCGACGGCAAGGAGACCGCACTGCCTAATGCAAAATCCATCAAATGCCCATATTCATGCAGTTCCAGGCTGACGCTACCGTGGGAATCTGGTGTGTAACCACGTTTGATCAGCGCTTCCTTAAAGGTAATAGAATAAGCGCCAGGCAGAATATCATAAACCTTGCCTTCGCTCCATTTGGGGATCTGCTGCCCTTTAAAACTGTGCATGCTTTCATTATCGGTGATGGTGCCATCAAAAATAACAACAATCCCGCCATATTCATTGGCAGCCTGTTGAAGAGGATCTGGAACGCGCTCGATGACTGCTAAAATGTTCTGTATCCCCTGTGCATCAGGCTGTCTAACATTAAGCCTGTAGGCAGGATGCACGACGTTGGTTATGTCTGCAAGTTGCCTCTCCTGCACTGTAGGTGAATACCGTTTCATTTCGGTCGTGCCAGAACAGGCGGAAAATGCCAGTAGTATAGCGCCTAAGCCCTCTGAGATCCGGACCATACAGACAGAAAATATGAACAACTATATAGTTGTTTCATATATGTTATATAATCTATATAGTGTTTTGAAAAACTATTCAAAACACTTCTTAGAAAGGTTTGGTTACTCTTGAAACACAATGTTTGTAAAGAGTTAATCAAACCTTTCTATATATTCTCCTTGCTTCTTCCAAAAAGGCAATATTGCCGTACTGGACAGATTGAACAGCGCGGCTTTACCGGCAGGCAGACCGTCTGTCCATGCCCAACGAGAAGCCGATTGACATCAATCCACATCGCTTTAGGAAGCAGTATCTTCAAAGCTTCTTCCGTCTCTTCAGGCATCTTGGTTTTCACCCATCCTAACCGATTGGAGACTCGATGCACGTGTATGTCAACAGCGATGGCCGGCTTCTTGAAGGTGTAAGCAAGGACACAATTCGCCGTCTTTCTTCCCACGCCAGGAAGAGAAGTTAGTTCTTCAAACGTATCAGGAACCTTACCCTTGTACTTCTCGACAATGATCCTGCTTAATTGCTGAACGTGCCTGGCTTTGACCTTATAGAACCCTATGCCGAACAATTCTTTTTCTAATTTTGTAAGATCCAATTTGAGAAAATCTTCAGGAAGAGAGTATCTTTTGAACAAGCGCTTGACAATGGGAATGGTGGTTGAATCCCTAGTCCTGGAACTGAGCAGTGTCATCACCACCATCTGGAAGGGAGTATAGTGTCCCAACTCTTCCAGCATAGTTAAGGGATGGTCTTTCTCCAATAACGAGAAGACTTTTCGTATTTCTACTGTAGAGACCATCTGTTACGGAGAGATTAATTCGGTATTTATAGGTTTTGATGGCTTTTATGAAACCCTCTCGTTCGCACCCTCTCGAGTAGTATAATCGCCATGTATATCAACTATCTTTCTGATAGAGAGGGCATGCCTTGTCTTGCGAGTAGCAAAGTGCTCACTGGCCACATTGGCGAGGGTTTCATAAAAGCCGGTTTTGATGGAAAATATATAAAGGTAATTCCTTTCAATTTAATCAATGCAACAATACCTCATGCCCAGGGAATTGGATTACCAAAATGTACGGAAATGCTTAGATAATTATGTCCCTACGAAAATATACCTACGCCTCATGGCTTCGATGGGAGGAACAGTAAAAGTTGATGAAACCCTTGAGGGAAGAACACTGGATATACTCGAAGTGGACGATAATTGGTCTTTCTTAATAGATGGTTCTGAAGTTATCCGCCTCTCTCCGAGGGAAACAAGATGGGGCGTTTCCATGGCCTATGAGGTTACTGATGGAAATGGCTGCAAAGTGTACTCAACCACAATAGCGCCAGACGATCCTGCATTCCCGGAAGCACAGGAATCTGTCTTGCGATATGATTTAGAGTGGCATCTGTTGGAAATAACCTTCAAGGGCAGGATACCTTTACAATTCCATTCTGAACGAGAAGGTTTCAAGTCATGAAAGTGCGGGAAAGCGCCTGACCACGGACTAAAGTCCGTGGCTTGAACGGCGCTTTCTAATCCCCGCACTTTGTGACATAAAAGGGCTGATACTCCGCACTAAAGTGCGGAGCTATCGTCCTTTTAATGTATTGGTGCGTTGACGTTACAAAAGATACAAAAAAGCGAAAAGGAAAACGGGACAAAAAGGAACCTTAAAGATAATTTTGCATAATTAATCTTTTCTTGGCAAAATTATCTAAGAGACTTTGAAATAGGCGTAATTTTCGCACAGGATGTAGGATTTATTTCGCGAAAATTCCTTTGTTCAAAGTTCTCTAGACAAAAATCAAAATCAAGCCAACTGCCAGAAGCACCATCCTCAGCACAAAATCCAAAAGCCTGGTATAATGTTTTTTCCAAGCAGCTCGTTTCATGTCCGAGGAATTTTCCCGGCTGGCAACAGCTATCTCCAGCTTCTCCTCAGCAGCATTAAACAGGAGCAGAAGAGCTACCAGAAGCAGTACCATCACAACAAGATAATACAGGATCAAGGGCAGCACTAAGGCAGGCATGAAGCGATCTGCAAAGATGCCGCGCATCAAAAAGAAACTGCTGCTGACACTGGCAAATGTACATAAGCTAAGCAGCAATCCGGTAAGGTAAAAACCCGGTGCTGTATGCAGGAAGGCCATTGCTTTCTTCCAATAGCGCTGTATGTCAGCAGGGATGGTGTTGATAACCGCATCCCAGGTTCCGAAGAAGCTATTCGCACCTGCCAGGCCGGCAATCACAGCAATAACGCCAATGGTCTTATAGAACAGGAAGTTTAGCCCAGGCTTGTAGAGCCAGGAGAGGAATCCTAAGCCAAAAAAGAGATAACTGGTATAAACTCCGGCAACATACAATAGTCCTTTGCGTACTTCTATTGTAGTGCCGGAAAGGAGCGCTAAAAGCACTAAGGCAAGCGCAAGCATGCCCGGATGGAACATATTCTGAATCGCTGCGCTGGTAACACGGGAAAAGGTAAGCGTGCTCAGGACATTGCTGGGCTCACCTCGGCCGATAATTCCCGCTGTTTTCTTCCCATTGAGGGCAGGGCAGGACGAACCGCGGCTGTCTTCGACACGCTTCTCAACGAAGGAAACAATGGCCTCGGCACCGACAAAATAACTGTCGCCGATAAAGACGACTGGAATAACCTGTGATTGCTCTTGAATATTATAGGACTTGAAATACTCCTGCAGCAGCTGAAAATTCTGATAATTATGGTAGACCTCAAACTTCTGCAGATTCAAGCTAGGGTGTTCTTTCAGCAGGGAGGAAAAATATACTTCCAGGGAAGCGCAGCCAAGGCATTCCTGGGAATAAAAATAATAGACGCAGTCCGTTTGAGGCGCCGCAGCGACGGAGAAAGAAAATACGCTCAGTAGAAGCAACAGCAGGGAAAATATACGTTTTGTAAACATCGTCACCACGGACGCTAAAAGGAAGAAAGTCTATATAAAGGTTTTTGTTGGAGAGGCTCTGAGTTATCTCTCCATAAAATATAAATAGTATATCCAATGACTGGAGAGTATGAAATTGTATCAATTGGCCCTGCCTGTTGTTCTTGCCGGGTGCTCTGGAGCTGCTCCCAGTATCCCTTCTTCCAGAAAAGCGACGGTGGAGGAGAAAGCAGCAGAAATCATGGCCAAACTGCCGGAAGAAGGCCTGCATTACCATTACGGCACTCTTGCATATTCGGTCGTGGTTTCCGTTGAGAAGAATACAATCCCAGCGGTGATGTACGATCTGTTCCATAAAGATCACTCGACAACTGCGGTACGATTAGTAGATGAACAACCTGCAGGAACGCTGGATGAAGCACTACGCTGCGATGTTGACTATAGCGGCGAGAAGGCAGAATACAACAACTGCAAGCCGCTCCGGGTGAATCCTGAATTACTCCAAAGAACTTATGAAAGCGTGGTGAAATTAACCAGCGATGATTTGCATAATATTGAGTATGTTGATGTACCGTTAATACTAGGCCTTATGGAAAAACATAATCAGATACGGAAAGAGGCTGGATTGTAATAATGAGACAAACGGAGGGATATCAATGGTTCTCGAACTGACTGAACAAAATTTTGAAAAAGAAGTGCTGCAATCAAAGCTGCCAGTTATAGTCGATTTCTGGGCTTCCTGGTGCGGGCCCTGCAAGATGCTGGCTCCGGTCTTTGAAGAGACCAGCAAAGAGTATGCCGGAAAATTGAAGTTTGCGAAAATCTCTACAGAAGATTATCCTGACGTTGCCGGAAACAATATGGTTACAGGAATCCCCTGTTTGATTATATTTCACAACGGCGAGGAAGCAGGACGGATTGTCGGCTTCATGCCGAAGCCGATGCTGAAGCAGAAGATTGATGCTATTCTGAGTAAAGTATAAAAACTAGTGTTCTTTCCTACCACAAGTGAAAATGATAGCGCAAGGGGCAGAGGCAAAATTGTACAAGGATAATGCAACTATTATCAAAGAACGGGTAGCAAAGGCGTACCGGCATCCTGAACTGGATGGAGCGTTACGCCAATTCAGGACTCGTAGAGAAGCAAAAGTTCTGCAAAAATTAGAAGACCTGCAGTTCCCTGCACCTCACTTGAGAGAATTTTCCGACAAAAGAATGTCTATCGTGATGGATTTTGTTCCCGGAGAGACCATCAAAGACATCCTCAGGCAGAACGCTGAACAAACCGAGCACCTGGCTAAGGAGATCGGCCAGCGAATCGGGCAATTGCACCAAGCTGATATTATCCACAGCGATTTAACGACCTCTAACATGATCAAGCATCAGGAAACAGGAGAAGTGAACTTCATCGATTTCGGGCTGTCTTTCTTTTCTGAAAAAGTGGAAGATAAGGCAGTGGATTTATTTCTGCTGGATAGAGCTTTGGAAACAACCCATCTTGATGTCTACCCTGAAATATTTGAAAATGTCCTGGAAGGATATCAAGAAGAATACGACGACGCGGATAAAGTTCTTTCAAGATTACAATTGGTTGAGAAAAGGGGAAGGAACAAGAAGAGATAAATCTCTTTTTGAGTGTATATTTTTTCAAAACAAGAAGAAGTTAGTTAATACTCTGGAAGCCAAATTCCTTTTACATTAGCACAGATTGGTTCAGATAACTTACAATCAAATAATTCTTTGTTTGCCTTGTGTAAACTAATTTTGTAACCGATGATCGCGCCTTCTCTCTGGGTAAATTCAAGACAAGCTTCGTTTTGTTCCATCTGTGGACTGGCCACTAAAGGATGAAAGACCATCTCGAAATAATTAACTTGGTAAGGATCGTTAGTAGCTAGTTCAGCAATATGGTCAATATCCCTCGATCCGTCAATACCACTTTTCCGATACCTTCTCCAGTCCCGGCCGTCTCGGACGTTTATTCTCCGTGCCTGCGGGTGTTCAAGAAATTTATGCACTAGTTGCTGGTAGCTTCTTCCGATCAAAGGATTAAAGATGCGGCAGTAAGTTCGAGGAAACCTTTTAGGCATGTCCTCACGCCATTCTGCCTCGATAGCTTCGAATTGTTCTATGGTGATTTTCTCCAGCCGAATTTCCCGGGTCCAGACAGTATTTGCCATGCCTCTCTAAATATACCATCTATTTAAAAAATTACCTCTAAATCCACTTTGTAGCAATGGTCCCAGGACCCCTTCTACCTAAAATCGGCCCATCATCATACATCAATCCGGCTTTGCTCATATTATCCCGAGCCATTCTGGCGCAACTGTAGGTAGCTAGAATCGCCGAATGTTTCATCACTCTGTACATTTCCGCAAAGAAATGCTCCTGCCACATCTCCGGCGCAGTCTTCGGAGAGAAAGGATCAAAGAAGATGGCATCAAAATAATTTTCCTGAAGGGTTTTTGAAGTTTCACGCGCATCGCCAAGGAGGACTTTTACAGAAACTTTTCCTTCTTTAAGTTCTAAAGCTTGCGGAGTTAACTTCTTGTAATGGACAAAAAAAGAGATAGGAGGATTGACTTCCTGGATTTTAGAAATAATGGCTGGATCATATTCCAGGCCTACAACTTCTATCTCACAATCGGGATTTTCTTCCAAAGCGACGCTGATAGCCATGGCAGAATTGTATCCCATCCCAAAACAAACATCTAGAATCCTGATCTTTCCGCTTTTGGCTAGCTCCTTGATGTTGCAGGGGATAGCATATTTTTTGAGGGCTTCTTCTACTCCGCCAGTATGAGAATGATAGCTTTCGCCCACTTCTTCATTCATGAAGGATTCGCTGTTATCTGCAGTGATTATTTTTGTAAACATTTTCAGTATCGTTGACAATTTCAGGTTATGATTACAAATTCCTAATGTTTTTAAATAGTTTTTCTTCTTTTCATAACAATAATGATTAAAGCAGTTATCTTTGACCTGGATGGAGTGATCATCAACTCCGAAGAAGCACATGTTACAGCAGAGAAGACGGTGCTGGCAAAATATGATCTGGTTATTGAGGATCATGACTGGAGCACTTTTAAAGGAAAAACTGCAGCAGGGATGTTCCAGGGGATCGTTGAAAAATATGGTGTACAGCATGTTTCTGCTGAGGAATTGGTTGCCGAGAAAGAAAAACTCCTCTCCCTTATCGTCTCGGAAGCAGCTCTCTTTACAGGTTTTCAGGAATTGATCGCAGCTCTTCGTTCCATATACAAGATCGGCCTCACGACGTCTAGTTCTGAACCGTTACAGGAAGCAATTTTTAACAAATTTGCCCTTCATCCCTGGTTTGATGCAGTGGTACATGCCGGAATGGTTACAAAAGGCAAGCCCCATCCTGAGCCGTATCTGTTGACCATGCATAAATTAGGAGTTCAACCAGCTGACTGCATCGTCATCGAAGATGCTGATAATGGCGTGACCTCGGCAAAAAAAGCAGGCGCAACAGTCATTGCCGTGACCCATTCCCTGCCTAAAGAGGCATTAGCTCATGCAGATTACGTTGTTGATTCGCTGCAGGAAGTAGGGGAGTGTGTAGAAAGAATACGGCAGGACTATTGATAACAAATTATTCTAGATATATCATACCGGAGCGGCTTTTTCTGAGGATCTTTCGGCCGTTCCTCTGGAAGCAAGGGAAATTGAAATGGATCTATCTCCGGCTTATGCGGCTTGGACGGATCTGGCCACCTTGGCGGCACGTACTTGGGGGGAATATGCGGATCGCCTGGATCGGGAATAGGGCCTAGAATGGCAGAAATATCACTTTTCGTTGTATAATCACTTTTCGGTGTATAACGGCTGCTCTGCATAACTATCACTAATTTACCACTACTTAAGTACGGAAGTATATAAAAATGATTGTTCACTCGGCTGTACTCACGCGTTAAGAATTTCAGCCCGGCCTTTCCGCACCAACAATTCAGCCACTTCCGGGAAAATAGAAATCGTCTCTCCCGGGTCATATGGGCCGTACACTTTCATGTCTTTCCAGACAAAACTGGGCATGGGGTGGATGAATTTTATTTTTGTCATCTTCTGCTTTTGTTCCGGGAACAGGGCAGAGGATTTCTGTTCTAATTCTGCTTTAATTTGTTCCTTCCGCTCTTCCAAAGGCGCCTTCCCAACTGGTGCTGGCTTCACAAGAGCTTCAGAGAAGACGTCAGGAAGATCTCCTTTAAACAGATTTGACAAGACCCCGCGCCGGAACAGATCCATGGTAGCAAGAATCTGCTGGTAGAATTGTTTTTCCTCCCGCAGCATAGAGCTGATGTCAATGATGTCAGAAGCGGTCCTGCTTTTGTTGAGGGCAATATCGATGATCTTTTTTTCCCGCTTTTCGTAGAGCTGCTTCAGGATGCGCTTGATGCTGCGCAGTTCGTATTCGATCTTCTCCTTCTCGCCGGCAGCGAACAGTTCATCTGCAACATTCTCCATCCCCAGCAGGGATTTCTTCTCGTTGAGATACTGCACAACATCCTGAAAGAAAGCAGACTCTAATTTCTGTAAATCTTCCTTCTTCTTCTCGTTGCGAAGGATATCGTACAGTGTTTCCAGCGTGATTTTAATATTTTCCATCTTTATCTGAGCATTATATCTAGGACAACATCACCACCCTTCTACCTGAGAACTTTCCGCTTTTAAAATGTTATTGTTGCTGCACACTTCAGATAGGGACACTTCCTGTAAAGAATTCACCACTTTTTGAGTACGATTCTCAATAAATTTATAAATAGGCAGCGTTCTGGAATCTTATGGTACAAGAAACCTTTGCATGGCTCTTAGGAGGGAATGAACTCCGGTTCACAGAGCAAACTCTAGAGTGGAAGGACTACCTGATAAATGAAGCTGATTTCGATCCTGCCAGAGTACGAGTTTATTGCAATCCTTTTTGGAACATAGAAGTATTAGATCAGACTGATGATTTTTTTGATTATGTCAGAGCCGAAGATCCACAACAGGATGTGGTTGTAATGTACAATGGACATGGGCTTGAAGGGAGTTTCTGTCCCACTTCCGGAAACTATCCCATTGCCTATGAGGAATTGGCTGTGCGAATAAACCATCCAGGAAGAACCCTGTTCATTAACGAGACCTGTCATGCCGGCAGTGCTATTCCTATCTTTAGAAGACATGGCCTGATCCCAAAAGGATCTGTGTTGGCCTCCTGTAAGGGAAATGAAAAAAGCTATGGCACAGCATACTTTAGAACATTGCTTGATTCTTTGACAAACCATGAGCCGTATAGGAGAAGTAAGGTTGAATCTGAAGTAGTAGAAACAGTAGGTGTTAACGAAGATCCAAAAGATAAAAAGTTCAGACCCACGACTAAGCTGATAGAAAAAAGGATAAAGCACGTACAGCATCCAAGACGGATGGGCGCATGCTTGGATTATCTCCTCTTCCCACAATAACATGGCAACACTCCACTACAGCACCCTCTCCTTTCAGGATAAAGGCGAGCATCTGCAAGTCAATCTGCTTAGATTGTTCCAGGCTGAAATTCCCAAAGAGGAAGTGGAAAAGATTGCTACATTCACTCTTACCGATCCAAATACTATTGAATTTGCTAAAATAAGCCAGGAAAAAGCCGAGACAAAATTTTCCTTCCTTCTTGCAAAATATTTTGATCATCTGAAAAACAAGCTGACTGGCAACCCAGTGACGTATATTCACCGAAATTCCGGTATCCCTCTGATCGGCAATGTTGCCTTCGGCATCGTCTATCGAAATTCATCTATTATTGAAATAAAACCAGTGACATCATGTAATCTTGACTGTGTCTATTGTTCCATCTCAGAAGGATTGTCCAGCAAGAAGCATGATTTTGTAGTGGAAAAGGATTATTTAGTGGAAGAGCTGCAAAAAGTTATTGACTTTGCAGCTGAACCTGTCGAGGTGCACATCGGCGTGCAGGGAGAACCATTCCTCTATGCAGACATGGAAAACCTGTTTGCTGATTTACAAGCTATGGAAAATGTGCATACTATCTCCATCGATACCAATGGAACCTTGCTCCACAAAGAGATGATTGACCGAATTGCAAAGTACGACAAACTGCAATTGAACCTCTCCTTAGATGCCATTGATGAAGAAAAAGCAAAACTGATTGCCGGAACAAAAAATTACAATGTAAAACATGTCAAAGAAGTTATTGCCTATGCTTCTAAGAAACTGAAAGTTATTGTCGCGCCAGTTTTGACGCAAGGATACAATGAGGAGGAGATGGAAAAAATTATCCTGTTCATCAAATCTCTGGAAGTGCAGCCGATCCTGGGGATACAGAATTTTCTACGGTACAAAACCGGCAGAAATCCGGCTGAAGAAATCTCTTGGGAAAAATTTTATGCCCTGCTTAATGCCTGGGAACAAAAATACGACATCAAATTAAAATTAGATAAAGAAGATTTCAAGATCCGCAAAACAAAAGACTTGCCCAAACCATTTACAGAAGGCGAGGTTGTGTCCGTTGTGCTGAAATGCCCAGACAGATTCCCAAACTCTTCTATCGGCGCAGCTAAAGGGAGGAATATCTCCATTCCCGGATGCCCATTTAAGGAAGGGAAGGTTGTGAACGTGAAAATAGTCAGAGACAAGCATAATATTTTTGTGGGGAAAGTGATATAAGTTAACTACTTAATAGTTACAACTAGGCGGAAGATTTATAAAGCGTCCTGGTTATATTTCTCAGATGAAGCATGGATTAAGTCATAGAATAGGACTATCGCTGTCGCGGAATTATACTTACATTAGTCCTATTTTGGGACTTTCGCCGCTGGAATTAGAGCTATTGTTAGACCAAAGTTTAGAGCAAGTTGAAACTTTTCATGAAGAAAATCCCGAATGGAGAGATGAAACCGCTCCTGAAGAAAGAGGAAATTATTTTCAGCATAAACAGTTTTCAGATGATTGTAAATCAACCAGCGGAAAAATTCCTTTAGAAAAGTATTTAGAAAATCCCCAAATCTTTGTTGAAAGGAACGAAGGAGGGTATTCTATAAGATACGATTTGCAAATTGATGCAAGAATTGCAGAAAAATTAGCGCAATTCAAAAGAATTGGTGAAGAAGGAACGGTTTCTGCTGATAAAATATTTTCAAAGCAGTTTGCAAAAGAAAGAGCTTGGATTGTTGAACAACAACTTGTCATCATAAAATATGCATGTAAAATGCAAGACCAGTATTTGCTAACAGGTAACCCTTTAGATTTAAAGCCCCTCACCCAACTGAATGTAGCCCAAAATATAGGGCTTTCTAAAACCAGTGTTAATAAATTGATCCAAAATCTGACCATCCAACTTCCAGATGGAAAAGTAATCTTTGCAAACGAATTAATTCCTGGACTAAAAGCAGCTGCCAAAGTAACCTACGCTCTAAGACTACTTCAGCAAGAACCTCGTCTATATGAAAATGAAAGATGGAGAGTTTCAGATACAGCATTAGTACCTATTTTGAAAGAAAGATTCGGAATTCAAGTAGCAACAGAAACAGTTTCTAAATATAAAGGGATGTTAAGCCAATCATGACAAAAAGAGAAGTTAAGACAGTGATCGAAAAAGCAGGAAATCCTTGCACTATTACGGTGGAATAAAAATGAGAAGAAGCAACCCCATGACCACGTATCAAGCGGATATTATTCTAAGTAGATACGAGAGTGTTCCTAAACAGAGAGCTGAGATGGAGGAATTAATTAATTTACGCTACCAGGGAAAATTACATGATAAGCCACTTCGTTCCTATGATGATCGGCAAATATACAGAGTTAGTGAACGTGTTCTAAATGAAGCAAGAGAAGTTAAAAGCTCTCAGCAGGATAGAACAAGACCAGAAGTAAAAGGAACTAAACAGAGAAGAATAGACCAAGCAAATAAGCACACTGAGACGTTAGTTGACAAGCTTGCCAAATCGCCAGCCGTTCTCTGGGGAGAACACCAACGTCTTTGTGACTACCATAACATTCCACCAGCAGAACGACCACGATATACTATAAGCCAATTAGAAGCTCTTGAACAATAATCAAATCGCAGCCATCTTTCCCAGCACAAAATCTCCTAACTCCTTGGGCCAGCCCTGTTCTATTTCCCCTTTATACTTCTTGCAGTCATCAAAGACATCTTTTCTCATCGAGCCATTGTCGATCAGCTTGATCAGCTCTTCCTTGACATATACCGGGATATGTTTCAAGGTCCAGACCTGTAATTTCAATTTTTCCTTATACCAATCCTTTTCGTCATCCTGCTTCTTCTGTAGATCTTCCCAAAAAGAGGAGTAGGAGAACTCTTCCTTCTTATCCTTCAGGATTTTCTTCCCTTCCTTTAAGGCAATCTTGGCCATGACCATCTCGTGCATGCGCTTGAGGAATTCCTGCTTGTCCTCAATCCTGATCACATCGCTATAGCCGCCGGCAATCAAATTGAAGGCAAAGGGACTGGGAAGGTCAGCCGGCACTTCTATAATGCAAGTCTTTCCGGCAATGATAGAATCGATCATTTTCTGAGCATTAGGATAATCCATCAGATCTTCCAACACCTCCCGCCGGGCTTCTTTAAGGATGGGAAAATCATTGCTGATCCGTTTGACTGCGTTAAATAAAATCTTGCTGCCGACCTGCATCCTGCCGGCACCCTTTGATTTGCCCATATATTGGCGCAGGATCATCAATGATCTGGCTGCGCAATGCCTAAATCTTCTGGACAGCACTTCGCTTTTCTCAATGGCATTTTCTAAAATCACGCGGAAATCTTCCTGCTTGAGAGCTTCGAAAGCCCTTACTGCATTGAACTGTTTTTCCGCAGACAAGTAAAATCCATTATCGGTCACGCCGATCTCTACATCGCGATGTTGAGATTTCCCGATCACATAGGCTAAAGCCCGGGAAAGACAATCGTTCACTCTCCGTCCAAATAAAGTTTGGAAAATGACATAGGTCCTTCCTCTGTCGGTATAGGTCTCAACAACAATCTTTTTATCAGAAGGGATCTGGCTGTACTGATACTGCTCATAGAAATAACGGTAAATACTGTAAGCAGCTTTCTCATCAACGTAGAGGTGCTTATTCACAAAGTCCAGGATTTCCTGCTCTGTTTTCTTGCTTTGGAATTGCTCTTCCATCAATCTACGGAAACGGTTGATTTCCATAGCCAGATCGAACGATAACGGCAGCATTTCCGAGAACCAGCTGGGAACTGTCGGCGGCCTGTTTACAGAAGTACTTACCTGCGCGGTCATTCCTCGAGAGAACTTAAACATGTAGACATTTCCTCCAAGAACAAAGACATCACCCGGCCGTAACCGCTCCAGAAAGCCTTCATCAATCTTTCCCACGATCTGCTCGCCTATTTTAACAGTGATGTAGCTTTCTTCAGGAATCGTGCCGATATTAGTCATGTAGATGATCCTAGCCATTTTTCCTTTCTTGCCGATCTGCCCGGTTTCTGGATCATACCAGATCCTGGCATAAACATGACGCTCTTCCAGGCTGACATATTCCCCGGAAAGATACTTAATGACTTCAAAGAAATCCTTCCAGGCCAGATCCTTGTAGCAGTAGCTCTTGGTGATGAGGTGATACATTTCATTGATATTAGTCACTTCATTGATGGCGATGCCATACACCTGCTGGGCCAGGACGTCCAGCGCGTTGGAAGGGATGTGTACCCGGTCGATCTTCTTCTCAATAGCAGATTTGAGCAGCAGGGAACATTCCACTAAATCATCCCGGTCCATGACGATAATTCTGGCCTTCACCGTGGAATGAAGCTGATGTCCTGCACGACCTGCCCGCTGCAGGAACCTGGCGACTGATTTAGGACTTCCCAGGCAGATAACTAAGTCAACATAACCGATGTCGATGCCTAACTCTAATGAGGTTGAGGAAACAACTACTTTAAGATCCCCATCGCGCAAGGCTTGTTCTGTAGAAAAGCGCACTTCCTTCCCTAAACTGCTGTGATGGGCAGCAATGTTATCCTGATACTGGGAAGGAAACATTTCCTTGAGCGTGTGCACCACCCGTTCAGTTGCAGAACGTGTATTAGTGAAGATGAGGGTAGTTTTATGTCCCTGAATAAGCTCATGCATCAGATCATACATTTTCCGGTGCTTGAGCATGTAATCCGTTTCCACTAAACTTTTCACCGGACTGAGTACTTTCAGATCCATCTCTTTGAGGAAGCGGATATCAACGATGCCACAATCGCGGTCTTTCCCGACTAAATAACCAGCGATCTCTTCCAGGGGAGCGATAGTTGCGCTCAAACCAACCCTGGTTAGGCCCGGCGAGAGTTTTTGCAGGCACTCCATGATCAAGCTCAAATGCACGCCTCTCTTGTTTTCCGCGAGAGCGTGGATTTCATCAACGATCAGCCACTGTGTTTGCACCAGTTTCTCCTTGAATTTAGGCGAGTTGAGCATGATAGCGAGAGATTCAGGAGTGGTGATGAGAATATGTGGAGTCTTCTTCAGCATCTTCGCTTTTTCTGCAGCAGTAGTGTCGCCAGTCCTGACACCGATGCGGATCCCTAAATCTTTTCCAGCCAAGTCATTTATTTCCTGCAGTGGAGTGAGAAGGTTGACCTTAATGTCGTTGCCGAGAGCCTTTAACGGAGAAACATAAATACAATAAACCTTGTCTTCCAGGATTTTCTTTTCCGAAGAATCAACCAGTTCGTTGATAATGGATAGGAAAGCGGTAAGGGTCTTTCCTGAACCGGTAGGAGCTGAGATAAGCACATTTTTTCTGCTGTGGATTTCCATCACACCGTATAATTGCGGCAGTGAGAATTCTTGGAATTTGCCGAAGAACCATCTATTCAGAAGAGGATGGAATACGGATTTGATATGTACAGGCTTGTAGGGTTCAGTAATAATGGTTATCATAGCAAGAACATCTATCTGGTGCAATATATCTATTCCAATGATTATTTATAAGGGTTGTGGGCATTTGATTCTTTTATTTTCTAGAGTGTCAAATGGGCTTTCCACGCTGATCATGCGAGAGGAAGCAAGATGCACGTAGGTCATTGTCGTCTCAGGGCTGCTATGTCCAAGGAGCGGCTGTACATCGGTGACAGCATACTCATTTTCAATTAAATGTGTAGCAAAGGAATGCCGCAACGTGTGTGGATGAACATTTTTGCCAATCTTTGCTTTTTTCATCATATCTTTGACAATAGCCTGGATTGTCCTTGTTGTTATGTGCGTAGTTCCCCTGCCCTTAAATAACCAATCATCCGCTGAAAGTCCATTAGATTCGATCCATTGTTGTAAATCATTTTTTATTTTCTTAGCGATGATAAAAAGGCGATCTTTTCCTCCTTTTCCATTTCTTACCCAGCCATAATTTTTATCAAGCTGTAGATCCCGCACCTTAAGATGCACCAATTCATTTACCCGCAGACCAGCAGAATATAATAATGAAATCATTAAAAGGTGCTTCTCATTGGAAATGACTGAAAATAAGTGCTGTGTTTCTTCTTTGGTAAGCACTTCCGGCAATTTTCTTGGTGTCTTGGCATAGCGAATATTAACAGTTAACCGTTTCCGCAGCACTTCTTCGTACAGGAATTTAATGGCATTCAGATGAACATTAATAGTATTCCCCGGGGCATCCCTCTCCACAAACAGATCCAAATATTTTTGTACGTCCTGCTTTTTGATAGCTCTTGGATCAACATCGCGGTACGTTCGGAGGAATTTCTGTAAGCAATAACAATATACGCTTATAGTTTTGGAGCTATATCTTCTTCTCAATGCTTCCTTTTTCACAAGTTCGATAACATCCATTTTAGGTTATAACCTCCCCAGTAAATTTAATGCATCTTTGTCAAATCTTGAGAAAGCAAACCACTTTTTCCCTAAATCCTTCAATGAAGCACCAAAGTGGTATACCTCTTTATTGTCTATTATCATAAACCTATCATGTGATTTCGTAAATTCTTTGATTTCAATTGGTTCATATTGAGCATTGAACTTTTCCAGGTCAAGAGATGATTGTTGGTTTAGTTTTGTATAAATTATAACCTTTACTTCTTTTCTTCTCTTGCTAAATAATACAAAAATAGATTCATCGATAAAATTATCTATCAAGATGATGGAATTGTTAGCACTTCTAACCAAATCGGAAACAAATCTGTAGGCATCAAATATCTGGCCTTCAAAAAAGATTCCCTTTTCCGGTTTCAAATTTTTATCTTCGATCAGTCTGAATACTTGCTCAAACTTGTTATCATGCTCCAATAGTCTTTGTTCAGACTTACCTAACCTCTGAAAGACTTCTGCATTTTGAGTAACAACTCTCCGCAATGAAACGAAAGCTCTCATTACTTTAATATTAACTTCTATTGCTCTTTTGCTCTTTAAAACACCAGATAAAGCAGCAACACCTTGTTCCGTAAATACAAAAGGTAAATGTCCGCCCAAATTCTTCCTGGAAGGTATCGCATTTTGCGATACCATGGCATCAACTTCCTTTTCAGTTAAAGCAAACATAAAATCTGAAGGGAATCTCTCAATATTTCTTTTAACCTGTTCTCTTAATCTAATCGGTTTTACTTCATAAAGATCTGCCAGATCCTTATCAAGCATTACTTTCAATCCTCTAAGATTATATATCTTGTTTTTTATGTTTTCTTCATTCAAGAAGGCAATTTCTTTCTTTTTCATCACGGCAGCTTAAAAATTACTTTCTTTATAACCATAACCCAAGGTTGTCCAGTGCGGGAGTGGATGCCTAAAATTCACTTATTAAGCTCCACGTCATCAAAATTAGCAGGTTATAGCTTCTCTCTGATCTTGTCCAGTGGCTTGTCCAGTGGTTTCTGTTCCTTCTCAGTTTTTGATGCAGGTTTTTGACATCCTTTTGGTTTGGAGATAGGACTTGAGGAACATCTGGTTGTTTTTGCCCCTAGCAGGAAACCACCTAAGTCCATCTTCGCCATATTTTAGGGAAAAACCAAAAAGGTGAAAAACATGCACAACGAAAAACCAATTGAACAGATAATAAGGACAAATCAGCAGATTCTTGAGAATCTTTGTAAAGAGATGAGAATAATAGCCGCTTACGGCAATATTTCTCCCGCGCTAAAGAAAAGACTGTATTCAGCCGAATACTGGGCTAAATACTTTATGGGCATCAACAACGCCCTTATTCAAGAACATTTGAAGAAATAACTCCTCATTAGAAGTATCTCTTTTTGGAGTTATGTGCCCCTAAATTTCAAAGTTTCAGCCCCTCTCAGCTAAAAATATCGCTAAGTTCGCTAATGGGCAGTTATACG
>DATDYP010000005.1:0-67636 GCA_035288985.1 Candidatus Nanoarchaeia archaeon
TCCCAGTGCTGGTCAGAATCCTGATCGTGAACCTGCAGATCATGCGCAAATAAGGAATAAGCCTTATCCAGAATTTTTCCATTTGGCAGCTGATTTATTCTCGCTCCCTGCGGCTGTCCTTGTGGAGATAATTGTCCTTTCAGAAATTGCGGATTTTTTGCATCAATAAGAATTTTGAAATTTCCCTGCGCTCTAAAGAGCTTGACGATGTTTTTTAGTTCTGGAAATTGTTGTTTGGCTTTCTTCCATCCAGTTGAAGTTTTTTCATAGGCCTGAAGACTTTTAGCTGCAATCCGTATTGTTCCTTTTTGCACATCTGTAACCATGTATGGTTAGAATAAAGTTATTCTTTATAAATTTTCATTGTATAACTGTATAAAATGGAAACAAGAGAGGAGCTGGAACAGCGCTGCGAGAGATTGCTTACTGAAGTTGCCAGCAAACTGGATGGCAAAATGAACTACGGGCTTCCGGAATGGATTTCGCAACTGCGAGATCTCGAACATGAAGATGATCTTAATGCCCAGATTGCTTATGACTTGGTACTTTATCCACAACACGTCTCTCTAAAATTGCTCAAAGCTGCCAGATTACGTAATATGGAGAGGAAGGAACAGTTTTATTATGTGGGGCGACTAAATGCTGCACTGAAGAAATTATTAGAATTTTATCCCACTATAGATGATGCAGCCAGAAGATTGGAGGAGTGAGAAATAGTTTGTTATAGACAAAAACATTTTTAAAACCACACTCAAATATACCCTTCCCATGCTAACACCTGAAGCGAAAGCAGAACTTGAAAAGCAGCAATACAGGATTGTGGGCAGCCACAGCGCTGTCAAGACCTGCGGCTGGACCAAGAATATGATCAACGGAGAAGGCGGCTGTTACAAGCTCAAATTTTATGGCATCATGAGCAACCAGTGCATGCAGATGACAACCAGCATCAGCTGCGCCAATAGGTGCACCTTCTGCTGGAGAGGGTATAAAGCTCCGGTCAGCAAGGAATGGAAATGGGGTGTTGACGAGCCAGAGATGATTCTGGAAGAGAGCAAGAAAGCACATCATAAACTCTTAATAGGATTCGGCGGTTCAGAGAAAGCCAATAAGGCAGCCTATGAAAAATCAAAAGAAATCAGGCATGTCGCATTATCGTTGACTGGAGAACCAATTACTTATCCCAGAATAAATGAATTGATTGACGGCTTCCATAAAGATCATATTTCAACATTTTTAGTGACTAATTCCCAGTATCCTGAACAGATTAAGAATCTGAAACCGATCACTCAATTATATTGCAGCGTAGACGCGCCTACGAAAGAGATGCTTAAAGACGTGGACAAACCTTTATTTCCTGATTTCTGGGAACGGATGCTGCAAAGTTTAGATTTTCTGGCAGAGAAGAAACAGCGCACCTGCATCAGGCTGACCATGATCAAAGGCGTGAACATGAGCCTACTTGATAAGTATGCAGAACTGATCAGCAGAGGAAACCCGGATTTCATCGAAGTGAAAGCCTACATGTTTGTAGGGCCGTCAATGCAGAGGTTAAGTAAAGAGAACATGCCCCTGCATGAGGAAGTGGTGGTTTTTTCCAAGGAGCTGGAGAGATACCTGTCCGATCACGAGATCGTCTCTGAACACATCCCCTCCAGAGTGGTCATGTTTGCGAAAAAGAAATACAAAGTTGACGGCGTCTGGAAAACCTGGATTGATTTCCCAAAGTTCCATCAGTTGTATGAGCAGTTCCTGAAAGATGGAAAAGAATTCACTTCTGACGATTATATGCAGCGCACTCCGCAGGTAGGATTAAGCGGAAAGGGGACACTGGCAAATATGCCTGAACTGGTAAGGGAAAAATACCTTAAAGAGCACCCCGAAGCCCATGTCTTTGTTGATGAGAAAACACAGGAATTGGATTTCTACGAGCGTTGATTCTTCCAAGCTTTACAAAATTTCCCGTTCAGGTAATTTCAATCTGTGCCCGTGGGGAACGTCTACTTTCAGAAAGTCATGATCCCTTATGTACTCTGGTGTAAGGATAGCATTAGGGTCTTCGCCGCGCTCAACAGCCCTGGCAGCTTCGGCCATCATAAAATTGATCCAGATCATCTGCGTCTTGTTGTAGATCGGCCCGGTATTGTTGTATCCCCGTGGATCGGCATTGGTGATCACGATGTGATCTATTGCTGGGGTGGTGAGAATTTTTGTCGAGGCGCCGGCAAAATTAGTCCTGGTTGCGTACACTACTACTTTCGCCGGTTTCCCTCTGATTTTTGGATCGCGGACAATCCCGTCAATATTCATGCCGCTTAAAGCCTGGATGTTCCGTTCCATGGTCATTCCCGAGCGGATGCAGTCATCGGTAAGGAAAATATACATACCATCTATACCCCGCTCATCTGATAAATTATCAGAATGTGTCAGCCCCAGCATCTTGATATTGGCGTTATCTGCTGATTTCTGTTTGTCCATCACCGCCAGTGCTGAATTTTCCAATCCGGAACAGAGCCGTGCCTGTCGCGTAAAATCTTCAGCGCCAACATCGGGAGCCATGAATAAGACATTCCTTCCTCCATCAGAAAGGTCAAACTCTAAATTCCGTTTTCCGAAATCAGAAACAAACAAGCCTACCATAGGAGCAAGATCCACTTCCACAAACCTGATCTGGTACCGCATCGTTGAACCAGGATTGCTATCTCGAAGGGGGGCAAGCTTTTCGTTCACTTCTGCACACATCCGTTCCAAATCGCGTGGAGCATGACAGTGAGGAGTGATGATTGTATCTACTCCTGCCATGGCATACTGCTGTAATAGCAAACCGGCCATAGGAGCCTGCCCATCAGCTTTGAACAGCGCTGTCTGGGACTGCATCCTTGGATGATCTGTATCATGGACGCCCCTCTCCTGAGCGCTGTAATTAAGCGTGTAGGCAAGAAGAACAACCGCTTCGGCACCGTTATACTTAGCTGTAGCAGCGATCATCTGATTCATCATGGCTAAAGCTTGGGGATCAAACTGCTTGCTGTAGGTATGTACTAGATAGACAACTCTTCCTTTCAAACCAGAGCCAAACTGCGTTTGTCCGTCTGGACTACGATAATTAAGTAAATAACGAGAATATTGTTCCTGCGCCAAGGCATTTCGAGTTTGGAAGGTAGGTGTGTATTCCTCATCAGAATGAAGGCTATGCCCGATCAGCAGTTCCGGCTGGTTTGCTGAAACACCTAAATGTCCTGCAATTCTCTGTGGTTCCTTTGGACCGGACCTGGTAGTGACAACAACTCTTTCTTCAGGATTAAGAAGCCTGTCCCCGAGCTTATAACTGGCTTTATGGAAAGGGTATAACATGCGTGCAATTCTTTCATTTTCCTTTTTATCTTTTTCTGGGCTGGAGTAGTTAGTTTCAGGTGGCTGTGAAACATAAATTATTTAAATAATAATCATTAGTTGAATGTAAAATGAGATTTACAGATGAACTGAAATATGCTGGAAAGATAGCAAAACATTTCGTAACTGTCGTTGGCAGTGATGATGATGGAATGAGACAACAAGCCCGGCAAATGGTTGTTGCAGAAGTTGCGAAGCATGTGTGCGACAGGGACGAAAATAAAAGATTTGATCCAGTGTATCAAGATCTTTGGCGTGTTGCTGAGAAATGTGGGTACACTGAGCGTGGAAGTACTACCCCTCATGGTGAATTCGCGAGGTTAGCTGGTTTGGAGAACCTTTTACCAGACTAATTTTGTATTAGACAAAAATCGTTTCAGGCAAAAACTATCAGAAAACTGTTGGTTTTCTGGAAGTTTCCGGAAATCAATGGATTTCCGATAACCTTATAAAAACCTCTCATTATTTCTGTCCATGACCTTAACAACAGAAGATAAGCTGGTGCTCAAGGCGCTGGTAGAGAAAGAGCTGGCAGATATCCGAAAGGATGAGAAAAACTTCAAGGTTGTCAACTCCCCAGTATTAAGCAGCATTGTCCGCACCAGGGAGAATGATTTTCCCTTTCTGAAAAGCGCTAAGCTCTACGAGAAGTACCTGGAAGCCTTGCAGAAAAAACTCTAACCATGGAAAAAGAAGAACGATTGAAAGAGAAGTACTTGCAGTTCCAGATGATCCAGCAGCAGATTGAGCAGATAACCCAGCATGTTGAAGCGCTCAACCAGAGAAATGCTGAAGTGGATGTTTCTATCGAAGCGATTACAGAGCTTGGAAAAACGAAGAAGGATACTGAGATCCTCTCGCCAATTGCTAACGGCATTTTTGTCAAGGCCGAACTGAAAGATAATGCTGCTCTGATTGTCAATGTCGGCGCAGATACTGCTGTGGAGAAGACAATATCAGAAATAGTTGAAATCCTGAAACAGCAGCAGCAGGAAATTGCAGAAAATATTGTCGAAGCGGAAAAAGTATTCGCGATGCTGCAAGAGCAGGCCATGAATATCTATAAAGAAGTGGAAGAGGAGTAGAATGTTTGGCAAGCTTAAAGAGAAATTAAAGAGCACCTTATCCATCTTCTCAAAGAAAGCTGAAGAAGAAGCTGAAGTCAAAGAAGAGGTTATTGAGAAGATAGAAGAGGAAGTACAACAAAAAGAAGTTGTTAAGCCTAGGGAAGTCAAAAAAGAGCCGAAAGCTGAGAAGGAAAAAAAGGAGCCGATAAAGGAGCCAAAAGAGCCGCGACAAAGAAGTGTACTTTTATTCCACGGCTGGGAAGATAATTCTGAATCAGGCTTCATACCTTCTCTGCGGGAGTATTTGAATAAGCATGGCTATAAAGCCAAGTCATTTGACCAGCCTAACACTGAAGCGCCGGAATTTGAACAGTGGTTTTCGTTTGCGGAAGAGAAGATTCACGATTCAAACAAAGAAGATCTCAGTCTCATCGGGCACAGTATGGGCGGATTGCTGGCTTTAAAAGTAGCGGAAAAATACAACATTAAAAAACTCATTCTCATCGCTCCAGTCGGTTCGAGACCATCAGAGAAGTATTTTACAGAGATGGGGAAGAGATTAAACCGGGAAGATCTGGATATTTTCAAAAAATATCAGAACCAGTCTTTGAATAGTGCAGCAATAAAGAAGAATGCAGTGGAAATTGCCTTTGTCTTTGGACTGAAAGATCCCTGGATAACTGAGGAGATCAGGAATTTCTACATCGAATCGTTCAAAGATGTTGCAGAGATCCATGTTTTTGACCGCTACCTGCATATGAGCGAGAGCGAAGGTGTTACAGACCTGCCTATTGTACGAGAACTGTTTGCAAGGAAAATAAAACCTAGTGTGGTTGAGCACAAGGATCAGAAGAAAGAAAAAGTTGTTGAAGAAAAGCCTGAGGAAAAAGAAGGAGTTAAGGAAAAATCTAAAGAAAAGAAAGTTAAGGAAGAACCAACTGAAGAAAAACCTGAAAAAAAATCATTCTTACACAAATTATTCAGCAAAAAAGAAGAAAAGGAAGAAGCTGTTGAAGAGAAGAAAGAGACAAAACCTGAGATAAAAAAAGTAGAGGAAAGAGCAGAGCCTCAGGAAGCACCAAAAATAAAGATCCAAGAGGAAAAAGGAAAAGAGGTACCAGAAAGAGAAGAAGCAGAAGAGCCCGAAGAAAAAAGATCATTTTTCAGCAAAGTAAAACAATCACTAACCACAAAAACGATCTCAGCAGAGAAATTTGAAGAATTATTCTGGGATTTGGAGATAGTGCTTCTGGAAAATAATGTCTCTGTGGAAGTCATTGAAAAGATCAAAGAAGACCTGAAAGAGGAGTTAGTAGAAAAACCTCTTCCCAGAGATGTGCCGCGGAAGATTGAAGAGACGCTCAAACAGACGCTGAAAGAGATTCTAACCTATGAACCCATTGACTTGCTGAAAAAAGCAAACAGCAAGAAAGGGCCGTTTGTGATTGCCGTGTTTGGCATTAATGGGACTGGCAAGACCACCTCCATCGCCAAGCTGGCGCACTATTTCCAGAAAAACAATATCTCGGTTGTTCTGGCTGCCTGCGATACCTTCAGAGCTGCAGCAATCCAGCAGTTAGAAGAACATGCTGACAAGCTGGGAGTGAAGATGATCAAGCATGATTACGGCTCGGATGCTGCTGCTGTAGCCTTTGACGCGATCAAGTATGCAGAGAAAAACAATATCAAAGTGGTGATGATCGATACTGCTGGAAGGCTGCATTCCAACACCAACCTCATGGCTGAACTGGAAAAAATCATCCGGGTGGCTAAGCCTGACTTTAAGATTTTTGTCGGCGAGAGCATCACCGGTAATGATTGTATTGAACAGGCTAAGACTTTCAACAAGCTTGTGGAGATGGACGGTGCTATCTTAACCAAAGCAGATGTGGATGAGAAAGGAGGAGCACCGTTGTCTATCTCTTATACAATTAAGAAACCAATCCTGTTTCTAGGCATCGGACAGCGCTACCAGGATTTAGAAGAATTTAATGCTGAAGTAATTCTGAAAAGATTAGGGTTTTGATTGATTCAGATTCCATCACCCTTTCGACCTAAAACTCTGTCAAGATGAGCTAAAACTATCGCAAGTTCCTCTTTTGAGAGGAATAGGCCAGGATTAGAATAAAAGTCTTGAGGTGATGGCATATCTGTAGAAGGGCGCCTGCGCTTTGCAACATGAGGCTTCGCAATCTCCACTCCAATAGTGTCTATGATCTCAGGAGAAACTGCTTGAGGCTGTACGGCCCTAGTCCACCTCTTGCCATAGGAAGTAGTCTTTAAACCAGGCACTTGAGAAAATTGAATTAAAAGATTGTCAATAGCTTCATATTCGGTATTTACTTTTCTGGCAGGCACATTGGAAAATGCAACTTGGTTGTCTGGAAAAGAATGATCAGGAGATTGTAATGAATACCAGTGAATATGCGGCGCTCCTAAATATCCTTTCGGAAGACCTACAATATCCCCAGCCCTGACAACATCTCCTACTTCATAAACAGGATCAAGATGCTCAATACGCACGGCGGAACCATCCTCATGCTCAATAACGATAAGATTAGTTGCATGAGCATCAGAGTAAAGACCATCTCTCCGCACTGTATAAACTACCCCATCTCGGGATGCAGTGATCGGAGTCTGTGGAGTAACCCGGAAAAAGAAAGCGCTTCCAGGAATGAGTAAATCATTTACTACCGCTGAAAGGGATGGATTAGACCCTACATTAAGGTCAGTCGGATGGGGCACTCTGATGCGATCATATAAAGCAGCTACATCTTCTTCCAAAAACGGTAATCTGTATTCAGCCATAATGAGAGAAAATGAAGGGATGATTTATAAAATTTTCTTTTTTACTTACTTGAGAGGAGTTAAAGTTGATGGGAGAAACTACTATCGCCCACAACTCACAAAACTCCACCGATATCTTTATAAATCAACCTCATCCTCAGAGGGTCATGGATGTCGTTGAGGAAACACGAAAGCAGAAGGTAAAAAGGTTTATAAAGGAAACTATCAGGGTATTACGTATCACCAAAAAGCCAAGTAAGGAAGAATATATCAGCATTGTCAAAGTTACTGGTGTGGGCATCGCCGTCCTTGGGACTCTCGGCTTGGTAGTGTTCCTGGGAAAACAGCTCTTATTTTAGGGAAAACATGGAAAGCAAAATATTCGGATTAAGGACAGCTGCAAACAGGGAAGATCAGGTTGTAGACTATCTTATCTCCAAGCTGCAGAAGAAGCCGCAAGGGGTTTTAGCTGTCATCAGGCCCCATGGCATGAGAGGATACATCTTTATTGAAGCATCGTCTAAACAGGATGCCGAAGCAACATTACAGGGTGTTCCTTATGCAAGAGGACTTCTTCCACACGAAATTCCCTATCCTGAAATTGAACACATGCTTGAGCAGGTCAAGGTAGAGATGAATATCAGGAAGAAAGATATCGTTGAAATCATTTCCGGTCCATTCAAGCGCGAGAATGCAAAGGTCATCAGAATTAACAAGCAGAAGGAAGAAATTGTTGTAGAATTGCTTGAAGCGGCCGTGCCTATTCCCATCACCGTAAAGATGGATGCTGTCAAAGTCGTCAGGCGGGAAAGTTCTGAAGACGATGAAGACAAAGAGTGATTCTTCATATAATTTTTAAACGCCTCATTTTTCTGCATTATTATGACTTCACTACCAGACTATCTTCGGCAATTGCGCCGCTCCAGAGGACTAAGTGCAGAAAGCTTAAGCTTGATCATACAGGATGCTGTTCCTGCAGATGTGGGAAAAAGATCCGCATCAACTATCTGCAGTTATATCTGGGAATTTGAAAAAGGCTTGGGAAGCTTCAATAGAGCGCTGGCAGGGGATGATCCATATAAAACTGTCCTTCTTCTGTATGTCGGCGCGCTGAATCCTTCGGAAGAGGAACAAGAGGCACTATCCCAGATGCTTTCTCCTTATGCAGACAGGAAGATGCAACAGAGCTTCTTCAGAGAAGTTTCACGCTTACAACCAGATCCAGCGCTGCTGCTGACACCTGGAAAGATGTTAGATAAACTTCCTGATGGAGATGATAAAGATCAACTGGTACGAAAAGTGGAGAGGTTATATCAAAGGTATTCAGGTGTAAAAAAGAGATGATTGTTTAAGGACTGATCTTTATGATTTATTTCACTCCCGCATCAAACGGGAATCCTCCCGGTAATCCTTATATACATCAATAATGTTCAACTGCAGCATCAAGGCAATTTCATCTAACACAGCCTGATCCAAAAATGTCCCTATTCTCAGGGATTTTCTATCACCCAGGGCTGGCAAGGGCATCTCGGCTGTTACCTTAATAAGATCATCCAATGCAAGGAGATCTTTGCCATCAGCAGTTTCAAGATACAGTTTACCCAGCAAGCGCTCTGCGATTTTAACGTTATTTTTAGTTGCCCTTGGAACCTTGAAATTAGAACGCCGTAAAGTTCCATCTACTGCGTTTACAAAACTACATCCTAAATCAAGATACAAAATATTTCCCGTTTCAGCAACATAGCGAAAGTTCTGAGCCTTATTAGAAACATCTGACACCAGCAGAAGGTCACGGTATAATTTATCCCTTTCCAAGGCGCGCTGTCTTCCTTCAGAATCCTGTACGGGAGGCACTTCCATGATCTCAGAGACGAAGTAGAGAGGCATGCGTTCATTAATTCTGGGAATATCACGCGAATCATAACTTACTTTAAGGCTTCCATCATTCACCAAGACATAGAAGTTCGGCGCATGCAATCCTGCCCGTTGAGCAAGGTGAAGTGTGATCGCTTCATAAATCGGCTGTTCGATGTGATCAAAAGGAAGTTCATCCCCGGTTACAGAAACGCCATTAGCAAATGAAGAACTATGGCAATATTTGAGATAGGCGTGAAATTCACGATTGCCCACTCTCACAATAGCTTTCCCGCCTGGATTAGAGCCTTTTCTACCAGTATAAAAATGGATGTCTACGGTCATATTAAAAACCTGCTGATTAAAAATCAACCTCGTTTAAGCGTGTCTTTAAGTTCTCTAAGATAACGTCCACTCGGTCCGAGATCTATCCGTTTTCCATTCTCGGAAAGAACGTATCTTTTTGCTAATTCGTATAATTTCGCCTTTTGCTCTCTATCAAGTTCGTAGGCAAGCACTCCTGGTCCAATCTTTCTATGTTCTAAAACTCCAACCATATGGAGCACATCTAAAAAATGGCTCTCCTCATGCTCAGCAGGTTCTAGTTTACCCTTTATTAGTCTGGAAGGTGTAGCCACTCGGACAGGGATTCCTAATACATAAATCGTTTCAACATCAGCTTCAGAGAAAGTATCCCCATCTTTCATAAGAGTATAATCTATTTTACATTCAGCGGTATCAACATTGCCTTTTGGTCCTAATTTAAGGGTTATTTTATTCTCTAAATTAGGGCTTTCCCGATCATTTGTTACATCATAAGTAGACCTCAGGGCATTTAAAACTCCTCTTGATCCCTGCATGTCGATATCATCAGATCCACGCCAAACAGGGATGATTCTATCGCCAAATCTACTAACAAGTTGGGATAGTACCCCATATCCACCAAAAAGATGCTGTTGCTTATCTAAGTCGTATAGGATGGTTAAAGCAGAGATG
The DNA here is from genome assembly GCA_035288985.1 of Candidatus Nanoarchaeia archaeon. Lineage (GTDB taxonomy): Archaea > Nanobdellota > Nanobdellia > Woesearchaeales > GW2011-AR9 > DATDYP01. The sequence goes on from DATDYP010000005.1 coordinate 10,095, forward strand.
TCACCAATATACCCTAAGACTGTTTTGGTAGGCTCTGGAGTTCTATCTACTATTCTAAAAATCTCCTCCAGGTCAGCTTCGGTAAGATCACCCTGTAATCTATTAGCTAAGTAATCATCCCTTATTTTAAATGTCATAAAGGTAAAAGAAGTTACGTATTTATAAATTTTTCCTTATTTTATTACTAAACAGTAGTTACAAAACAAGTAGTCATACCCTAAGCATAATTTCAGGTATCATCAGTCATAGAAGGGGTAATTAGAACTCAAATCTCAACCATCTCAATCTCAATATTGAGGTTTTCAGGGATGGGGACTCTCATCACCAGGCGTAAGGTCCGCTCATCAGCATTAAGATCGATCAGCCGCTTGTGGACCCGCATTTCGTAGCGTTCCCAGCTGGCTTTCCCCTCACCGGAGGGCGACTTACGCGTGGTAACCTTTAATTTTTTTGTGGGAAGAGGAATAGGGCCGTGAAGCTTGACGCCAGTTTTTTCAGCTATCTCTCTAATATCTCTGCAAATCTGATTGATTTTGTCAATCTCGATACTGGCTAATTTTATTCTCGCTCTTTGCACCATTTTTCATTCCTACACAATAAATGCACGTCTTTGCTTATTGTGCCTTTTTAACTTAGTTGAGTGTAAATATTAATAATAAATAAAACAAGCGTAATTACACCAATTACAATTGTTTCTTAACTACATCCATACACATGCCAGCTGCGACAGTTACACCGGAATCCCGGATTGCAAACCTGGACATCTGTGGAATCTCGCTGTTCTTCTCGATGACCACTGCCTGCATCGGCTTTAACCTGACTACAGCTGCATCGCCGTTTCGCAGGATATCTTTGTTTTCCGTAACTTCTGCACCTGTTGCTGGGTTTATCTTCTTCAGGATCTCAACAAACTGGCAGGCAACTTGAGCAGTGTGGATGTGGAATACAGGTGTGTATCCGACAGTCACAACGCTGGGATGCTGCATGATCACGACTTGCGCCGTAAATTCAGTAGCAACAGTAGGCACATGACTAGCATGTCCTAAGACATCTCCTCTGGCAATATCCTTCTTGCCGAGGCCGCGCACGTTAAATCCGACGTTAGCGCCAGGCCCAGCTTCATTAACATTCTCGTGATGCATCTCAATAGACTTGACTTCACCGGGAACACCTTTTCCTTCTCTTCCAGGAACAATCATGACTTTGTCGCCTACTTTCATGACGCCGGTTTCAACCCGTCCAACTGGAACTACGCCGATACCAGTGATATTATAAACATCCTGGATTGGCAGCCGTAATGGCAGGTCAGTAGGTTTTTGAGGAACATCAAACTTGTTGATGGCCTCTAGTAAAGTATCGCCAGTCCACCAAGGCATTTTGTCAGGCTTCTTCAAGACGTTCTGGCCAGGTAATGAAGCAAGTGGTATGAATCGTACATCAGCAACCTTCCACCCCGCTTGGGTAGCGTGCTTCTTGACTTCCTCAACGACTTCCTTATACCTTTTTTCAGCATAATCAACACCTGAAATGTCCATCTTGTTTACTGCTACTATAAGTTGTCCAACACCAAAGATCTTGCTTAAGCGCAGATGCTCGATGGTCTGTGCATTGACACCGTCATTGGCAGCAACGACAAGAACAGCGCAGTCTGCCTGAGAAGCGCCAGTGATCATGTTCTTGATAAAGTCCCTGTGCCCAGGTGCGTCAATGATAGTAAAGTAATATTTGTCAGTATGGAACTGCTTGTGCGACAGGTCGATGGTAACCCCACGTTCCTGTTCTTCTTTCAGATTGTCCATAACGAAGGCAAACTCGAACCCTCTTTTACCAAGCTGTTCGGCCTTCTCTTTCAATTTTCTCATCGCCTGTTCGTCGATGTTTCCTGAATCGAAGAGCAATCGTCCGACAGTCGTCGATTTACCATGGTCTACGTGACCGATGAATACCAAGTTGATGTGTTCTTTTGCTTTTGCCATGTTGTATATTGTTCCTCCGTCTTTTTCTCGTGTTTCTCGATTATGAATAAGGTAAGCCTTCTTTTTTAGGGTTATTTATAAAGATTTCGGTTAGAATAGGAAAACAAAGCCAAAGTCGTCGTCATGGCCTTAAGGTTTGCGAGAAAATGTTCACTTTAGTCAAAAATTAAGTCCTATCCTTTCAAATCTTTACGACGAGGATAGGTCGAGCAAACGGCCAAGACGACTTTGGCAAATATCAACTATTTTTTTTCAAATCCAGATCTTTTCTGACTTTATCATAATATTTATGATCTCCCAAATGAAATTCAATATAGATTGAATTCTTCACTTTTACAAACAGAATTCTATACTCGGTATTTTCAATGCTAAACGGATAGCGAAAAGTGAGGAGCTCATTAGCAGACCATCCTTTATATTGCCTTTTTGAACCAACAACTATTGGCTGAATTTTCTTCTGAATAACCTCTTCCAGCCAAGCATAAATCTTCTCAGCTTTCGTCTCTGTTAATAAATTTACAATTTGATCGAAATTCCTTCCCAGAAATCCTACTTCATAATCTTGAGAGATAATTGCTTCTACTTTCTTTCTAAAGTTTTTTGGATTAACCATGAGCTGCTTTCACAGCCTCATGAGCCAATTCGTATAAAAAGCTTTGGGCATCATATTCTCGTAAATCTTTATAATATCCTGCTTGAGTATAAAAGAATCGTTTTGCATACGAAAATTTCATTTCTTTTCTAATAATTTCAATGAGTTCATTTTTGAGGTAATCAAGAACCTCCTGATAATCTTTAAAAGAATTAATTTTCTGTGTCAGTTGAAAAGTATCTAACACTTCGCCAGTTCTAAAGTACTCTGTGTACAAAATCAAGAAACGCACATTTTTGTGGAATTTATCCTTCTCATTCATCAGGGTAGGAATCGCTTCATTAATGACATTCCAATAATCAGAGAAAGTTACTTTGAGCTGTTTCGTGGTAAGAATATTTTTAGCAATACAGCTTTTAGAGCTGGAATGGTAAAATAAAGAGTACAAATCATTAAAGTCTATTACCGTAATTTTAACTTTTTTATTTGATATTTTAAACTCCTTTTTGCTTCTGGAAATCACAAAAACATCAATATCGTTATATTTATCCTTGTAGAGGAAAGACCCGGTGATGAAACAGTATTTAGCTGGAATTTGCTTTAAGAGTTCTTCTGCTAACTTGATTCTTTCTTTGACGAGAGGTCTGTTTTGGGGATTGTAGATGATCATTTGTTACTTAAAATATACAATCTTTATAAATTTTGCTTAAAAAATATAAAAATATATTAAAAAAGTAAACATACCGCCAGAATAATTTTTATGACTGCCTGATTACTAAAGCAGAGAAGCTAATCAACGAGGTTGATCAGTAATCATTTCCGTCTATAATAACTCCCCTTTCCACTACCGTCCGTTCAGGCATTCCATTATATCCAGGTTTGCCATCAAAAGATTTATGCAAGGCATGGAGCAATTCAGGATGCCCAGGGCCGACTTCATTTACTACAAGAACTCGGCTGCTGCCAAGACAATCAGCCTCCACCATAACATATGAAGACTGATTCCTGCTAATGGGAGCAACATAATAAGTTTTAGCCATTACCAGGCCGCTAGTTGTGCTAAGACAATTTATGCCTCCTAAGCTATCTAGGATTCCTTCTAAGTTGCGCATTACACCATGCTGAGGCATCCCTTCTACAGGAAGATGGTGAAAGATTCTTTGTTCATACCTAACTACTCTTCTTACCATCTTTAAGCTCCCAATTCTCCCTGGCTCAATCCTTTTCTCTGGACGATCTGGTTGCGCACTTTTTCCTGCAATTCCATCGGCAGTTTCTCAAACATCTGGTCTACTAACGATGAATTTCCCCGGCCTTCTGTACCAGAACGTAAGTCGCTGCTCCAGCCAATCAACTCGGCAACAGGTAATTTTGCAACTACAATCACTTGATCCTCTTCTTGGTTCATCTCTAGAAGCTGGCCTCTCTTTGAAGCGACTAGCTTAGAGATTTCTCCCGTATATTCAGTGGGTGCTTCAATTCTTTGGATCTGTAATGGTTCAAACAAGACTGGGCCAGCCTGCATCATCGCGCCTCGGATACCTTCTCTAACTGCGGGATACATCTGCGCTGGACCGCGGTGGATAGCATCTTCGTGCAAGGTGCAATCGGTCAAAATAACTTTAACATTCGTACATGGTTCTCTTGCTAATGGCCCTTGTTTCATGACATCATCAAACATATCTAAGACTAACTCTAAGATCTCGTGAATGTAGACAATACCTCTGGTCTGGTCCATGAACATATTACTGCCGTAAATAGCTTTGACCATACCTGCAGTCTTGGCATCCCAGCCTGCTTCATCACGCAGGAAAGTAACCACTTCATCATCTCTTTTTTTGAATCGTCCCTGTGGCAGTTTGCTCTCTTTGATTCCTTGTGCAATTACTGGCTCAAGCGGTTCAACTTTGAAGTATAATTTGTTGTGCTTGTTTGGAGACTTTCCTTCCACTTCCGGGCTGGGTTTGGAGATGGTCTCACGGTATACGACGATAGGCGGTGAAGTCTTGATTTCCACTCCCTTCTCGGTGATAATCCTATTTTCAATGATTTCCAGGTGCAATTCTCCCATCCCGTGCATTAAATTTTGGCCGGTCTCTTCGTTGATCTCGATCTTGACCGAAGGATCTTCCCTACTTACTTTCCGTAAAACTTCAATCAGCTTTGGCAAGTCAGAGGATTTCTTCGGTTCAATCGCTTTGGTGATGACCGGTTCGAAGATGTGCTTCAATTCTTCGAAAGTCTGTTCCGGTTCCAAAGTTATAGTCTCTCCGGCAAATCCTAAGACTCCGGAAATTGCCAGTACGTTACCAGCCGGAAGTGATTCCATAATCTCAGGTTTAATGCCATTATAGATATAGACGTTCTGGATCCGCTGTTTCTGCTTGGCGTTGTTAAGGTATACTTCCATGCCGCTGCGGAGAGTGCCAGAAAACAATCTTCCTGCAGAGATATCTTTTCCTGAACGGGGATCGATAACAATTCTTGTGATGACAAAGGCTACTTTTCCATTAGGGTTGCAGGTGATCAAGTCCTTTCCGAACTGTGATTCTGGATCCCCATGCCAGATCTTAGGGATCCTGTAGATCTGTGCATCGACTGGATTGGGAAGATGTTTGATGACCATGTCTAAAATTACTTCATGCAATGGCGCATTATTCCAGACCCATTCTTTGCGTTCCGCTTCTTCCATCTCATAGATCCTAAGAATATCTGAAAATTTTACATTTTTCTTGTGCATGTAAGGGAATGACAAGGCCCAGTTCTCACGGGCGCTTCCAAAAGCTACGCCGCCATCCTGAACATTAACTTTCCATTGCTCTTTGTATTGTGTTTCTGCGATTCGCCCGACCAAATTATTAAATTCAACTACCAAGGCCATGATTCTTTCAGCGATCTTTTCCGGACTCAGTTTTAATTCTTTTACTAAGCGATCGACTTTATTGATGAACAGGACTGGCTTAACTCGTTCTCGCAGCGCTTGACGGACCACGGTTTCTGTCTGCGGCATGATTCCTTCTACTGCACAGATCAGGACAACGGTTCCATCGATAGCTCTCATCGCCCTAGTGACGTTACCGCCAAAGTCAACGTGTCCAGGAGTGTCGATCAGATTGATCAAAAATTCTTGGTTATTATATTCGTGTACCATGGAAACGTTCGCTGCATCTACGGTCATCAATCGTTCCTGCTCATCAGCATGCTGCCAGGTAGCCATGCCTCCTTCAAGTTGGCCAGCGAATTTAGCTGACATCATCCCTGCTGCAGCCATAAGATTATCAGTCATCGCCGTCTTGCCGTGGTGGATGTGAGCACTCGTCGCGATGTTCCGAATGTATTTCGGTGTCTGCGCGATCTTCATTACTTTATCAGCAAATTTTTCTCCTGCCATGTTAATTATACCTCGTCAAACTATTATTTTCTCTTTCTTGGATAAGCCTATCTGCAAATCGGTCTTGAATAGCATAAGCATGTCCGCCAAATCTCCTGCGATCAAGGACGTTTATCTCCATCGGATCTCTTGAAAAAAGAAACTCTCCGACCTTCTTTCCATCGGCGTAGCATTCCATCATCGGTTCGCTAACCTGTTCATCAGGAGAATCATGTGTTTCAATATTTGCAAGAGTGAAGCAGATGCTTCCTTCACTGGCTAATTCTTGAAGTACTTGTGCAACTAATGTAACTTTATCCATAGTCTAAAACACATGCATCTCATGCACACTCTTATACTTATGAAGCTCCGCTGGCGTGAACCATAAGGCAATTTCTTCTTGCGCCTCTGCGGCAGTGCCGGAAGCATGAACTAGATTTTTGATAGCCTTACCCTTAGCATCGGCTGAGGTATAGGAATGATGTGCAAAATCTCCTCGTATCGTTCCTGGAGGCGCGGTTTTTGGTTCAGTGCTTCCAACCATCTTGCGCACCACTTCAACTGCATGCACTCCTTCCAAGGCGATGGCGATGACCGGTCCTTCGGTGATCATCTCCTCCAGTCCGGCATAAAACTTTTTACCGACATGGGCATGGTAATGCTTTTTTGCAAATGCTGTATCAACCAGTTTCATCTTGATGCCGATGATCTTAAGGCCAGCATCTTCAAATCTGGCTAGGATTCTGCCGGAAAGTCCTCGCTGCACTCCGTCGGGTTTCAGTAAGACCAGAGTTCGTTCAATCATGTTGCGGTTCTCCTCTCCAAATCTCATAACCAACACCTAATAAAAATCCAACTCCCAATCCCGCTAATCCAGCTACGCTATAATCGGCAACAGACTCCGGAAAAGGTGTTACTTCATTCCTGACCGTCCTTCCCAAATAGAGACTTGCCTCGCCAAGAACTACGCCCAAATAAAGAAATTTCCCAAATCTAGCATTAGACTCCACTGTCATTTCAACGGGTACGTCGTACATAAAACCAAGTTCTTCATCACTTGACAGAGGAAGTTGAGAATCCAGCGACATGCTTACTCTCCTCTCCCTTTCTTCCGTTCTGCTCTGGATGCTTCAGTCCAGCGCGTCGTTCCTGGCTTCCTCTTCAGCTTGAGAAGATTCTTCTCGCATTTTGTAGAACAGAAATAGGCAATCTTGCCGCTAGTGTAAACATACATTTTCCCTGTTCCTTTTTCAATCTGAGTTCCGCAAAAAGTGCATTTTGGCATTGTAAAACCTCCTTATCGTCGTCCGCGCCGCGCGCCGCCGAGACGCTGTGCTTCAATTTCTGTCTCTAGCAGCATGAGGATATCGCCAACCCGGACTGGTCCTTTGACATTCCGCCGGATGACTTTATTCTGATCTCTTCCTTCTAAGATCTGGCACATTACTTGAGTCAATTCTCCTCTGCTTCCAGTCCTACCGACTAACTCCTTAACTTCGGAAGGGATTCCCTGGGTGAATTTAATTTCTCCTTCTACCTTAACTTCTTCCTCCTTTTTTTCTGCTCCAAACGGTTTCTTTGCCATGATCCTCACCTACGGGATTTAGCCAGCGCTTCAATAGCAGATTTAGCTTCCCCTTCCCTGACCACGGCAACGGCAGCAGTAGCGACAGCAAGACCAGCAGCTGCACCAAGATCATCTTTTTTAGAAACTCCAAAACAGGGCACGCCTTTCTCCTTGCTTAACAAGGGCAGGTGCATGACAATCTCTTTAGGACTGACATCTTCAGCATAGACTACGAGCTTGGCATTCCCTTTTTCTAATGCCTTTGTCGCTTCATTTGCCCCTTTACTTATCTTTCCTGTAGTTCGGGCAACTTCTACAGCTTCCAGTATTTTTGCTTCATCAGCCATTTTCAAGACCTCGACTTAGTTTTTTAATATTATGCGAGAATAACAAATATGTTACCTCGTTGTCCGCTAGCTTGCTAGTGGATGCCGAAGGACTTGTCCTTCGAGCAATTTACCAACTCATTGGCGTAACTCTTGGAAATGTGGCTTATTTATAAAAGTTTCCAGAGGAATGGCCCTATTCAATCATGCCGTAATGCTAAAAAAGACTTGACAGTAATCTTTTGTGCCTGACTTATCTTTGACCATAAGCATTACGGACCCACGTTCATCTTCTTCTTCAAAGGAATGAGCAACTAAGATTTCATCCGGCCCAGTTATTTCAGAACTAATAACTCCATCACCAAATTCAAGCTCATAATAAATTATATCTCCTTGACTCTTTGTTCCGTCAAAAGTGAATGGTACATTTACTTGAGGATTGTATGGCCCGCCGCAATCTGCTTTAACAACGGTCTCTTGATCGTTTTCTCGCACACAACGTCCTTCGTGGCAAACATACCCTTCACCAACAAACTCAGAGCAGAATAGTCTTAATGTCAGGGCATATTTCTGGTCTTGACAAGAATACTCTATTAAGAATGGTTCTTGCTCCGGCGCTTCTTCAAGAGTTTCACAGAAATCTGTTTTTGTTCCAAACTTGTGTGTAACGCCACGATACATATCATATGCGGCAGTTACAGTCCCTCTTTCCAGGAAGTCTTCGTTATGTGCACTGTACCCTTCTTGAATTTCAGCAGTGTCTGTATCAATACAAAGTTCTTCTATATCAGGTGTTGCTGCATTAGTTTCTGGCTCTGTTGGCGTTGCACATCCCGCTACTAGAAAGACAAGTAAGATGAACAATATTTCTTTCATAAAAACATAAATAAGTCCAAATATATATAATTTTCTTGTAATGTCAAAATAGGACTGGCGGACTACCGGTCAATAGACCGGTAGCATGTTCGCTCCGCTCACCGCCAGCCTAATTTTGAGCACGCCAGTATACCACAAATAAGTATGTGGTTTGCTTTGCAAACCACCATTCAATAGAATGGTGGTATACTCAGCGTATCAAAGGCCCGAGGTTTAGAAGGATTTGATTTTTCAAGGAATCAAAAAGCCGCAGCAAGCCTGTGTAATATAAAATCATAAATGATATAAAGATATAGGCAATATCCCAATTTATGAAATTAAATGCATATAGGATCAATCGAGAATCGAATCCTTGTGGTGTTTATTACTTTGCAAAAGATGAAGAAACCGCTGAATCTTTCGCTCGAAGTCATACCTATTTTGGGGGGAGGGATATTAAACTTGAAATCCAACCACTTGGAGAAGTAGACCTTCCAGATGGATTAGTTGCGAAAATCATTGAAACAATGCCATCATTCGAGTGTGAAAGAAAAAAAACAGAGCCTATTACTTTACACTTAGTTGTAAAAAAGTGAGGTTTATCTAACAAAAACATTAAACAAGATCTGGAAGGAACATTTATTAAGTTATTTTCAATTTAATATCTTATGAAAAAAGCTCTTTTTCTTTATGGACCATCTGGAGTCGGTAAAACCACTGTAGCCAGAATTTATTCCAGAAAACATGACTATAAACACTGCGATGTAGACCAATTTGAACTAGTATATTCACCACATCGAAGCCCGACAAGAAGCGCTATTGCACAAAAATTATGTTATACCTATGCAAAAGAGCTGGTTAAGTATAAGCACAATATTCTTGTAGAAGCCCTCAAGCCTCAGTATAAAAAAAATCTAAAAAGAATATTGAGTAAAAATAATTATAGCATTCAGGAAGTTTCCCTCTGCGCCAGTATAGAACATTGTATCCAACGGGATTCTACTCGCACAGACCGTAAGTTCGGAGAAGAAGTGATTCGGGAAGTATATCTAAAATATTTTTCCAAGAAGGGGCATGTGATTGACGTTTCTGACAAAACTCCAAAGGAAGTCTTACAGGCTATTGAGCAAGTGTTAAAAGATTAATTCCAGAGATGAAGATATTTGTGTCTAGGACCACACGCATAATCATTTGGTGCGCACTCTTTTAATTGCTTCATCTACATCACTTGGATTCAATCCTTTCTTCCTAGCGAAGTCCCTTGTTTTTTTGAGCAATTTGCCAAAGCCTTTAAAAGATGGCACTTCCAACTTTTTTAATATGATAGTATCATCTTCTCCAATAACGACGAACTTCTCCCCAGAGTGGAGATGCAGTCTATTCCTGACCTCTTGAGGAATTACAACCTGTCCTCGTGAACTAAGGCTGGTAACTTCAAGCTTTTCCATTTTTACATGCCTCCAGATAAGTATATCTTACTAATAAGAACATCTTATATTTAAATCTTTGCTCCTAAAAATTACACCAAAACTATTATAAAACAACCATTAAATTGTACAACAATGATACGTCTTTACCACCATCAGCGGACAAATGACATCGGAACAACAACTGCACACGGTTTTGCACTACTGGATGTTAAACCGCTGGAAGCTCCGAGACCTATTGTACTGCGCAGAAACCCGACGAATAAGGGTAATGAACTAGAGCGGAAAGCAGAAGAAGCCGCCAGGCGTTATGAAACAAGTGAGGTACAGGTTGGCTACACATTAAGCCCAGCCGGCATGCCAGCCAGAGATGCGGCTAGAGAGGTAAGGCTCGATGTCTATGCCCTGCAGATATACCAGATTCTAGACGTGAGAGGATATATAGAAGTACAATGACCGAACCACATTACGGAATGATTGGACAAAGCGAAGCGATGCTGAGAGTGTTTAAGGATATTGATAAAATTACGGAAAAAGGAGTTGGCGCACCTCTTTTCATCGTCGGCGAGACCGGAACTGGAAAGGAATTAGTGGCAAAAGCGATTCACGATTACGGAGCGCGGCAGAAAGGTAGATTTTTCCCTGTTGACTCTTCATGCATCAACGGCGAGATTGCAGAATCCCTGCTCTTTGGCCATACACGGGGTTCATTTACTGGAGCAATGGCTAACCAAGAAGGATACTTTCAAGCTGCAAGACGAGGAACATTATTTTTAGATGAAATAGGCAACCTTCCTTTATCCATCCAGGCCAAACTACTACGAGCCTTGGAATATGGATACACTGCTGTCGGGAGCCATACTGAGGAAAAAGCTGATTTCCAGCTGATCACGGCATCAAACAGATCTCTCACGGAACTAGTCAGAACAGGAGAGTTTAGAGAAGATCTCTATTACAGGATAGCGGGGCACACCATCTCTCTTCCGCCGCTCCGGGAACGGCGAGGTGATGTTGAAGTGCTGGCCGACTATTTCCTGGAACAGTACAACACCGGGATGGAAATAAGTCCGGCAGCAATGAATCTCCTTAACTCCTACTACTGGCCGGGAAACGTGCGACAGCTTCGTAATGTCATGGAAATTGCCGTGATAAAAGCGGAAGGCACTGTTATAGAAGCTGGAGATATAGAATCACAATTAGAAAAAACAGAGGGCCTAGAAGGAATCGAAGAAGAAATTACCCTTACGGCAATAATAGAGAGAGCGTTTCCGAGCAGTGATCCCTCAAAACTTCCTACCCTAGATCAAATTGAGCGTTGTTATACTGATCGTGTATTAAAAGCAACTGGATACAGCAAAACAGATGCTGCAAAAATTCTGAAGATATCTATACGCACTCTGCAGCACTGGGCCAAGTGCCGCTCAGAGTAAGATGACAGCAAATCATTTTTTTCAACTTCATAGAGAAAAATAATATAAATAAACAACCCTATTCCCATAAATGTTAAACCGCATCAAACAAAAACTGGAAGCAGCCTTTCCGGGAGCAAAAGTGCAGATAGCTGACACCAGCGCTGGGCATGAAACTCACAACTCTTCAGGAGCGCATCTTGCGGTAGTAGTTACATACAAAGGCTTCGCCGGAAAAAGTTTGGTCGAACAGCACCAGATGGTCTATAATGCCTTGAAAGAAGAGATGAAAGAGCAAGTACATGCCTTGAAAATCAAGACCGGGACACCCTAAAATGAACCCAGAAACAAAAAAAATAATTGAAGAAAAGATCAACTCCGTCAACGTATTTTTATTTATGAAAGGCACGCCTGAAGATCCGCAGTGCGGCTTCTCTGCGCAGGTAGTAAGCATTCTCGAAGACTTAGGAATAGAATTCGGATCATTTGACGTACTTTCAGACGAAAACATCAGACAAGGAGTTAAAGAATACGCCAATTGGCCGACCATTCCTCAGCTATATATCAATGGCAAATTCATCGGCGGCTGTGATATTGTGCGAGAATTAGCTGCTTCTGGAGAATTGCAGGGATTGGTCGTGAAATGAAATTTAACAAAGACGATTATATGCTCAGTTTTTCAGTTGAAGGAGTTAGTGTTTTTGTTACAGATGTACACAGAGAAGCTTATGCAGAATTAGAAGTGCTATACATTATTGACCGTGGTTTGTTTAAACAATACTTCACTAAAAAAGCATTTCAACGCGCTCTTGATAACGGCTTAAAATTTTATAGTAATAAGTCTACTTTTGACAGTTTTCAAAAAGAATTGAATGATCATTGCAAAAAATTTAAACTATTCTTTGAATCAGATATAAAAAGAAAAGATACCATCTCTTCAGAAACACTGCAAAAATTCTTTGATTATACCACTAAATTATGTAAAGAATATGCTAAAATGAATTTTGAATATATCGATAAGGCATTCACCTTTAAAGACAAAAACATGGTTATTGAAGAGAATCTCAAAACAATCACCACATTAAAAGATGAAATCCGCGCTTTTATGAATACCGTCCTTTTTGAGGAAGAAGGATACGCACTTCACGTTTTTAAAATTTTAAGTGATCAGTTTTCTATAGAGAAACAACTGCCAGAGAATCTGACCCAAAAAGAATTACTAGATTTATTTGAAGGAAAAAATCCTAACAACGAAGCTGCCCTAAAAAGACAAGAGGCATTTATTTCCACCTACGATAATCCCTTGCCATATGAAGGAGATACCGCAAGAGTGATTGCTAAACAGTTTGAAGAGAGAGCAATGAATACAAATCAAATAATTGGACAAACTGCCAGCCAAGGAAAGATTTCTGGAAGAGTCAAAATTATTCCTGTTAATTATGGAGATCTGGCCGGAATGAATAAGGAAATTGGGAAAATGCAACAGGGGGATATTTTGGTAGCAAAAACAACAGCTCCTGAGTTAATCGTAGCTTGTAGAAAGGCTGGTGCTATCGTAACAGACATGGGTGGATTACTTTCTCATGCTGCCATTGTTAGTCGTGAGTTTGGCATCCCTTGCATCGTTGGAACAGGTAATGCTACCTCAATTCTCAAGGACGGAGATCAAGTAGAAGTAGATGCTACTAACGGAATTGTTAAAATAACTAAGAAAGCAGAATAAAGGATATAACAAAAAAAACTTTTCTTCCCTACTCAGAATTCACAAGCTTCTTAAAGGAAAATTGCCCATATTAACGTAAGATGTGCGGCATTATAGGCTATATTGGTGAAAAAGAGGCTAATGATATTCTAATCCAAGGCTTGGAACGTTTAGAATACCGGGGATATGATTCTGACTTAATATCCTCTGAGAACCGATTTTCTTATAAAAGGACAGGATCAAATCAAAATATGAATTATGATGTTCAAAAATTGAAGGATATTCAACCATCAGAAGAGGGCATGAATATCTTAAATTTTATGAATCCAGAAGATTATTATTGTCGGATTTCTCTATCATTTCAAAAAATTTTAGAACAGAAAATCACTAATTATACAAAAATCGGAAAAACAGTAAATGTATCACGTGCAACCATAGCAAGAATATCTACTGTCGAAAATTATTGGATGAATTTTGAAACATTATTAGTATTAGCTAGTTTTCTAAATATCACTAAAAATGAGATTTTTGATAATATTACTTCAATTAAAACCCATAATTCTTTCCCGGTTTATTTCAATCTTAAGAATCTCAAATCCCCAGCTTTGTTTAGAATAATAGGCCATATTTTAGGCGATGGAGGGATTCATGTTGCTGAAAAAGCAGGCAGATTTAAAGCGTTTTACACAAACAATAAAAAGGAACTGATAGATTCTTTTTCTCAAGACGTGAAAGAAATATTTGGAGAATTTAAATTATATCATAGAATAAGAGCATCTCAGGTGAATGAGATCTGGTTACCAACGACGATCGGGACTATCTTTTACAACATTATGAATTATGAAGTTCTCAATAAGAAAAAAAGAATTCCTAAGTTTATATTTGAAACTCATGATAAATATTTATTAGGGACATTTCTCCAAGCTTTATACGATGATGAAGGCTATCTCTACCCAGAAAAAAGAATGATAGTGATTGCTCAAAAAAGCAGAGATCTGATTGATGATATTCGACAAGTAGTAATAAAATTAGGGATTAGACCTAATCAAATATTAATACATCGATCAAAAAATAGAACAACAATGTATTATTTTTCTATAACTCACAGAGACAATTTTAAAATTTTTAATGAGTATATTGGATTCAAGCATCCAGTAAAGATAAAGAAACTAGAAATGTTAATGAAAAAATATGAGGAACAGTAAATATGTGTGGAATAATAGGATACATTGGAGATAAGAATAGCGTTGAGATAATAATAGATGGACTAAAAAAACTTGAATATAGAGGATACGATTCTTGGGGTATTGTAGTCCAAAATGAAAAGAAACTCTTAATAAAAAAGGAAGCAGGAAAAATAAGTGATATTAACTCCTCAACTACAAAACTTCCAGATAGTGGAATCGCAATAGGGCATACAAGATGGGCAACGACAGGAAAAGTTACTAACGAAAACGCCCATCCCTTCACCGACCAATCCAAGCAATTTGCAGTTGTGCATAATGGCATCATCGAGAATTATCTGGAACTGAAAGAAGAGCTTAGAAAAGAAGGAGTGGAATTCTCATCAGATACTGATTCTGAAGTGATTGTTCATCTGGTCGCAAAAAATTTTGCTGGAAATCTCAAGGAAGCAGTGCTGAAAACTATCAAAAAATTACAAGGGGCGTATGCCTTCTGCATTCTCAAAAATGATTCACAAGAGATCATCGGCGCCAGAAATGGAAGTCCTTTAGTCATCGGCATGGGCAAAAAAGAAAATTTCTTTGCCTCTGATGTTTCTGCTATTATCGAACATACTAGAGATGTTATTTACCTTAATGATTTTCAGGTTGCCAGAATAACAAAAGACAATGTTGAAGTGTATAATTTCCAAGGCGAAGAGGAACCTCTCGATGTTCGCGAGGTTAACTGGACTTTAGAAAAAGCGCAGAAACAAGGCTACAAGCATTTCATGCTCAAAGAGATCTTTGAACAGCCAGAAGTGGTGCGGGAAACGCTGAAAGTTCCTCTGAATGTCACTATCAATTTCTCACGGATTATTGTGGTAGCCTGCGGAACGGCCAGTTATGCTGGATTGGTGGGAAAATATATCATTGAAGAAGTAGCTAAAATTCCTGTTGTCTATGAAATTGCTTCAGAATTCAGGTATAAAGAGCCTCTTCTGGACAATAAGGATCTGGTCGTAGTCATTTCCCAAAGCGGGGAAACTGCTGATACCCTTGCTGCCGTGAGATTAGCGAAAGAAAAAGGCGCAAAAACGTTGGGCATCATTAACGTTGTTGACAGCACTATCGCCAGAGAAGTTAATGAAAGGATCTACACCAGGGCTGGGCCGGAAATTGGCGTGGCCTCAACCAAAGCCTTCATCTCCCAATTGATAATCATGTATAAATTAGCTTTCCATCTAGCCGGAAAAGAATTTAATAGCGCAGTGATTGAGCCAAAAATAAAAGAAGTCCTCGCCAAACACGAAGAGATCAAGCAACTGGCGCAGAAATACTGCTTATACCAAAACTTCCTCTACATCGGCAGAAACAGGAATTTCCCCTTAGCCTTGGAAGGAGCCTTAAAGTTAAAAGAAATTTCCTATATCCATGCCGAAGCCTACCCTGCTGGAGAATTGAAACACGGCCCTATCGCTTTGGTTTCAGAAGAGATGCCTACGCTTGCGATCTGCCCTCGCGATTCCGTCTATGCCAAAACCTTCAGCAACATTGAGGAGATCAAAGCCCGGGAAGGGAAAGTGATTACTATCGCTACGGAAGGGGATCAAGAAATCAGAAAAGTAAGTAATGATGTTATTTACATCCCTAAAGTTGATGAAATATTGTATCCTTTGCTGTGCACGATTCCACTGCAATTGTTTGCGTATTATATTGCGGACATGAAGGAATGCGATGTTGACAAGCCGAGGAATCTGGCTAAGTCTGTAACAGTAGAATAAATCTTCCAAGGTAAGTTTTTTAAAACACCATCATCTTCTGTCCCTTATGGATCTAGAAGAAAGGGCTATGTACAGTACGTTGGGAGTTATTGCTCCTATAGCCATGTTTGCGATATTAAATGCCGCTGCATACAAACAAACGATGCAGATATTAGAAAGTGGGACGCACCCCGCTGTACATCGGATAACGTGGGAGCACTGGAGAGACTTATCCCCTGGATATACTTTCATGTACTATGCAACGATGCCTGGCAGGGAGCTGGCTTTTAGACAATACGAATGAGACCGAAAAAATGAAAAGAACTGATCGCATTGATCTCGGTAAATCTGTACGGAGGATAAAAGAAGATCTTCAGGCACAAGGTACAGGACGGCTAGCCTGTGACATCGATGACACGATAGCAAAAACATCAGATGCATATCATGACTTGCTGTCAAGACAATTTCCTCCTCCGGAAGCGCTCACCAAAGACAGCCTGAGAAAACATTACGCCTTAACCGGAAGGATTCTTCATTGGGGAGATATTCCAGAAGCTAACGCCTTTGCCTATGAGTTCATTGATGATCCTCACTTTCATGCCCAAATGGACCCGCTGGACGGAGCAATCGCAGGAACGCAGGAATTATGGCTGCAACAGCGCCTTGCCTGTTATCTTACGGTAAGATCAGAAGCGATGAGAAGTGAAACAGAATGCTGGTTTTCAAGATATGACTTACCCACCTTACCGCTGGCTATGCGAGATGCTGCGCATTCAGCAAGCAATGCCCAATGGAAGGCTGCTGCTCTGGAATATCTTTTTCCTGAAGTGCAGGGAATCATTGATAATGACGCGCGTATTGCACGGTTGTTAGAAGAACAGGGATACCGGGGAAAGGTGTTCTTATTAGGGTTAAATGAACATGAATATGCTCCTTCAAACATCGTAACTCCGATAGAAGATTGGGCGGAATTGACACGGGTAATTCTGGATATGTTCCCAGAATAATGTACTCCTTTGCGAATGAATGATGGCGGGCCGTAGTGGTTTTCTCTGTTTTTTGTATATAAGAGATGGTATAAAGGTTGGGGGGAAGCAAGTATTAATATTTCAAATTTATAGAAATAATAATTACTCAGATAATTTTATATATTACCTAAAGAGAAATAACATTATGCTGAATAGTAGGAAACGAAAAAAAACAAGTCCAACAAAAATAGATAAGTATCAGATTAAAAAATCAAAGTATGGTCCTGTTGGATTGATACGTGAGAATAAAGGACTAACATCAACCTCCAAAAACTTTAATAGATGGTTTCTTAAAAAATTTCCAACAGAAAGGGATGCTCATTTTTTCAGCCACGTTTATCATTCACGGTTTGGCCAGTTTGGAAGATTGTTTCAATTTTATATTGAACTTTATGAATATCTTGACATATCATCAAGTGATGTCTCCCATTTAAAACAACTCTACTATTCCTTAGAAAATAGTGATGCTAATAGAAAAAAAGAAGATTTCAAAAGGAATTTTCTTTTTCTTTTACGAAAATTAGAAGAAACTGATGAGAACATTTATTCTCGACTAAAAGATTTTTATAATATTGAATGTTATAGAATCAGTGAAGGGATGAACTGTTTAAGTAGCCGATGTAATCTTGCTGCTGTTGTAATGATTGTTTCTGCTGTAGAGAATAGATTACATAAAGTAATAGAAAAAAAAGAAAAGTCCTTGTACGAAAAGGAATTTAAAAAAGCAACTTTAGGTAGCATAATAGAGTTGTGGCGAAAAGATACTCGCTATAAAGATCCTAAATATGATCGATTAAAAAATATCCTTCCTGAAAAACACAACCACTTAATCGAAGTTCTAAATACATATAGAATATTTTCTGCACATGCAAAAGAAGAGTTTATTTCTTCACAAATGGCAAAAGCAATAATTCTACTCTCCTTTTTATTACTGATGGACAAAAGCCTAAGAATTTAATCAGGAAAATTTCTACTTTTCGATGCCAGGGTCTAACACAACTCTCTCTTCAGCATCTTATGAGCATTATTGATTTCTTTGAACTTCTCCAAGTCCCCGCCCATATCGGGATGCGCTTGTTTAGCCAATTGTTTATAGCTCTTGTTAATGACTTCGATGTCCAGGCAAGTATCTTCCACGCCCAGAATCTTCCGCGCTTCTTGCCGTTGAATCTCCACATCCCGGTCTTCCATGAAGTCGCGGGCAAATTCTTCTACGGTCTTTTCTTCTTTCAATAAGGCTGCAACTTCCGCTTCAACCACTTTCAAAACCACATGCAAGTTCTGTACAAAAGTAGCTCCGCTTCTATAACTAAAATACATGTTTCGACCATCAAAATACCAAGAAGCAGAAGCAGCTCTTTTCATTCTGGCAATTTTTGGCAAGACTACTTCTACATCATTTTCGGGAATACCTATTTTCTGCAAAGCAGCAATGATACTGTTCTTAAACTGCAACGCCCGCCGATCATACGAATCTTTAATCACCAGTTCATTAAATTCATGTCCGCGCAACAGTATCCTGGCCATCAGCGCCTCCGTCCTCTTCGAGGGCCACGCCAACTTCTGTCGAAACTGGGCCGACGCTCATGACGTTCATTTCGATGCTCTTGCTGTACTTTCTGGATCTCGGCATAACTGTCCCGTTCGCTGGACTGGAATAGCTGTTTAAGCAAAGCAGCAACTACAGGTACTGGCGTATTGCTGATCAGAATCTCTTTGGCCAGAGCAGTATATTTTCCTGAAACGTCTGATTTTAAAATAGTATCGAGCTCTAACTTTAGGTTTTCTATCTTCCTGGCCTTTACTTCTTCAATGGAAGGAACTTCCTGGCGTTGTAATTGACCATGGACTCTTTTTTCCATAGAACGGAACTTTCCTTTCTCTGATGGGATCACAAAGGTGATAGCGATCCCTTTTTTTCCAGCTCGGCCGGTTCTTCCAATCCGATGCACATACGATTCTGAACTTTGCGGCAAGGAATAATTCACAACATGAGTCAGATCATTCACGTCAATACCTCTGGCAGCTACATCTGTAGCTACTAAGATAGTGATCTTCCTGATCCGGAAAGACTGCAGAATCCTTTCCCGCTGATCCTGGGAGATATCCCCATGGATAGCCGCAGCGCTATATCCAGCGTGCATTAATTTACGGCTCAGCTCATCTACTTCAGTTCTGGTTCTGCAGAAAACAATTCCATAGAAATCTTTAGTCAGATCCAGAACTCTGCGCAGGCACTCAAAGCGGTCGCCCGGCCGGACTTCATAATATAATTGTTCTGTCAAGGAGGGAGCATGCTGTTGCCGTTCAATTTCCAGCATCACGGGGTCATGCATGAATTTTCTGGCGATGCCAATGATCAGCTTAGGCATCGTTGCTGAAAATAAAAGCATCCTTTTTTTTGCATTAGTGTTCTTTAAGATAAGCTCAATATCCTCCAAAAATCCCATGTTCAGCATCTCATCGGCTTCATCTAAGACCGCAAAAGAAACCATCGATAAATTCAAGCTTTTTCTCTGCAGCTGATCAATCACGCGCCCAGGTGTTCCTACTACGATGTCAATTCCCTGGCGTAATTTATCGCGCTGTTCTGAACCAGATGCACCACCATAGACAGCTAACACCCGCAATCGCTTTTTACCCATCAACGATTCAAATTCCTTAGCCACTTGTAATGCCAGTTCTCGGGTAGGAGTAAGAATGACAGCTTGCACATGCCCGGCATTTTCTTTGATTTTTTCAATTATCGGCAAAGCGAAACCGGCAGTCTTGCCAGTACCAGTCTGCGATTGAGCGATGATATCGCGCTTGCCTTCCAATAACAGGGGGATGGCTTTTCGCTGAATTTCCGTAGGAGCAGTATATCCTTTCCTTTGTAAGGCTTGCAGAGCATTCTCCGACAACCCCAATTTTCTAAATTGTTCCATAAGCATATTTTCTATCATTCTTTTATAAACCTTTGTAAGATTATAACCAGTAGGTGGTGAAATCTATCGTATCAGGCATTACCACAATCCATAAAAACAGCTCTGCACCCCTCGATCAGATGAAATATGCTCATCTCGCGGATCTTCATCTTGGCTCCTGGAGGGACCAGAAGATGCGGGATCTTTCAACAACAGCATTCCTCACTGCCATCGACCAGTGCATCCAAAATCAGGTGGATTTTATTCTCTTCGCTGGAGATATCTTCAATACCTCTCTGCCTTCTCTGGATACGCTTAAAATCGTTGCCAAAAAACTGAAAGAACTGCAGGACCGGAATATCCCACTTTATGTCATCGCCGGATCACATGACTTCTCGCCTAGCGGAAAGACCATGGTCGATGTTCTGGAAAATGCAGGCCTGCTTAAGAATGTCTGTAAAGGTGTTGTCGACCAAGAGACAAAGGAACTGCATCTGCACTTTACCACCGATCCAAAAACAGGGGCTAGGCTTACAGGAATCTTAGGCCGAAAAGGGCTGTTGGACAAGACCTACTACCAAAACCTGCATCGCTCCAACCTGGAACAAGAGCCTGGTTATAAAATCTTCATGTTCCATACTACGGTAAGCGAACTGAAACCAAAACATCTGGAAATGCTTGAATCCCATCCGGTATCATTCCTGCCTAAGAATTTCAACTACTATGCTGGTGGCCATATCCATCATCCCAGCAGGATTGAACTTCCTGAGTATGGGACACTTACCTATCCCGGCGCATTATTCCCCAATAATTTTGCGGAAGTGGAGAAATACAGCCACGGAGGATATTACATCATCACTGTCGAGAACGGCATCCAGCAAATTCAATGGGAACCTTTAGAAATCATACGGCATGAGCACTATTTCCTGGACTGCAGCTATAAAGTGCCGGCAGTGGTTACAAACGAAGTCATTACTTTTTTTCAGAGTAAAGACCTTACCAACACCTTAGTAACGATCCGCCTTTCCGGCTTGCTGCAGAATGGAAATGCTTCTGACATCGATTTCAAGCGTATTTTTGAGACACTATACCAGCAAGGGGCATATTTTGTGATGAGAAATACCAGCAAGCTTGCCTCAGAAGAGTTTGAGGAAATTAAGATCTCCACCTCCAACCCAGAGACGATGGAAGAGGAGATCATCAAAGAACACCTGCAGCAGGTTACTCTGTTCGACGCTGAAACGGAATTGCAGTTGACAAAATCATTGCTGACCTCACTAAATACCAGCAGGAAGGAAGGGGAAACGATCACCGATTTCCAGAACCGGATCGAGAGCGATGTTGCGAAGTTGTTGAATATTGAGTTGTAAAACAGTACAAAAATATTTAAATGATAATCAAAATTCTTTTACCTACGGACCCGTAGCCTAACCTGGATAGGGCGACAGGACTATAGTCTCGCCAAAGCCTCCTAAGCTGTAGGTTGTGAGTTCAAATCTCATCGGGTCCGCTTTCATAATCCAGCCTCAAGATCTTATGATGAGCTCAAAAGTAATCCTTCTATAGGATGAAGAGAGTTAACTGAAGATGAGCAAGCTGTAGGTTGTGAGTTCAAATGCCTGCTACACTAGGCGAACGTACTCAAGTGGATCTCTTGCAGAGACCCACGACATAGCTGTATAATGTAGCAGTTTGAAAGTCTCATCGGGTCCGCTTTTTCTGAATCAAATAAATACTCTAAAACGTCAATCAACATCAATCACGACAGACCCGGTTTCATCAACTTCAGCCACCCCGTTCCCACCCTTATAGAGGCGGACAAAAAGATCACTAGTTAGAAGACTCCTAACAGGATCAGTCCTGACACTCGCATAGCCAAAGCGTCCAAGACCAAATCGAGTATCCAATTCCAATTTTGCCAGAAGGCCCTGCGATTGCAGGTCTTCTATTGCATCGGCAAGATGATCTTCACAGGACTGAGCATATTCAGCTTTATGTCCAGATCCAACTACACTGCACGAGTTAGCTGTTCTAGATATCATTCCCGGGTCAGTAAAATCCCTACCTAGTTGATACACCACAGGCTGTTTCCCGTCAGCAGTACAATAGTCGCATAGACTTCTCATTTTCAATGTCTCTGATAACTTTCAATAATCTTCAGCTGAAAGAGGGTTACTTTTTAAATGTTAACACCATTTCAGGACAAAATAATAGAAGACAGAACTAGAAAACAAAAGATTTAAATTGTACTTAACAGCTAAAACTATAAAATGGAACCATCAGCTAACATCCCTCAGGAAAAGCAGTGTAGAGTTTTACAAGTTCCCACTCTTGATATTGAAGTATTACACCTACTCCGGTCTGCTAAAACTCTCGCAGGAGAACGGGGATATCATCCCATCAGTGCAGCCGAACCAGGGATTAATGATCTTACCAAAGCGACATATCTATTTGCAACAGTTGATGCTGCAAGTGAATTCGGCCGAACTCTTTCTGGGTTAGGAGTTCCATATTCTGTGTTTCCAGCAAGTGAATACAGACGTCTTTCTACTGAGGAAATGAACCCAGTTATAGGTGCTATATTTTCTGCATTTGCACCTGATACTGATGAATAAATTCTCACCTGTTTCTACAATAAACTAGTTCAAAACAATTCATACCACAAATCTTTTTATACTTAAACATCTCCTACGTAACAATGGCCAGTCCTCTTGATTATATGACCCAGGGATCTAGAATATTTCTCACCAGCTGGAAGAATCGCCTTGCCCCTAAAAAATACAAGGGAACAGCGCAAGAGATCTGCGAAAAAATTGTCAAAGACTGCTGGAACGGACGTTATTTACGCACCTCTACTTCCAATTTCCCGCAATTCTGGACCCGCGATTTTGGCTGGTGCACCCATTCGTTGTTACAGTTGAAATACGGGGCGGAGGTGCAGCAGACACTACGCTATGCCCTGAACAGATTCAGGAAATATAAGAAAATCACCACTACCATAACTCCTCTGGGGAAACCCTTTGACTTTCCAACACCGGCCGTTGATTCGCTGCCCTGGCTGATCCATAGCCTCAGACTGGCTAAATTCCCTTACCACTCCTACAAGCCTTTTCTGAACTGGGAAATACAAAAATTCTTCACCAGATTCATTGACCTGAAGACAGGATTGGTAAAACCAGACTTGCACGTCTCTTCCCTGAAAGATTTTGCGATCAGGAAAAGCTCCTGCTATGACAACTGCATGGTTGCATTGCTAGCTAGGGATCTTGCAGCGATGAAATTAGACAACCCTTTCAGTAAGTACGACTACCAAGGCTTGTTGCTGCACCATTTCTGGAACGGGGAATATTTTTATGATGACCTTACCAAGAAAGAGTATGTTGCAGGAGATGCAAATATCTTTCCCTTCCTGCTGGGAATAGTTACAGATACGAAGATGAGGGAATCAGCCCTGGCTAAAATCCACCAGGAAGGATTAGATGAACCCTTTCCCTTGAAATACACATCTGGAAGAAGCAAGGTGAAGTTCATCTGGCAGGAGATCTTTCTGCATAATTATGAAGGCAATGCCATCTGGATGCACATGGGGCCGTTATACGTCAAACTCCTGCAGCAGGTTGACAATAAACGTGCAGAAGAGTATAAACAACGCTACAAGGACCTTATCGAGAAGTACGGTAATTTTCTGGAAGTCTTTGACGCAAATGGCAAACCGTTCAGCACGCCCTTCTACCGCTGCGACAGAGGGATGCTCTGGGCTGCCAATTATCTGACGTTATGACTGAAACAGAAGGGAGAAGTATTGAAAGGGTTGATTAACCCTTTACAAACATATTGTTTATGAATAATCAAACCTTTCAAAGAAGTGTTTTGAATAGTTTTTCAAAACCCTCTCTTGAATTCTTTGCTGATGATGATCTTTGTGTCAGAATAAACCAAATAGAATTAGCACTTAAAGTAAGTATATTATTTGATGCCGTTAGAGATTACATTCAAGGCCGATCCTCTGATGAGTCTGATGTGAGTACGAGAACAACAGAATTATATAAAGAATTACGCTGGTTGGTACATAATTATGTTTCTCCTTCTTGGGAAAATCGCAGTATGGAAGCTCTGAAGGAACGCTGGAATTTATACCAAAGGACATAAATTTTCGAAGAAAATTTAAGCCCTTTGTATATATAAAGGAGGGAAATTTTGTTCGAAAATTTCAATCCTTTAGTATAACGCAAAAAAGATGGTATGAAAATGATTAATGAAACTGAGCTAGCTCGCAAAGGATAAAAACCGCTAACCTATAACTATTGTGAATATATATCCTCCAGTATACAAATTATTTAAAACCATTGCCTTTCTTTAAAGCCTAATGGCCCCTTTATTCTCTATAGTCATCCCTGCCTATAATGAAGAAAAATACATCCGGAAAACACTGCAGAGCATTAAATCGCAGACCTTCCGGGATTTTGAAATTATTGTTGTCGCCAATGGATGCACTGATAAGACGGAAGAGATTGTCAAAAAAAGAGCCAACAGTGATTTGCGGCTGCTTTCCCTGCCAAAAGCCAATGTTTCCGTAGCAAGAAATGCCGGTGCGCTGAATGCAAATGGAAACGTTCTTGTTTTTGTTGATGCAGATACAACCTTGGAAGCAGATTCGCTGAAAAAGATCAAAGATGAGTTTACTCCCGAGTATGCTGTTGCCACAACTCTGGTTAAGCCGGATCTGGAGAAGATCAAATACAGAGCTGCACTGTCATTCAAGAATTTCTACAACAAGACGAAACTGTATCAGGGATGCAGCGGTGTGTTAATCTGCAGGAAAGATGACTTTAAAGCCGTCCAGGGCTACGATCCCAGTATCGTTGTAAAAGAACATAAAAAATTAATAACTAAATTACACCAGCGGGGAAAATACCGATGCGTCAATACGGAAGCAACAAACTCCATGCGCAGGTTTGAACAATGGGGGCTGGGAAAAGCCACATCATTCTGGATTTCCCAATGGCTTAAAGATAAATTCAGCAACGTTAAGAACAGCGAGTATGAGACCATACGATGATCATAACCATTTCCGGAACGCCGGGAAGCGGGAAAAGCACCATCGCGCAAATTCTGGCTAAGAAACTTCATGCAGAACGAATATATGTAGGTGGCATACGAAGAGAACTAGCGCGGGAGAAGGGTATGACCCTGCTGGAGCTGAATGAGTATGCCAAGACGCATCCTGAAACTGACGTTGATGTGGATAAAAAGGCTGCCGAACAGGCGCGAAAGCTCCACACAAAGGCAAAGGACGTCATTGTCGAAGGCAGGGTGCAGTTTCATTTCCTGCCAGAATCGGTAAAACTGTTTATCAAAGTCAGTCCGGAAGAAGGTGCACGAAGAATATGGAAAGAACTGCAGGATGCAGCGGCACAACAACAGCGTAATGAAGGGAAGATTGAATCATTTGAAGCCATGAAAAAACGAATTTACCAACGGGAGGAGGAAGATGCTGCTAGATACCAGCAATATTACGGGTTTGACCACCGTGATGAATCGCGGTATGATTTTGTTCTGGACACGACAACAATCAGCGCAGAGAATGCTGCTGAAACAATCCTTAAATATCTCAAAAAGAGGGAGTAGAATGAATAAACTACTCCTAGCCCTTTCCGGTCTTCTCGGTTTACAGGCTTTGCCCGGCTGCGCTCCGGAATACCCGCAATATTCTGGAAAATACCAGTTAAACAATGAAGCTACCTACAGCGATCCGTCCTTTGCCGGTGAGAAGCGGCTGCCCTGGGATCTGACCATTACCCACCGCATGAAATACATCGCCAACACCTGGGACGACCGGCTGCGTTTTGAGTTTACTCCTCAAAATCCTGAAACTGAAATTACCGGAGCAGTAGTGTTTGATCTGGAAAATCTCACCCGTGCAGAAGAAAGTTCATTTCCCCACGAATATTTCAAAGGAGAGCTCATTTATGCAGAAAAAAAGTATTACGGTGGCGCTTTCTGTAATTCCCAATACCAGTACCATGCCTTTGCAGTATTGATTCCAGGAGGAGATGAACTGGCCAAGGTCTATCCGGAACGCGGGGAGCATCTCTACACCGAAAACGGCCTGCCTGTCCATGAAACCTTTAATCCTGATGAATTTGAGCCTGATAAAGATGCTATTTGCGGCTGGTATGATGCCATCGAACAAAATGGAGGCGTAATCACACTCGATTTTTTAATATCCAGGAACATCAAGGATACTCGCACTGGCTGTGACGAAGACAGCTATCTCCCTTATGACGATAGAGGGAGGGAATCGCTGAGAGCAACCTACCACTCCACGGAACTTCATGATGAGGAAGATCCACGCGTAGGATATGAGTCCCTGCCTGATAATACTATTCCCTCAATTGATTTGTTTAAGGAAGTTATATCCGGAGTTAGGGATTTATGAGATGATGGTGAGGTTTAAGAAACTAGCATAATAAAACTTATAAAGTTCTCTTTAAATAACACTATTTTATGGCAGAAAAAGTCAAAGAACACGATTTTGTGAAAGTAAACTACACCGGAAAGCTTGCCGATGGGACTGTTTTTGACACCACTGAAGAAAAAATCGCCAAGGAAAACAAGCTCTTCTCTCCCAAGATGAATTATTCTCCTGCAACAGTCTGTGTCGGGGAAAAGCAAGTCCTTCCCGGCCTTGATGAGCAATTCAATGGCAAGGAAATCGGCAAAGAATACGCTATTACGCTTCCTCCAGAAAAAGCCTTTGGGAAAAGGGACATTAAAAAAATGAAGATTGTGCCCATGGGCACTTTCCGTGAGCATAAGATCAATCCCCAGCCTGGATTACAGGTTGATATTGATGGGGAGATGGGATTAATAACCAGAGTCTCCGGAGGAAGAGTCATCGTTAACTTTAATCATCCCCTGGCCGGAAAGGAAGTTATCTATACATTCAAGATCCTAAGCACAGTCACAGATACAGGCGAGAAAGTCCGTTCCTTTCTCTCAACAATGCTGAGAATGCCGGAAGAGAATATTGAAGTAATTGTGAGTGGTGAAACAGCAACAGTCACCCTGCCGGTAGAATTTCCGGTGCAGATCTCCAGCATACTAGCACAGAAATTGATGCAGGTAACGGGATTGAAAGACGTTCTTCTGCAAAAGAGAGGCAGTGAGGCTAAGAGCCTGGCAAAATAGATGAAGAGTAGATAGATTTCAGTGCAATAATCTTTATATACCCGTTTTCTCATCTGATCTTCATTAAAAAGAGTGAGGGTAGTTTTTACCATGAATTCCTATGATACTGAACGGGAAGATATGCATAAAGTAAACTATGTTGCGGATCTCCATGCTGAGCGTATTTCCCACAAGAAAGCAAATATTGATATTGACCAGGAATTAGAACGCCTTATTTCCAGCCAGAAAACCCGCATCCGGGTCATTGGCTGCGGCGGAGCTGGCAATAACACCATTAACCGCATCTCTGAAGTAGGCATCAAGGGCATCCAGACGACAGCTATCAATACCGATGCTCAAGATTTGCTATACACTACGGCAGACCATAAAATTCTCATCGGCAGGGAGCTGACACAAGGATTAGGCGCAGGCTCTAACCCAAAAATTGGCGAGGAAGCAGCAAAAGAGAGCGAGCATGAGATTAAAAAAAACCTTATGGGAGCAGACATGGTTTTTATCACCTGCGGCTTAGGAGGCGGAACTGGAACTGGCAGTGCGCCTTTCGTGGCCGGCGTGGCGAAAAAAATGGGGATATTAAGTGTCGGAGTAGTGACTATGCCTTTCAGCATGGAAGGATCGCACCGCTTTGAGAACGCCATGATCGGCCTGGAAAAACTGGAACAAAACGTCAACACCTTAATAGTCATTCCTAATGATAAATTATTAGAGCTTGCACCACGTCTGCCCTTGCAGACGGCATTCAAGGTAGCGGATGAGATTCTTACCAATTCCGTCAAAGGAATTGCCGAGCTTGTTACTAGAACAGGGTTGGTAAATCTTGATTTTGCTGATGTGAAAGCAATCATGCGGGAAGGCGGCGTAGCTTTGATCGGCGTCGGAGAATCGGACTCAGATAACAGCGCTGAGGAGTCGGTGCAGAAAGCCCTTGACAACCCTTTGATTGATGTGGACATTTCTGATGCGACAGGCGCATTGATTAATATTTCAGGCGGAGAGAACTTGACTCTGGAAGATTCTAGAAAGATTGTGGAAACTGTTGCCGAACGTCTGGATCCGAAGGCAAAAATAATCTGGGGAGCGCAGATTTACAAGGATTTAGAGAAGACCATCAGGACCATGCTGATCATCACTGGCGTAAGTTCAGATCAGATCTTTGGCGAAGGAGATACGTTCACCGGCAAGAGACAGCGGGAGATCCAGTCTGAATTGGGGATTGAATTTGTGAATTAGAACGAAGTGACCTTTAATTTAAACGCGGAGAATTTTTATGGTTATATGGAATTTTATTAACGGTCTAGATAAGAAGCCAATTGATTCTGTCAATCCAATATGGATATCAGCTTTAGAGGCTGCTTTGCAATCTCAAGCAACTCCTTTTCAATCAGGATACCATGTAAATACAGGAGGCGCTACAAGAGATGGAAAGATTGTATCTGGTGCCAATCATGAAATGGCGATTACGGATTCAATCACTCATGGTGAAGAGGCAGTTATTGCAGCTGCTCTAGATCAGTATGGAAAAGATGATCCCCTGCAAGTGATCGCTTTTATTGCAAGTGAGGGAGGAAAGATAGCAAGCCCCTGCGGTAACTGTAGGGATGCGATAAAACAGTATACTGATTTAGACAATCTAGTTATCATTAATGCTCCTAGAGATGAAGGAGTAGCGGTAGTTGTTCCGGGAAGAGCATTTTTTAAAGATAGCTTTGATGAAATTACTGGCGATGGAAAGAAGGGCTTGTTGAGCTCTGCTGGATTCTCTGAGGCAGTAAAGGCAGAGAAAAATGCATATGGAATTTATCTTTCAGAAGCTAGTCCCAGAGTATATGGAGCAGCTATTGAATGCGTAAATGGAGCAGTTTTTAGAGGAAGTTTCAGAGGAAATGTAGCCTATCATCCGGACTTGCCAATTTCTGCAGCGATAGCAAATTTTAGGGATGGAAGTGATGATCCAACCAGAATAAAGGTCAGATCAATCATTGTTGCTGCTGCAGCAAGGCCTGAGGTGCTGTATAAAGATAGACAAGACGCATTAGAATTTGCAGAAGCAGTTCAATCATTGAGTGGAAAGTCAGGACAGGCATTGCCGGTATATTTAATTGATGCTGGTAACAACAGAGTGTTCAGGACTGATACTAGCGAATGGCTGCCATTCAGCTTCTCTCCTCAGCATCTAGGATTGGCGAATGCTGTTGCAGATGGATACAGAAGGATACTTCAGTTGTAATTTTATTGCTCCTTGGGGTTCCAGGTGTATTTTTTGAATTTAATACGTTATCACTCACGAAGCTTTGCTGAGACTAATTGTCGTCAAGCTCTGGGGTTACTAGCTTTCTGAGAGCATTTAAATAATAGTTAGTGTTTCTTTTTTTTAATGTCGTACCAATTTAAAAAAACAGATGAGTTTGGAGTGGAATTTAATAAGTTGCCAGTAGATATTCGGAAAAGATTTGAAAATCAGTTTCGCAAAGTTGAAGAAAACCCATTTAGTTTAGGCAAACCGTTAGGATATACATGGTTTAGAGAATTGAAAAATGGGGGACATAGAGTTTACTATCTTATTTATGAAAACAAAATAATTGTTTTATTTGTTGGAGTTTCAGGAAAAAAAGACCAACAGTCATCAATAAATATAATTAAAAGCAACCTGCCTTTTTTCAAGGAATTTATAGAAAAAGAGTAGAAAATATTATAAATAAGGGGATGATATAATCATCATGGATAAAGGAATTCAAAAGTTAATTGATGAACGACAATTGCTCATAAATGAATTGTGTATAGAGATGGTTAAAATAGATAAAAATATGGTTAAGAATAAACAAAATGAGCAAAGAAATTAAAAATATTAAAGAAGAACTAAAAGAGCAAAATAAGTTTCTTAAGTCACTTTTAAGATCATTTGATGATATAAAAAAAGGCAAAATATCTGATTTTAAGTTTTCTAGTTAATTATTCTAAAAGGTATTAAAGAGGTATATGGTATGATTACCAAGACGAGGTTACTTCTAAACTCAGCCAAGTCATAAGTCAAACAACTTCTTACATACCTCCTCAAACGCTTCCCTCTGTTCGGGATACAGGGTAAGAAGACTGCGAGCTTCATCATAAGAACACCATTTACTGTCAGTATGCCCTTCATCTTCTGAAAGATGTATTTCTAGGTCCGGACCAGTATAACGAACGGCAACGGCAGTCAAATCAACATGAATATCCCTTCCCAGTCTTACAGCATTATAACTAGTTGAATGGGCAGCCTGGCACATGACTTCTAAATTTGATTTTGGCAGGTCGGTCTCTTCATGTGTTTCCCGTTTTGCCGCGGCCGAAAGGTCTTCATCATCTTCCAATCCACCCTGCGGATTCTGCCAGTACTGTTTCCGCGCTGCAAACAGCAGCAAGAATTGGTATTCTTGATCTATCTTGCGATAGACGATTGCCCGGACATTCTTTCTGGTATCCATAGAAACAATGAATATATTCATTTTTTTTAAAAAGATTGTTGTAGAAGTAGAGAACCCCCTCATAAAGAGTAGAATAGATTACAGATATCTATAAAAGGGATTAAATTTTACGTTATAATATGAACCTAGTAGTCCTCGATTTTGATGGAACGATCACCAATGTTGATGAAGAAGCTAGACCCTATGTAGAAGGATACAAAAATGATGTAAAAGATCTGGTCGGTCTTTCCCAAGCTGACTTTGATCGCGCTTGGGAAAGTGCTGCACAAGAAATCAGGAGCAATCCTTCCCGTTATGGATGGGAAAACGCTGGCAGAATCATTGCCCCTGCCTATGGAGACCCAATTCTGTTTTCGCAAACTGTTGTCCCCCTTTTATTTGACCAGGTAGGAATTTTGAAAGATGAACAAGAACGCACAGCGACAATAGAGCAGTTATACGAGCAGAATTATCCAAAAACAAAAACGGTGTTCCGGGAAGGCGCTGATGAGTTCTTAACAGCTCTTCTCCAGAATACGGCTGCCTGTGTCGTAACCAATGCCCGGACTCAGAAAGTAGAAGCAAAATTAGCCCAGCTGCCGACACGGCATGCTCTACCCGTGTACGGACATGCCAGAAAGAACGTCCTTGATCTTTCTTGGACGGATGTTCCGGAGAGTATTGATGCTGGCCTTGGCAGGCCGGTGTTCTTACAGAGAAAGATGTATGCTGACGTACTGGCAGGGATAATGGAAGAAAAACAATGTACTTCTAAGGATGTCACGGTATTCGGGGACATTTTTGAAATGGATCTGGCCTTGCCGCAAGCTTTGGGAATGAATATCGCTCTAGCAGTAGGCAGCAACACGCTGCAATGCGAACGTGAAGCAGTCAGAAGGGTAGGAGGAGTTTGTATCTACAGCCTTGAGGAAGCAAGCAGGTATCTCTGCAACAGATAAACCACACCTTCAGAATGTTTTTAAAGTCATTTTCTAAACAGGCTAGGTATGACTAACGTTCACGTTATTACTCAAGACAGTCCTGTGATCCAGGCAGATTCGGAACGTATGAAAGGGCTGCTGAAACAGGCTACGTTTGAAATAACAGAAAACCTGGAAGAAGGAGATATTGTCATTTTCAACACCTGTTCTGCTAGGACGTCCAGTGAAACAGACTTCTTTACAGAGCTTGAGGAATTGAAAAAAGAGTACCCTTATAAGATTTTTATCGTAGCAGGGTGCTTGGCGCTCTCTAACTCCTCAAGACTGAAACCATTTTCTGCAGTAGGGCCGGAACAATTTCACAGGATCGTGGAGGCAGTTGAGGAATCACTGAATGACAATGTTGTCAAAATGCTGAAAAGTGAAGAGACACCGCCTTTGATGCTGCCTACACTACGAGGAAGTTCCATCGTGGAAATAATTCCTGTCAACAGGGGCTGTCTCCCTTCTTGTACTTACTGCAAACCAAAACCTGACCGGAACATGAAGTCATATCCTCTTGAAGACATTGTTGCAACGGCGCGGAAGGCCCTGCAGGAAGGTGTTAAAGAAATCTGGCTAACCTCCTGGGATACCTTGTGCTATGGATTTGATACGGGAACAAATATCGCCAAGCTTCTCCAAGAGCTGGTAAATCTTCCAGGGGCATTCAAGATACGGCTGGACATGGGCAATCCTGCGCACCTGCTGAAAATGAAAGACCAACTCTTTCCGCTGTTAGGACATGAAAAAATGTTTAAGTTCCTTCACTTACCAGCCCAGAGTGGAAGCAATAAATTACTCAAGGCCATGCACAAAGAACATACCAAAGAAGACTTTCTGGAACTGGTGAGCGAACTTAAAATAGCTGTTCCCAATATTACCCTGGCTACTGATTTCGTGGTTGGCTTCCCTTCTGAAACAGATGATGACCACTGGCAGACGCTAGAATTAGTGCGGAAAACCATGCCGGATCTGATCAGCATCTGGCAATACCGGCTGCGCGATAGTCCCTCAGCTGAGCCAGGGCAGGAAGAGATCATTAAGCGCAGGGCCTCTGTGCTTACCGATATTTTTCATAATATTTCCAAGCTTCAAAATGAAAGATGGCGGGGCTGGGAAGGAGAGATACTTATCGAACAGAAAGGCAGGGAGGAGCAGCAATGGATAGGCCGGAATGAATACTATAAGCCAGTCATTGTAGAAGGTAACTTTACTCTCGGTGCAATGGTTAAGGTGCGGATCATGAAAACTGATACCTCCGGCCTGAAAGGGGAAGTTGTAGAAATAAAACAATGAGACTACCCTTCTGGAAACATCCCTTGTTCGATCTCTTTGGTGATTTCCTTCTTCATTTCTTCCAGAACTTCTTCTTCCGTTTTTAGAGGAGGCCTTTCCCCGGCATAGGATTGCAGCAGGTGTTTCACTTGAGCATAAATGTGTACGGTATCTTCTACCAACTCTGACGTGGCGCCGCTTTCTACAGGAAAGGTATAGATATATTTGTTAAACACGCCTTTGAGAAAATACACTAAGGGCTTCATACCCCATCGGCCTTCATAATTGGTGATCGACCAGGCGTCGAAAGCAACATGCACATCTCCTTTGTCAAACTTGCGCGGAACACCGTTCTTTTTCTCGGTATGTTCCGTAACATTATCCAGAGTGATCCTGATCTTGATCATCAGATTGATGTAGTTAGTGACAATCTTATACGGCCGCAGTTCCAGGTACAATTTGCGTCCAGTAGGAGTGACTTTCTCTTCCGCTCTTTTTTCCTGCTTGGTGTATCCTTTCTCTTCCAAAGCAGCATTCACCTGGGAGAAGATCTCATCAGCCAGGAAGATTCCGCTGTACCTGAATTCCTTGTTGTTGACAACTAAATTCTTTTCAACAGTAAATGAGATATCTGCCATGATTAGCTTCCCTGCTTGCTGTAAGAGTAGTGGAATGAATTGAGATAGGTCTTAACCTGCCGATGTACATCTTCAATATCTCCCCTGATCCATGTTTCCGCTTTCGCGAAATGGTCCCGGAAAAAGTATTTCTCAAAAACAATGCTCATAAACCAGTGGAGAGGCTTACTACTCCATTGGTTATCTCTGTCACTGATGACAAAACCATCAAAGGTGATATTGATCTTGCCATTACTAACATTCAGTTTCTGCTGGTCCTTTTCAAGATCAGCAGGAGTAACGTTGGAAATGAGGATCTTGATCTTGACCGCAATCTTGTAGTAATCGCTGATATTCTTCCAAGGCTCGAAGATCATGCGGATCTGCTTCCCTGCCGGTGTAACCTGAAGCTCATTCATCTTCTCATACCAATCCCAGCCTTTTTCAAAGAAAAATGAGGCCACGACGTTATATAATTCATCTGGGTTAAAGACACCATCGTACTCTAGTTTGAGGTGGTCAACCACCAGGGTTCGTTCTACCATCGGTTAGTTTCTCTAAAGGCTAAAGCTATCATATCTGGATTAAAGGTTTTTTACTTATAAAGATTGTGGGGAAGAGAGCAGGGGATGGTTTTTTTCCATTAATTTTAAAAAGAGATGCCCCTCCTGAATCTAAAATGGAAAGCAGAACTATTGGAAGATTGGCGGGAATCCGCAGATATCCAGTTAAGAGTATGGCGGGAGAAGATGTTAATGCTGTTTATGTTCATGAAACCGGCCTCAATGGAGATAGAGTATTTGCTTTTTACGATCACAATTCTAGGAGGGATGAGCTGCCTTATTTTACCGGTCGGGAGAAAAAAGGATTACTATTAGCAAAACCTGAAATAATTAATGAACCTGATAGAACTCAGCCCTATCCCGAGGGATATAAACCAATAGTTGATGTGGTCTTGCCAAATGGAAAGGGAATCTATGAAGTATCGGATCCTGCAATTATTGCCTATATCACAGAATTATGTGTCCCAAGAGAAGTTTCAGTAACAGTGGACTACCGCAGAGCTGGTATCCAAGACAGTAAGCCGATTTCTATTATGGGATTACAGACAGTAGATCAACTAGCTCGAGAATCAGGAGTTAGTGGATTAGACCCAAGAAGATTTAGAGAGAATTTTTATGTTTCCTGGGATAATAATCAACCATTTTTTGAAGATAGCTTAGTAGGAAGATGCTTGCAGGTTGGAGATGAATTAGTGATACATGTCGTGAAAAAAAATGAGCGGTGCCCGATGATTTGTGTTGATCCGGATACAGCAGAATATGATAAAAGGGTGCTAGGTACAGTGGCAAGAGAGCATGGGATGAACGCGGGAGTATATGCGATGGTGAGAACACCAGGTGCAGTACGCCGGAATGATTCAATAGTTCTGCTGTGATACTGATGCAAAAAGAAAAATGTATTCTTTTCACCACCACAAACTTTAATAACCATCACGGAATTCTGGAATAGCAAGAGGGGTGTAGCATAACGCATGGCGAGGTCATTTTTACGAAATTTATTCAAGAAATTATCGTTTAACCCGTTCGGTAGAAAAAGCCATTTCAAGCTAGGTCTTTACGGGCCTCCCAATGGCGGGAAATCAACGCTAGCCAACCGGATCTGCCAGGACTGGCTGGGCGAGGAAATGTCTTCTGTTTCGCATATCGCCCACGAAACAAGGGAAATCAATATTAAGGAGCAGGTCAATATTAAGAACAAAAAAGGAAAAGAACTGACCTTCTCACTTGTCGACACGCCAGGAATTTCTACCAGGATTGATTATGAAGACTTTATCAGGAAGGGCATGAAGAAAGCTGATGCCAAAAAACGGGCTAAGGAAGCAACAAAAGGAGTCATCGATTCTATCAAATGGCTTGACGACATGGATTCAGTTGTAGTGGTCTTAGATGCTACTCAGGATCCGTACTCCCAAGTGAATATCACCATCATTGGTAATCTGCAGGCTCGTAATATCCCAGTCCTGATAGCAGCTAATAAAGTAGATCTGAAAAAAGCAAATATGGATTCAATTAAAGCTGCCTTCCCCCAATATGAAGTGGTAGGCATTTCCGCTAAATACGGGAAAAACGTAGAAGATTTCTACGAGCAGCTCTTTAAGCTGGTACGGTAAGCATGTATCCGAACAGGCAAGGAATACATTTAAAAACCCTAAAAATTTACTACAATACTGAAAAGAGGACATAATGGTAACATTTCAATTCGTTCCCTTCCATGAAGTGGAGAATCTCTCAGCAGCAAAGAGAGTTAACAAGCTTCTAAAAATAGTGAAGGAAGACAAGATTGTCATCATGGAAGGAAGGCTGAGGAAGCAGGAAGAAGCTGATCTTATTGAGATCACTATGGAGGAGATTTCGCCCAAATTTAAGGGCATCGAGCTCAGCGTCATTTACCCGGACAAGAACAGCCAGGATGCGATGCAGAGAGTAAAGGGGGCATTTGCCAATATGCTCTTAGGCGACCGCCAGGGGTTGACCATCATCGGGCCGGCTTCTATCGTGAAGCGGATCGAAAAAAATCCGGATAAAATAGAGTTGTTTACCAACGAAAGCCCAGGCGGCAGGTACCGGGGCAAAAAGAGAAAAAGAAAGTAGGGATGTATATACTCTTTAATAGAAACCTATAAATAGGCTCAAGCCAGAGTAATATCATGCCACACCAATGTGTCCGTTGCAGCGCTCTCTATCAAGATGGCGCGGAAGAAATCCTCAAGGGCTGTAGTTGTGGTGCCAGGCTTTTTTTCTATATCAAGAAGAAGGATATCGATCACGGCAAGGAACTTCTGACCAATCTGTCGGACGATGACAAGAAGAATATTGAAAAAGATATTACTGAAATACTGAATATCAAGCTGGATGTAAATGCTCCTGTTGTGCTTGACATTGAAGCCATCAGGGTCATCAAACCGGGAAAATACGAGCTGGATCTGGTGCACTTGTTTAAGAAGGATCCGTTAATAATCAAATTAGAAGAAGGAAAATACATCATCGATCTGCCCCAGGCCTTTAAGAAGGAGAAATAAATCTTATTGCAAGAGACAACAAGGAGGATTAAGACCGCGCTCATTCTCAAAAACAGTAGGTCTATGACAGGTGTCCAATGATGAAATTAACGCCAACGGAACTGAAATTGCTCAAGGAAGCGGCTATCGCTGAATATAAGCTCAAGCAAGAAGCAGCAAGTGAACGAAAGAAGTTTATGTTCGCCACTTTTGTACACCGGCTTAGAAAAGCGCTTCCCTTCAACATAGCTGTTGGATTAGCGGCATCAGGAATCCTTGTGTATGTTAACGGCTTGAAATCTCTGGCTGCCCTGCTGCTGTCAGGGATCATCTGGCTGACTCTCATCTCTACGGTGTTATCAACATTTTTGAAAGAGAATAATAAATAAGCTCCTTTGTTGAGAACGGCACAGTTCAAAAAGTGAGTGATGGCGGGCCGTTCGCCTCGTGCACACAAAGTGACAACGATCACTTTGGTGCCCCAATAAAGTCGTTGCTTTATTGCGGGCTTCTTGGTATGTTTATTCTTGCAGGAAGCACCTACCAATACTTGCATAGCTTATGGAATTTAAAATAAATTCCAAATCCTCGACTTCGTCTGCGGAATCGTTGTTCTCGGTTCACATAGTGGCCTTGCCATCACTCACAAAACGGATTGTGCCTCCCGAACAAAATGTTTTTAAACAGAGTTCCTTTTTGAGATAGTATGTCGGAATTAAAAAACCAGCTCTGCAATTTTTGCGGGGAACAGAAACTTACTTTAAAGGAAGAGGAGATAGAGATCCCTTACTTTGGCAGGGTTTACATTTTTTCCATGGAATGCGGTTCCTGCCATTACCGGAAGTCCGATGTCGAGCCGGCAGAACAAAAAGAGCCCTGCAAATACACCCTCGAAGTTTCTTCCGAAGACGATCTTAACATCAAGATTGTCAAATCCGGTGAAGCGACAGTGAAGATACCCCATATCATCACCATGGAGGCCGGACCGGCTTCTAACGGCTACGTCACAAATGTAGAAGGGCTGCTGGAAAGGGTCAAGAAAAACATCGAATCTGCCGCTGATGCGGAGGACGATGCTGCAGCCAAAAAAAAGGCTAAGAATCTGATCAAGAAATTAAACAAAGTTCTGGTAGGCAGGGAGAGCCTTAAGATCATCATTGAAGATCCTACCGGGCATAGCGTAATTATCTCTGACAAAGCGCAGCGAAGCAAGCTTTAGACAGTGTCTTCTAAAAGCAAATTTTATAAAGGAGAGGCATAATGATCGTGTGATGCACCGGTAGTATAACGGCTAGTATCCCGGCCTTCCACTTCGTAAGAAGAAGAGAGCCGGTTGTCCGGGTGATCTTGAAGTTTAGGCTTCAGGTCCGGAAATTCGAATCCCGGCCGGTGCATTTTTCTAATATCCTAAAACCGACCTTTTTTGTTTTATACAAGTGGTAAGAAAAGATTATATAGTATCCTACTTCCGTCCAGAGGGGGAGAAGGCGAAAACTGGTGGGAGTTTAGCTTAGAAAAGCCAGCTGGTTGATCTAATTGATTGTAAAACTTCCTTTGTTCGCAAGATTCTCCCTAATCTTCTTTAAGGTATCCTTTATATGCGTATTTCTGGTTCTGCATTTCAAGGTACTTCTTCATCACAGCATGTAAGTTCCACATACGATAATAGAGCTGGTCCCAATAAGTTGATTCCAGGTCTTTTTTAATAAAAATGCCGGTATACCACGAACCTAATCTTTCGGCAAACTTGCTGCCGCCAAAAATGTCCTGCCAGTCAGGGATGAGGGAACCGTCCATCGTCACTTGTATCCGCGCACTGGACAGGCGCTTCTTCTTGCCGTTCTCTTCAACCATAACTTCCTTCAAATCCCAGATGTGAAGATGCACACCTATTTTATATTGGATAAAAGACGTTACTTTTTTAGACAATTCCCATTTGATCTCCTGCTCCGCACCTGCAGGGATGGGTACTTTATGCTTGTAATCCACCTCATGCCACAAAAATCCATAATTTTTACCCCAATCTGTAACAGCTACATAAAGGCCGTCCAGATCAAACACGCCGGCAAAGCGCAGCATGATCGGCTTCATAGCTATGGGTTTCATTATCGCCTGTTATTATTTTACGTTATATAAAGATTTCTGAGGATATTCTAGAGAAAATAAGTCTTTATTAATAACAGGTTAAGCAAATCTTGCAGTGGCAGCAAAACGATATTATGTTGACAGTTGCGTCTGGTTGAATCTTTTCAAAAAAGAAGGTGATGCTGTTAAAGGAGAACCGTATTGGAGATCAGCAGAATCATTTTTGGAGCGAGTAATGTTCTCCGATGATGAGATTTTATATTCCGGCTTTGTATTGAAAGAGTTGCGGCATGTCTTAGATAATGAAACAGAATTCGCGGAAAGATTGGAATTCTTACGACAAGAACCGACATTTACATTTGCAAAAGCGACAGAAGAAGATTACGATTTTGCAAGGGCATTAGAATCTGGATTCAATTTTGACTTAAGCTTCTTTGACTGCATGCATATTGCAATGTCAAAACGCTTAGGCTGTATACTTGTAACTAGGGAGAAGCTCTTGATAGAAAAAGCGAAGAACTATATAGCTGTAGACAAACCCGAAAACTTATCTCCCTAAAGCATTAATTTCATTTAAATCCTTAAGGGTGAAACCTTTTGATAATCTCTTCCTGATTTCTCTGATCTCCTTAACTGAATCCCCGGTATTTGGTACGGAACTAACTTGTTTTTCCAGAACTAATTTTCTGAGAGCATCTCTTATGACATCGGACTTGTTCGTGTAGAAACCTTTTGTTACTAGTTTTTCAACTTCGTCCATTAAGCCTTCCGGCAATCGTACTTGAGCAACAGTCATTGTCATACGCTAGTAATACAGACGTAGTATAAAAATGTTTGTGTTTTTGTGGGAGAGAATTAGGTTAAGAGAGGAGAAGAAAATCACACCTTCTCAAAATAAGCCGTAAACTCCTCTTCCTTTACCTTGAAAGAATCAATTAGTTTATATTTCTTCTTAGGCTCAGACACGGCAACATCAAAACTTTGAGCGCCAACCTTAGCTTGTATTTCATTCTTTAAAGGCCCCAGCATCTTTTGCATGCCTGTACTTGTTTTCAAAGATAAGATTATTTTATCCGTCTTCTGCAGGCCAGCTTTCTTCCGCAGCTCCTGGACATTCCTGGCTAATTCCCGCGCAAATCCTTCCGCTTCCAATTCATCAGTGCGTTCAGTATTGACCAAGATAACAGCATCCTTAAACTCAGAAAGCTGATAATTACGCGGCGCTTCACGTTCCAGCAGCAGCATCTCTGCAGTAATCTCGACCTGCTTCCCATCAATAGCGAAAGTATATTTTCCGTCTTTCTGCAGATGCTGAAGAATAGTTTGCGGACTGTCTAAAGCTAACTTTGCAATTATCTGCGGGGACAACTTTCCATAAGCCGGGCCGATCTTGGCATAGTTTGGCTTGACCTTAGTTTGGATTTCTGCACCATCTTTTACAGCGACAATTGCTTTTGCATTAAGTAGGGAGCATAACACGCCCTGTAATTGTGAAACAACACCCTGTATGGATGGATTTTCGCTGATTACCCGAACTTCTTTTACCGGCCATCTAACTCCTAGCTTCGCTTTTTCGCGGGCATGCAAACCTGCTTGGATAATTCCTTGAGCTGCAGCTATTTGCTCTTCTAATTTTTTGTTTATTTTCTTACCATCCGCTTCGGGCCAGGAATAGTGCATGATACTTTCTTCCTTCATGCCAAATTCTTCTTTAAGATTCAAGTACATTGCCTCGCAGATGAATGGTGCGATCAGGCTGAACATCTTTATGGTTTCCAAGAAAACGTTCCCGATAGTATATAGACAAGCTTCTTTTTCCTCATCGCTGCCGGAAGCGCTCTTCTCCCTAACCATCTGGATATAGGTTCTCGATAATTCCAGAAACAGGTTTTCTAAAGGAGCGATAGATTCATCCAAGCGGTATTCTTCCAATAGTGCGGTAACCTCTTTGATGGTTGAATGTAATCTGGAGAGAAGGTATTTCTCTTCGTTGTCTAAGACTACTTTTTTCAGTGTGAAGGGGTTACAGTCATTCTCCCTAGACATGGTCAGCAGAAACTTATGGGTATTCCACAGCACCAGCAGCAGCCTGGACTTGGCAGCACACTCTTCCCAGCTGAAATTGATATCCTCCCCTGCATTGGTCTGGAACATATAATATCGCAGCACATCAGCGCCATGTTTTTGGACAAGCTCATCCGGAGAAATAATATTCCCTAATGATTTGGACATCTTCACCCCGGAAACATCAGTCACAAAGCCATTCATGTAGACATTTTTAAAGGCCGGCTTGCCGAAAGCCAGGAATGAAGCGACCATCAATAAATTAAACCAGCCGCGGATCTGGTCCTTTCCTTCAAGGATAAAATCTGCTGGAAAAAACTGATCAAATAATTTTTTCTCCTGCGGATAATTAAGGCAATTCCAGGAGACTGTACCGGCATCAATCCAGACGTCCAGAACGTCAGGAATTCTGGTATATACTTTTCCCTTTTTGGTGATAGTGATAGTGTCAATTTCCGGGATGTGCATCCCTTTCATTTTCTGTCCAGACAGTTTTTCCAGTTCAGCGATGCTGCCGACAACAAGATAGTCTCCATCCTTGGCCTGCCAGATCGGTACTGGCGTTCCCCAGTAGCGCTGTTTGGTGATGGAATTGTCACGTAAATTATCCAGCCAGGAATCAAAGGCATTCTTGGCAGCAGCAGGATTCCAGTAAATCTTTTTATTTGCCGCCAGCATTTTTTTCTTAAGATCCTCGACTTTGAAGAACCATTGTTTTGTAGTCCTGAAAATGACCGGCTGATGGCTTCGCTCACCATGCGGATAGTCATGGACGTACGGTTCCTTTGCCAGTAAAGAATGCGCTTCATCTAAAGCCTGGATGAATTTGCGGTCATCTGTCTTTGCTTTCCAGCCGCTAAACTGGCCGAAATGTTCAAACAAGCCTTCCTCATTAACACAGTTAAAGGGCGGTATGCCGTGGTGATGCCCGACTTCATAGTCCTCCGG
This sequence comes from Candidatus Nanoarchaeia archaeon, assembly GCA_035288985.1. Lineage (GTDB taxonomy): Archaea > Nanobdellota > Nanobdellia > Woesearchaeales > GW2011-AR9 > DATDYP01. The sequence continues at coordinate 51,843 of DATDYP010000005.1, forward strand.
GCCGCAGCCAGGAGCCATGTGCACTAAACCTGTACCGGAAGAATCATCGACATATTCGCTGCTGAGAACGACTGTGAACAGTTTAGGATTTTGCTGCAGCTCTTTAGGAAGATATTCCTTAATCCCCAGAGGATGCTTGTAGGATTGGCCTTCCAACTCCTTTCCCGGATATTTTTTCTTGATGGAATACTTTTTCACACCGGCCTTTTGCAGCACCTGAGCAGATAATTTTTCTGCAACTATCCATACTTCACTATCAACAGCAACCTCAACATAGGCCATATCGGGATTGACCATCACGCCTAAATTTAAGGGAATCGTCCAGGGTGTAGTAGTCCAGACGATAAAGAATTTCGCTGGATTTTTGGCATGCTGAAATTTAACGTAAATTGAAGTGTCGGTAAGTTTTTTATATTCCAATTCGTGTTTGGCAACAGCAGTCTGCGTTGCCGCATCCCAATGCATGGTTCGTAATCCCTGATATAACCTTCCTTTCTTCTGCGCTTGTTTGATCAGCCACCATTCTGATTCCATGAATTGTTTCGTAATCGGCTGATACGGATCGGAGAAATCCATAGTAAGACCCAGGCGGATAAAATCTTCATTCATCCTTTGCATCATTTCGGTGCAAAAGATTTCACATTCCTTCATGAATTTGGCAATACCAAATTTTTCAATATCTTCCTTATTCTTCAGGCCCAGCTTAGCCATGGTCTTCTGCTCCGTAGGCAGGCCATGCATGTCATAGCCCATCCTGTCCCAGACATTATAGCCCTGCATGCGCTTATAGCGAAGAACGATATCTTTCATAGAAGTCTGCCAGGCAGTGCCCAGATGAACTCTTCCCGAGGTATAGGGCGGCCCTTCCAGGAAGTAGAACTTCTTGCCATTCTGATTCTGTTTACGGAGATGCTCCACAGCCTTAATCTTCTGCCAGAATTGAAGTATTTGCGGTTCTAATTGCTGGGGATGGTAGTCAGGAAAGTGCATAGAAAGTTGATAGTTAAAGGTTTTTTATAAACATTATGCTCTCAGCAGCAATGTAGAAAAAGTCGCCGCCTAGGCCATGATGCGAATGAGGAACTGCTTTTCGTAAGACTTATTGGTAGTTCAATTCTTTCGAAAGATTGTGCCTTTTGCAAAAAAAAGACGAAGCGAGAATTGACCGAATGAGCGGCCAAGGCGACTTTTTTGAAATTTTCTACAAAGCGGCTCTGCTTTACTTCCCAGCTAGACGGTAATATACGCCAGCCCCTTTCAGTTTTTTTTCTTTTGTTAATGTACCTTCTTTGCTTAAAGAGCTCATGAAAAGCCTAGTGACTTCATCATTCCACCCTAATAGGCGGGCAACCTCTACAGGTCTTGCTCCCCGGCCATGCTCGTCCATGTACATTGTAATTGCGGTAGTAATGTCAGATACTCTTTCTTCATGACTTACTGCATTAAGGTGAGGAGAAACCTGGCGATATAATTCAATGCCGGCATCTAGATAAGCAGTAAATCGTTGCGCATCCCTCCTGAATTCAGTAAGAAGTTCCCGCGCTTGCTGTAATTCATCACCCTGCTGAAGAGCTTTTCGTAGAAAGGTCACATAGCCTAAGAATGCCTGTGCAGAGTCATGTATGCTTACAGAACTAGAAGCTTTTTGACCATCTTTATTAGGTCCAGTTGACTGATAGTTAATCAGCCCTAATTTAGCTAATTGCGCAATCTGTTTAGAAATAACACTTCCAAGATTTTTCAGCCGTAAGCCTGTCCCTGCAATTTCTGGTATTGTAGAAGCCCCATCTCTGACTGCCTCAAGAACTCTGACTCTATTATACGGAGCTCTGCTATCACCCTTGGAATGAGTAGAGGACAATACTGAATAAAGAGAGATATTGTTATCAACTGCAAATTTAAGGGAGTACGCTGCTAAAGGCTGTCCATACTTGCTGCCTGCTTCTGAGATGACAAACTGTTTTCTTGCAAGTCCTGGGATTAATAAGCGGTTGTACTCCTCGCTGGCAACAAGCCCAATATTCACCAACGATTGATTACAGTATTCTCCCATTACATGAATACCTGGTAACTGAACTGTGGTTTGTCTTTCAATACGTCTCCAGATATCAGTAGGACTGGCAGGAAACCCATTAAGAGCAAGAACAACTGCCTGTTTCAATTCAGAATTGACAGAATTGAGTACCGCTTCCAGGCGCACTTCCTCATTTTCTGGAAAGTCATGGACGGTCCTGTCAACAAGAAGATCAGCAAATTCTTCAACTGTAATAATTCCAGCAACTCTGGCCTGCTGTAAATGCCTGAATAAAGCCTTGCTGCCTAATTGGTATCTATCTCTCAGATCTGAAAAAGAGGTCCCGCTGGTAAAATCTGCTGCTATCCCTAAAATAAGATCCTGCGTATCCATAGCCTTATTTTCTTTCATCTGTTTATAAAGATTTTGTTAAATTATCCCTTAGAAGTAGTGACTTAAAGTAACCCATTACACTTTGAGAATCAGCACATTCCCACGTCCCTTCTTGATCTTCTCGATCATGCCTTTGTGTTCAAGTTCAGTTACAATAAGGCTTACCTTAGCTTCAGAAAGGTACAGCATTTCCTTGCGCAGTTCCTTCTGATTGATCCGGCCATCGTGTTTTTTGATGATTTCCAAAGCCTGATCGAGATACCCAGGCTCTTTGGCAAGCTCTTCTTTATGCTGTTCTAAGGTTTTTTGGTTTTCCTGCTTGATTCTTCTTCTAAAGATGCGTAAAGAGCCGTATTTTTTTCTGGTGTAGATGATCCTTGCCAGAAGAAGGGCAAAAATGACACCGGCAATGATCCAGGACCATAAAGGAGTAGATTTTTCATCCGTATCAATGGGCAATTCCTCCTGCGTTTCCTGCCATAATTCGTCTTCTTCGACAAAATCAGGGAGCAAGAATAAATCAAGGACATATTCTCCGGTAGGAGAGAGGATTTCCACATTTTCGGTAATAGTGTAGCGGTCATTTTTTGCGGTGAGAAGATATTTTCCGATTGGCAGATCAAAGGAATAGGTCCCTGTCTTAGCTAAGAATTTCTGCTGGGGAACGGTATTGACTTCTACTAAGACGTCCTGGGCTTGATCTAAATTCTCATCATAAATGCTTCCTTTCAGGGTAGCTGCTGAAACTAAGGGGATGATAAGTAAAAGAAATAGAAATAAGGGTAATTTGTGCTTCATGATCTTATATACTCTAGAATAATATAAAAAGATATCGGGGATTGGCTCTAATCCTGTTTGAATAACCATTCACATAAAGTAGCATTATGGTAAACTCTTGCCCTAAACCCCTCGGCACGTAAAGCTTCAAGCACCCAATCAACACATTGCTTATCCAAACTCCTCCCTTCTGAAACTCCTTCATAATTGCATCCACAAACAGCAACTGGTTCTAGAGGATCTAATCTCGTTGGAATTTCTAGACTCCCCTCGGGCACATAAAACCGCCTATTTTTTGGCACCTCTTTCTGTATTCTAGCTGACTCAGCTCGAACAGAATCGCCATTAATAAAATTTCGAAAACTTAACATTACAGATCTCTTATGTACTATTACATATTGTTCTTGATACATTACGAAGACCATTTAAACACTCATAATAAAAAACTTACGTTTATTTTTCCCTTTTTTCTAAAAATTCTCTTTTTTTCCTACACTAAAACCTTATCTAACCTCCATAAACCTTCCTAAAGCTTCGTAAAGTATTCTGTAAAGTGTTTCCAAAAGTATCTTTAAAAAGAAGGCTGGTCGCTAGATCCACAGTGACAATTCAAACGGAGGTCAGAACATGACATCAATGAAACAAAAAATAAGCGCGACGCTGGTGCTGCTGCTGTTTGTATTTAGCATCATACCGGCAGGATTAGCGGAAGAAGGAAGCAGTAATTTAGTAGATGTAGAAGTAGATGCAGAGGCTGACGTTGAGTCTGATGCAGCTGACGCGGAAGTAAAGACGGAGTCAAAGACGAAAGTAAAAACCGAAGATGAAGATTCTGAAGTAGAAGAGGAAACAGAAGTAAAAACAGAGGAGAAAGATGGGGAAGTCAAGGAAGAAGTAAAGATTAAAACGAGAGTAAGAAACGGCTTGATCAAAAAAGAGATTAAGCGAGAAGTAAAAATACTTCAAAATGCCCGCGAACGGCTTGAAGAAGCTAAAGAGCGTTTTAAGGAAGCCAGAGACGATCAACGTGAACACCGCCTGAAAGTTCTGGATTTGAATAAAGTCCTGAAGCGGTGCAATCCGGAAAGGCAGGATTGTTCTACGTTAAAAGTAGAATTACGCCTTGGAGTAAAGAATCATCTGCTGAAATCAGCACAGGTAGTGGAACGCTCCCTGGAAAAGCTGACTAAAACAATAGAAAAGATGGAAGACTTGTCTGAAGAAGAAAAAGAACATGCTCTTTCCCTGGCTGCTGAATTAGAAGCAGAATTAGATGCACAGAAAGCAAAGATCGACAGCTTTACTGCTGAAACTCCGCAGGAAGAGATCAGAGCTGCCATTAAAGACCTGAAGGAATTAAACCAAAAGGTGCACAAATTACAGCGGCGATTGGTCGGCTTGCTGGTAAATGCAAAGCTTCATGTCTTAGTGGAGAAACATGCTGAACTTCATGCGGGCATGCAGGCGCGCATCGATGCCTTGGCAGAAACTGGCGCAGATGTAACTGAGCTGGAAGCGATCCTAGCTGAATTCGATGCTAAAGTGGAAGAGCTGAAGCAGGATTATGAAACTGCCAAGCAGAAGTGGATGGAAGCTAAGGATGCAGAAGATTTTGACCTGTTCAACCGAGCCTTGCGGGCAGCTCAGCATGAGGTACGGAAAGACCTGCAGGAAACCAAGAAAATATTGCGGGAATTCCTTCACACCTACAAGGAGATACAGCAAGATCTGAAAGAAGAAACTGAAGACAGCACTGAAGATGCGGAAGAAACCAACGCTGAAGCTAGCGCTGAGGCAGAAGTTTCGGCAGAAGCACAGGCATAGGTGGTGGCCAAAAATGATGAAACGAACCATTGCCTTTGTCTGCTTCGCTATCTTCGTCAGCATGGTTGCAGTCAGCTGTACGCAACAATTGCCCAGCGCTGAAGATCAAGCCGTAACAACTGGATTGAAAGAAAGTGCTGAAGAAAAGGATCTCTCCACTGGATTGAATGATCTTGAAGAGATCGAAGCGCTTGAAACTGATCTTGATGACCTCGGCCTTGAGGAGCTGGAGAAAATTGATCTTGAATAGATTTTATTTTATTTTTTTACTTTTCTTTACCAAGATTTTATAAAATACCTCTTTTTCCAGTTCCAGATGAGAGAATTGATCTATCTTCCGGTCATCCACGAAGTGCCTGAATGCCATTATCTTGAACTGAATGAACAGGAACGGGAAGATGTTGATGCTTTTGAACGGGATGTCCTCCCTGGGTTCTGGATAATGATTAACAGATTGGTTAGAGATATTCATGCTAAAACACCAATCCATAAAGTGTACGGAGAAGGGTTTTTTCCTGATGTCAATCTAGAGGATGTTATAGCAGAAGGGGTGCAGCAGGGGCGCTGCATGGCACAGCCAGCCCATTACCTGATTTCACATGGAGCAGCTGCTATGCCTACTGAACATCGGGCCTTAGCATATCTTAGCCATAAAGTAGAAGAGATCCGCCTTCAACTAAATCCCATCCCCATGCCGGACGAACTGGCAGAAAGATTTGACATCAATCAGGGTCTGGAATTGGCAAGGCTATATTTGGCTGATAATGATTATCGAGTAGTTGGAGACCTCTGCCGCGGCGAGACAAAGTTTGACGTGAACCGGCTGCGAGATAAACATATTGCACAAAGGATTAATGAAACACTGCTGGATGACGAGTATGGAATGCTATTCCTGGGAGCCGGCCATAAAGCACATGAAGTTCTTGCCTACGAGGTTGGGGAAGGGATTATTGTTAGAAGAGAAGGAAATGGCTTCACGGAAGATATATTGAAGATGATTAGAGAATAGAATAAGCTGAACCAGATTATGTTACTATTTATGTTTTGCAACAACTCTGGCATTATCAACAAAGCCGATTGGCGTCCAAAATCCTTTCAGGAAAGTTTCATCGATCGTACTTCTACCATTTTCATCATATCTGATTCCCTGCCGTTCAAAATCCTGCAATGCCCTCTGGACTGGTTGCGCAGCATATCTCAATTCACTGACTAATTGAAAGTTTAGATTGCCCTGCAAATCAAAACCATAGCGGTTCTGTTCTACAAAATGTAGTGGATAGGTTGGCTCCAGAGTTACTTCCGATAACAGTTCAATTTTTTTCTTCACGACTGCAGGATCATCATGATCGCCTAGGGATTTATCTCCCAATACAGAGATTGCATACTGAAAAAGCTTCAGATTGTATTCTTCTAACAGTGTAGTATCCTTTGCTTCCTGATAGATTTCATCGAAAATGCGCTTGATTCCCAATGCTTTCTGCGTTTCAGGAGAGTTTTTCAGATCATCAAATATAACTTGTTGATAAAATTGCGCCACTGACTCCATCGTAGCTTCCGTAAGTGTCGAGGCCTTCGTTAAAAAGTAGGGCAGATCAGTGGTGCTAGTCACAACATGGTTCAGCGCATGCCCCATCCCTTCATGGCCGTATAATTTTATCAACTCCCTTTCCCTCAGATGTAAACTGCCATCTTCAGAGGAATAAACAATAGCAGGGATGGCAATCGCTAAGGCCATGGTTGATGGATTGAAATAAGAACGATCATTGGTTGTAGGGACAGCATCGATGTTCTGTAAAGACTCGCCAACCCTTGACAAGTCCTGCAATAATGTTCCTAGTATTTTATGATATTTTTGTATTCGGACAGAACCAAACTTCTCAGCCTTCCTTTTCACGGTCGGCACATCAACCTGCAAGCCTAGTTCATAATTTTCAACCTCAGTTGATTGGAAGAGCCTATCAATAGAATCCAAGGTCCTTTCCCTGTTCGCTTCCAACCATCCTCGCAATTGGGTTATGTCAGAAAGAGGAATTCCATACCTGGCTATAATAGTGTCAAAATCACAGGCCTTTCCACTTAAATAATGATCTAACAAGGCCACTTCCCCTTGTAACCGTCTTTTTAATTCCGCTCGATGAACGCCATAATCAGATGGTGGATTTTCAACATCTGGAATGCTTTCAGCTAAGGCAGCAAGTTCTCCAGCAACTCTTCCCGCCTCCCTGGACGGATAGACCTGGAATTTACTGTTAAATTTTGAAGCTTTTTCTAGCCGTTTCAATAATCCCTCTGCCTGTTCGAATAATTGGGTCATTTTAAAGGCTAAGATAAACAGTAGTATTTAAAGGTTTCTGTTTTGTAACTACTGCTTGATGACAACTTTTTATAATGTAGAAGTAGGTTTCAGGCCTAGTCAGCTCTATGCCTATCAATACCCCCTATTACCCTGGTTGAGATTAGGCAATGGTATCGTCGGTCCAGGCAAGCCAGTATTCTCCCAGCTAGGCCTGGCAGTAGGCAAATTAAGAGGAACGTCTAAATCAAGGTTGTTTCCTGCCAGCCGTTGCTGGAATTCTTCCATGGCTCGTCGCTGTTCTTTCTGCTGTTCCAACGGCAATTGCCACGGACGCAATACTGTATACTCGTCAGGGTTGATACCCTCCAGTTCAAGATTTATAGGAAAAAGATTCCTGCCCTGATTGACGAAATAGGCATCATCCTTAGCAACAAGTTTTGCCCTATTTTCATGGAATAAATCTGAGATCCGTACTGGTTGGTAATTCAAGTTTGCAGCCAGTTCCGGTGATAAATATTGATTCCCGCTCTGTGTTAAGAGATAATCACCTTTATTGTTTCTAAAGATAGGCATCGCGCCGCTGTCAATGCCACGCTGTATTTCCTCAGCCTTATCAACTGATAAGTCAGGCAGCTGTTCTGGGAGTTCGTCATCGACAGTATATGAAATGCCAAACATCTCATCAATCTGTTCATCCGTTTTTGTGTTAGCTTTGAAACCCGGAACCTTACGGTACGCTCCAGTAGCTTGCAGCTCTTCCTCCGTTAAAATGCCATTATTTATACCACTAATGTACAGACCTTTGGCTTCCTCTAGTGTAAGACTTCTGGTTCGTTCCATGCTTAAGGGCTTGTAAACTTCATCAACCATGGCCGTCCACATTTCCGGCTTGATGCCTGGAAGGAAATAAGATTGCCCCTGCCCGGATATTGTTCTAGCTGCTTTAACAAGAAGCTCTTTACCCCAATCAGAAGGAATATCTTGATACTTTTTCCCATCAATTTTAGTGGCTTCCTGAAGATCGGCGATATGTTCAGCAGCCTGTCCGTACAAATCTCTGTTCACCCCAAACATAATTCTTATCAATCTGTTCTTGTAAAACCCAAGATCAAATCCAGAAAAACCAAGCTCATCTATATTGATAGAAAATATTTTTGCAGCTTCCCGTGCCAGAAGATCAGCCACCTCATGCTGAACTTTTAAAACATCGCTGTCAGTAAACGTATCTTCTAAAGACTTGCCTTCCAGCCATCGTTCCTTTACTGTATCAAGAGCTGCTTTAACAATATCCCTAGCCTGCTCACCATAACGTCCGGAAACAGCGAGATTATGTTTAATTGCTTGATCTAAGGCTTTGCCATTTAATCCTTCGTATTGAAGGTTAAAACTAGTGCCTTCCAAAGCATAATTTCTATCCAGAGCTGTGCTCTTCTGGAACATCTCCTTCCAAGGTTCAGCAAGTACTGGCCTGTTAATAGCTGTAAAGGTTACTTTTTCACTTTCGTGGTCAATATCATGCTCTCCATGAAGGTTTACCTTCATAGTGCCATCAATGGTTTTATGAATATGATACTCGTCAACTTTAACTAATTGTTTTGTTCCTTCATCAAAATGAGCAACACAAAATGCTCCATGCGAGGAATCATTGTATTCTAATGCCAGTATTCCCGGTGTGAAGGTAAGGATCTTGACGGACTTCCCAGAAACTTTGTCCATGTAGGTCTTAAATTCTACTTCAGCATCACTGAGATGGTGATGTCCATTGACAATTAACTTAGGCGTGGGCAGGCCAAGACTATTTCGCTGCAGCAGATATTCCTGAAAGTGCTGCGCGTAATTATCAACATGCTGCCCTTCAATCGGCGGCGGGATGTGAGTTACGATCATATCAATCTCATTCCCTTCCTGTGTTTCTGCTCGAGGCTTGAGGAGAAGCTTGCCAAGATCATGGGAATGGCTAATGCCTTTGTCCGGATAGTCGCTAAAAAATCCCTGGGAAAAGACACCGGCTTTGGTAGGTGGAGCTCCACCGCCGCCAGCGTAGAGAACAGTCATGCCGTCTTCAACAGCAAATTCATTGTGATGCACTTTTTCTCCAAGAACCTCCAGCATCGGTTCCTCAACGTCCCAGTTTCCAGGTACATATTCCAAAGTAGGGTCTATGTCGTAGAGTAACTGATACGTATGTCGTCCGTGGTTAAGAAGCGATTCCAGTCCAGCTCCTCTCGGCTGGGAAAACATAGCTAAAGTTTCGTCGCTGTACAAGCCTTTCTGGATATTCTTACGAAGTGAGCTGCCTGTCAGTTTGCCATCATGACCTATTGCCGGCAGTAATTGAGCGCGAAATTGTTCTGCGCGAAGAGCAGCATCTTTGGTCTCGCTAGCAGATAGTTCATGAGTTAGATCCCCTAACGAAGTCCGCCTGGCTATCCCCCGTTCATCAGCGATTCTTCTAGCTATGTCAAAACCTTGAAAATTACCGTGTCCATCTCCGATAAAAACTCGGTGTAGTGTACCAGCCATTTTTACAGTAAAATATAAGAAATACTTTATAAATCTTTCCGTTTTATCACTCTAGAGTGACAATCAAGCTGCTTTTTTCTTTTCCTTCTCTTTACTCTTGTCCTTTACGCCCTTGAATCTGCCCCTCAATATTTGCCTAGCGGCATCTTCGTCAACGGTGTCTGTTTCATAATCCCAAGCAGCTAGCAAGCGCTTAGCTTCTTCCACGCTTGGTTTTCCTTCCATCTTGATCGGCAGAGCCTTGACAATCTCATCAATATGAGTTTCTTTAATATGCCCAGTGGTTTCTGCTTGTAAATCTTGCTTCATCTGATTTGCAAGACCCGGAATGATACGTTGCCCGTAAATGTCCCATTTCAGCTTTCCACCATACAGCTCCTGCTGCTGCTGCACCAGTTGATCATTATACCCGGTAAATACTTCCAGAAATTTGTCTTTGTGGTAGCCCTTCAACTCTTCCCACGTTTTCCGCAGTTTGTCGTCAAGAACGTTTTTTGCATACCAATCCTTCATCTCCTTACGAAGGCCATCCTTCACTTCTTGAGCACTTTTAACTTGTTTTCCTTCCTCATCCAAGATTCCATCATCAAGCCGTTTATATTCTATCCGGCCTGTTTTTTTATTTTTAAGAACCTTTTCCACGGCATGGTGAAACGCGCCATGATGATGTTGCTGCCAGGTGTCAGACAATTCTTCAGAGTGCTCAGAAGCTTTCTTGTACTTTGCGATAGGACTTTCTTCCTTGCCAGCCATGCTACAACTAAAAGTTCAGCCTTTAAATAGTTTTCTAAAGGGAAAAATATATAAAAATGAGGAGAAATAGAGTTTGAAAGTTATGACCAAAATGTCCCACCAAGGACAAGAAACAATTATAAATATTTAAAGTATATATTACAAAGCATAATCAAAACGTCTCACACCGGAGGGCTCTATGGCAAAAAAAACGTCTAAAACACTTCAACCTAAACAGATCAAAACCGTTACTGATACTCTTCCGCAGCTTCCTAATCTTCCGCCTGAAGTGGAGAAGAAAATGAAAGCTTTAAAGGAGAAGCTGGATACGCTCAAAAGCAAGGTTCTGGATAAGTTTGGCGATTATATTGTGGGCATAACGCTGCTGCCGCCTGAAAAGAAAATGCCTAAAGATGGGGAGAAGGCTGAAGAGAAGAAAGAAGAGGATGAGAAAAAGATCAACATTCTTGTTGTCGTTGACGACACCACCTCAAAAAAGATGTCTAAAGATGAATTATACCAAAAATTTTCCTCTATTATCAAGAAGCTGGCAGAAGATGTTGATAAAGACATCGTCACTCAAAGTGTCCTCCTGACTGATATCTGGCAGAATTGTTATGATGCCAAGTACGACTTAAATAAAATGATCTCGCTGGGCGTGCCTATCCATGACACCGGCATGCTGGCAGCAATCAAGATTGCAGAAATTCATAAAAGCATGGTGCTGAAGAAGTTTGAGAAATACATCCTCAGCTACGTCCTGGCAGGTTCCCTGACTCAGGGAAGAGCCACGCCAACTTCAGACATTGATGTCTGGATTGTCATTGATGATACTGACGTTAAAAAAATGACCCGCGTGGAATTGAAGGATAAATTAAGAGCAATCATCATCGGCATGGGCATCGAAGCTGGAGAGATGACTGGCATCAAGAATAAACTTAACATTCAGGTTTACATCCTGACCGATTTCTGGGAGTCCTTGAAAGAAGCTAACCCGATCATCTTTACCCTGCTTAGGGATGGCGTGCCTTTCTACGACAGAGGAATTTTCATGCCTTGGAAACAATTGTTGCGCATGGGACGGATCAAGCCCAGCCGGGAAGCTATCGATTTGTTCATGAGTACCGGTGAGCAGAGCATCAAGCGCGTACAGGCGCGGCTGAAGGAGATGGGCATGGAAGACACCTTTTACGCCATCCTCACGCCATCGCAGGCAGCGATCATGCTGTACGGCCTGCCTCCGCCTACGCCGAGGGAAACACCCGACGTTCTGGAAGAGATTTTTGTCAAGAAAGAGAAGATGCTGGAAAAAAAATATGTTGACATGCTGCGCAAGAATGTAGATCTACGGAAAAAGATCGAACATGGGGAGAAGAAAGAATTGACCGGAACAGAATTGGACGAATATGTCAGCAATGCTGAAAGTTATCTTAAACGGATCCGCGAGCTGTTCAAGGAGATTGAAGCCAGGCATGATGAAAAAAGTATCCTCTACTTGTATGATGAAATCATAACCATCATCAGGGATGTCCTTAAGATGGAAGGGATTGAACGTGCGCAGGATGTAGAGCTGATCAAATTGTTTGAAGATGAATTGATTTCCACAGGAAAAATTCCGGCCCGCTATCTGCGTGATCTGAATGAGATCATTGATGCCAAGCACAAGCATGACAAGAAAACATTGACCAAGAATGACATTGAAAAAGCGCGCAAGGGAAGTTCAGGTTTAGTGCGGTTTATGGTCGAATACATGCAGCGCAAGCGCGGCAAGGAATTGGAGCGGGCTAAGATCAGGGTCAAGCACGGGGAGAAGTATGGCGAAATCATCCTCTTCGATACGGTAGCCTTCGTCATCCATGACATCGATGCTAAGGATCAGCGCATCGAGAAAGGAGTTATCAAAGCTGATGGATCTCTGGGTCCTTTAACAGAAAGCACCATGGAAGAATTCGAGAAAGAACTAGCCAAGATGAAATTCCCGAAGAGAGTCTTTGTCAAAGAGCCGCTCTTTGAGGATCTCAAAAACATCTTCGGTCGGGACGTGGAAGTGCTGCTGCAGTATTGAGATAGAAGTTAAAATTGTTTTTTGTTTATTTATGGTTATTAGTTTTTAGTTATTTTTCCTACGAACCAATTTCACGTTTGAACTAATCTCGTAAGCCAAAATTTCTTCCTGATTATAATGAGTTAAAGTAAATGCAATTATTTTGTCTATACTCATCTCATCACAATAAATTCTGACGGGAATCATGGTGTCGATGAACGTTCTGCCATCAGGGTTAATCCATTGTCCTTTAACAGTTCTTAAGAGGGTAAGGCCCCCACTCAGCTCTCGTACTTTCTCGTCCCAGGCTTTGTGGTGCTCTAAAGAGTAGGCAGCACCAGTATTTGAGTTTTGAGGAACAAGGATTTCCCATAATTTCTGAATGCCCATGCCCTTCTTAAAACGGCGTCGTTTAAAAAAGTTGACTAAATGTTGTTTAACCACCAACAACAAAACCTATATAAATAAGGCCTAATAATAACTACAAAATGACTATTGCAAGACCCTATGGCCTGGAACAGGAAGATGACAATACTAGTCCAGGATATCCTGAAGTTGAAGAAGAGGATTATAGTCCAGACGAGACTATTAGAGATGTCATCTGCCTTGATCCGATGAATAAAAAGGAATTATCCGGTTTGGATATTGACACTATCGTTACTGATGCTTCAGGAGTAATAAACGCCTCCAAAGCTTTGGTTCCTTTTATCCAAAACGGCGGAAATCTGTTTATCGCCGAGAGCGCACTTGCAGAAGCTCAGGAAGAACTTCCAACCCTACCAAAAGAAACTAATCGAGCTACAGTTATGGAGTATTTAACAACCAGCAGCCATGTCCTCGACATACAGGAGCAGCGACGAGTGCCAGAGATCAACCGAGAGTATGGTTTGATGGAGAAGCTCTTGTCAATGACACGAAGGAATGGCACTTATCGATGCATCGTTGATCAGATTGATGAGATTGCAGGATTATGGAGCCAACTGATTCAACAGCATGGCATCAGCAGAAAAGGAAGCAAAGTAGCAGAGGATTTCTTTAACGGTAGAGAACTAAAAATTACCGCTGGCAGGGAATCTGCTGCCTATGATAGATTAGAAGAAATGTATGAAGGACTGCCGGCTGCATTCGGCGAAGACGTAGGCCGCCTCCTGGAATCGTTAAAAGACAGACTTGTAGTTGAAAGGAGAGCTTTGGAAAAATATACCCCTTCTGCTACAGCAAAGAGGATGGTCACTGCAGAAATTATTGATGCAGTACAAACAGGCCTGACGCCAAGACAGGTTGCAGGAATGATGAAAGCCCAATACAGGCAGCCACAGAATGAAAGTGCGGTAGATACAATACTATGCGTGTATGCCCATCCGATCCATCTTTCAGGAGAAAGTGTAGTGAGCCTAAAAGGAGGGACAGCAGTACTATCATCTCAGTCAGATGTGAAGGATTTAGTTTTACTAAGAAGAAGTATGTATTTTAAATAAACAATTGAATAAATACCATTTCTTCTTTTATGTCTTTTTCTCAATAACATAAAATATTTCGTTACTAAATGTAAGAATGGTAAACAGATATCCGAGACGTTTGCACATCAACTCAATCCATTTCCGCCGTGGAGCGTTCATCCTCTTGCCGCTCATAGTAAGAGTGGGAAAACTCACTACAACATAGCGCGCCGGAACTCCGGTTATGACTGCTTCGCTAGCCTTGTGTCCCTTTCCCCGGTCAAGGACATCAGTCATCTTGAAAAGAAAACAGACATCTGCCAGAGGGAGTTTCCGCAACTTCAGCCATTGTAAAATATTCAAAACGTGTGCTGTACCGGTAAAGAGTTTGTTCTCAGTATGAAGAAGGTGAAAATATTCATTCAAAGATTCAATCTCTTCATTGCTGATATCATACGCATAATATGCGGCCTTCTTTAGTTTCAGGTAGGGAAAAGAAAACGGATTGATGCCGCAGCCTAGATCGATGATACTGGTAGGCTTGCCAGTGATGGAAAATATTTTAGTGTACAACTGATCATAAAATGATATTCTTTCCCTGGTAGAGGAGTGGGTAGCAAGGATCTGATCCAGAAGTTCTTTCCGATCCTTACTTTCAGGTTTGCTTCCAGTTGTTACTAGTTTATCCACCAGTTGCCGGCGTTTCTTCAGCTCTTCTTCAAGCCGGAAAAGGCCATACACTCTCCGCAGCCTGGCGCGGACATCTTTGATGAGTTTTTTATATACCGCAGATCGCGGGTTAAATTGCTGCAGCAGCATGCTGGCTGCTTTGTGCTCCTGCTCCAAAAATTCAAGAACATGTTCCCGGACGAATTCCTCGCTCAGCTCAGTAAGTTCTTTCTTTCGCCGGATATCAGCGATAAGAACCGCGACTTTCTCTTCGTCCAGCCTTTTCGTTCCGATAAGCATACTGCTTAGTACGATAGGGAAGTATAAAAAGGTTTTTAAACAGCCAAAAAACCTTCCAGGTATGGATAAATTAGGCAGGATTCGCTACCACTCCAAACGGGCGTGGGATTTTTTTTGGAATGACGATTCGATCTGGAGCTGGATGGCCAATATTGCTGTTGCCTTTTTGGTGATCCGCTTTGCAGTCTACCCACTGTTAGGCATAGTTCTTGGAACAAGCTTCCCCATTGTTGCAGTAGTCAGTGAAAGCATGGAACACGGGCTGCACAATCAGGAACTCTGCGGCCAGAAATTGGATGATTTCAAGGAGTCATTTGCCAATTACTGGGATGTCTGCGGGAGATGGTATGAAAATAATGACATCACCAAAGAGAAATTTGAAACATTTCCATTCCGCGACGGTTTCAATAAAGGGGATGTCATTATCCTCTGGCGAGCCAGGGAAAGGAATGTACATTCTGGAGATATACTTGTCTTTGAAGGCGACCGGCCGCAGCCAATCATCCATAGAGTTGTGGCTGCTTATCAAGAAAATGGGAAAACATATTATCACACCAAAGGGGATCATAATGAAGACAGTCTTCCAGGACCTTCAGGAGAAACACAGATAGCCGAGAACCGTGTGCTGGGCAAAGGGCTGGTACGGATTCCTTATTTAGGGTGGTTAAAGATCCTGTTTGTGGATGCAGTAAGGCCTTTTGGGTGGGTTATTGAACGATGATCATTGCTTCCAGAACCTTTTTTAGACTATAATCCCCATTTCAATAAAGTATATAAATAGGA
>DATDYP010000006.1:0-58043 GCA_035288985.1 Candidatus Nanoarchaeia archaeon
TATGTTAAAATAGCTTTTGACTTAGCGCGTTCCATTGCCGATGCTCAGCCTAGATTTGTTTATGATGCTAATTATGTTCCTTCTTGGCGTGAAGCTGTCCATGGAAACACGGTCTGGAGAGGAGTGCTGCAACAGATGCTGGTGGGTGTTTCAGAAGCAAGCCGGAGGAATTTAGATCCTGCTGCCATTCCCTGGATCAGGGATGTGCATACTTCTGTAGCAGTAGATAGCTCTGGTGCAGGGCATCTTACCGCATTTTTGAAACCTGCATCTACCAATGACCTTCCTGTAGATATTAGAGTTACTAATTCAGTCACTAATGTTTGTGCAGTACCGCCTACAACGGTACGCGTCTTGCATGACGGCCAGCCAGTACTGAATTCTCAAGGAGAGGCTATAGAAACAACTATTACGATGCAAGTTCTTCCCTCAAATACAAATCCATACCCCAGACGAAATCCTACTCAACAAGGCAGTTTAATCATACCAAATGCACAAGCTGGAGAGATTTATACTGTTGAAGTAGAAGTGGCTGCACCGACAGCAAGTCCGAACTGCGATAGTTCTACGAACAATAATTTGAATACTCGTGTACGCGTTGATGCCGGAGACACGCCTTTAGTAGTACAATATAACTTTCAAGATTTAGATTTTGATGGAGCAGAGAATTTAGAATTTACTCAAGGCGATGTATGCAGCACCTATACCTGCATTCATGCCTATGCTGGCGAAGACAGGATGTTATATGACGGTTCACGGCTGGTGCTGAAAACTGCAGAGGATACGATAAGAGTGTGGAATCCTTGGAAAAGCCCTTACACTATTCGCGACGCAAATACGGGGGAAGAATTGTTCCGCTATGCAACCGGGACTTCATCCAAGTTTTTAGAGCATAGTTTGGGCCAAGACAGGCTTATCGTTCTTACGTTTAGAAAAGATAAGTTTAGTCTCGGGCTGGTGGGAATGCAGGGAGTAGAGCCTTTTGTCGCCTTTACGCCTGCAACTTGGTTTGATCCCGGAACGTGAAGTTGATTTTTCCTTTTGTTTTGACAATTTAATCTTAACCGAAGAAATCCTTTTAAACTTTAGAGCTTATTTCTGATTATGGTGAAGGGCAGGCCCGTCAAAAGCCAGATACGGCAGAATGTTGTAGAGATTCTTCACCATCTTGGGAAGGGCTATGGATACCGGATCTCTAAAATTTATAATGAGGTTTTTCCGAAGGTGACGCAGAGAAGCATTTATTATCATCTGCGGAAAGGAGTTCTGACAAAGGAAATCGAAATACATACCATCGAGCAGGAGAAGGGAGAATTTTCCTGGGGTTCGGTAGTGGAGAAAAAGTATTATGCCTTAGGAAAGAATGCCCAGCCGAAGGGAGAAAGAAGGATACAAGACTTCTTGTCAAAATGGAAAAAATAACTTTTGCCGACGAGGTTTATTGCTTATGCAAGCAGATCCCGAAAGGAAAAGTGAGCACCTACAAGGGACTTGCTGATGCATTGGGAATCAAAGGCTATCAAGCTATCGGGCAAGTGCTGAAGAAGAATCCTTACGCGCCTCACGTACCGTGTCATCGTGTTGTTAAAAGTAATGGTTCTTTGGGTGGGTTTAAAGGTTGTGTTGTTGGGAGAGAAATTTTGGAGAAGGAAACGTTGTTGAAGAAGGAAGGGGTAGTGGTTAAAGATGGAAAAGTTGATCTAGGGAAGTGTTTGTTTAGATTCTGACTATATCTTTTTAAAGAAAGGTCAAATTTACATCAAAATGGATGAACATGAATACCCTTATCTGCATCTCCGCCACTGGTCAAACCAGGAACCTTCCGTAAACTGTTGGCATCCTCTTAGACATACCCTGGCTTTACCAGAAGCAGTAAGAGATAATTTTCCAGATCATCAAGGGGTTAGGGTAGTTGCAAAATATCCCACTAAGTCTACTGATTTTGAGCGCATTGGTCCTGAAGAATATGATGTGGTTGAGCATGCAGAATGGCTTCCTAGCGAATTTAGATTATATTTGGTTCCAAATAAAGGTTCAGGAACACACCGATTTGTAGCTGAAGTAGAAGGCCCTCTCTATACGCACGGTGATCATAATGTTTTATATCAACATGTTCGTGATACAATTGTTCCTTCTCTTTTAGAAATCTTGTCAACTGATTCTGGAAAATAAATTTAAGAATTAAAAAATAAAAGAAATCTTCGCTGATATGGAACTTGAGATCATAACATTTATACAGGTATACAACCATCCTATTATTTATGGCAGCCAATAAGATTCTCAGTAAGTCTAAAGAAACAGATAGCAGCCTAATTCAGGAATATATCCAAAATAAGAACAGAGAGCATTGCGAGATCATCGGCCCTGACTGTGATCGCTGTTCGGTGACTGCCTTCTGCGAACATAGAAAGGAAAAAGTATAATATTCAGAGAACTTCTGCTTCTCCATTCCAGAACTTTTTTAAAGGAAATGGCAGTAGTAGAACTATGCTTATCCAGACATTTCAGGCGACAGTAACAGGGAACAAGAAACTTACGCCCGATGTTATCCTTCTGTCTTTATCTGCACCGCAAGAGTTTTCATTCAAGGCCGGACAATTTATTACCCTACGTGTAGAAAAGAGAGAGGAGTTCAGGTTAAAATCATATTCAGTTCTGAATCCCCCTTCAGAAAAGGGTAAAGTAGATTTATGTATTAAACTAGTCGATGGCGGTTTTGCTTCGGAAGTGCTTAAAAAGGCTAGAAAAGGGGATTCTTTCCAGATAAAAGGGCCTTTAGGGCATTTTGTGTTTCAAGAGGATGATAAAAACAAGGAAATTTGGCTTATTGGCGGCGGAACCGGCGTTGCGCCGTTGTATAGCATGCTTAAGGAGCATCTTGCACAGTATAACAGCAAGAAATTTGTCCTCGTTTTCAGCGTAAAAGAGAAACGGGATTTATTCCTGCACGCTGAATTTCAGCAGCTGGCGAAGAAATATCCTCATTTTACCTATGTTCCAACCCTTACCAGAGAAGAATGGGATGGGGCAACCGGCAGGGTGCAGGAGCATCTTCCCGATGATGTAGAAAACAAAACTTTTTATATCTGTGGACTAAAGGAGTTGGTATTGGAAACCAAAGAGGTTTTACTAAAAAAGGGCGTGGCGCTGAAGAATGTTAAGTTTGAACGATATTCTTGATGGCAAGAGCCTCATATTGGCAAAAAGGGAGTGGGAACATGAAAATAACTCTAAGTAAGGAATTAGATAAAGCACAGGATGTATTATTTTTAGGATTATTTGAAGAAGATAAGGATAATGGTAAGTCATTCAGCAAGGAATTGGCAGAGGAAGTGGAAGCAGCGATAGGACGAAAAGCTTTCTCACGCAAGTCTGGGGAAATGTATGCTACCAAGCTAGCTTCCCAGCCGTATAAGAAAGTAGTAGCTATGGGCTTGGGGGAGGGAAGAGATTTTAGTGTCGAGAAAGTGAGACAAGCGCTAGGCAAAATGGTTACCAGCACCAAATCAGGGTTGTTTTCTTCATTTACTACTAATGTTGTGGAGAAAGCAGCAGCGAATAAAGATCATCAATTGCTGGGTCGGGCAGCTGCAGAGGGGTTGTTGTTAGCTAATTACGGTTTTACCAAATATTTTGCCAAAGAGAAACAGGAGAAGAAAAAACCTGTTAGCCTTGCGGTATTACAATGGACTGGCGGCACTGAATTTAACGAAGGGTTGAAGATAGGCAGGGTGATTGCAGAAGCGACAAACATGACTCGCGACTTGGTCAATGAACCTGCTAATGTGGTGAATTCCGGATACATGGAAAAGATGGCCAAGCAAGTAGCTTCTCAATATAGTTCGGTGAAAGTAAAAGTACTGAATAAAGCAGAGTTGGAGAGAGAAGGTATGGGCGCTTTACTAGGGGTAAATGCTGGAAGCAGTAATCCGCCTAAGCTGGTCATTCTCGAATACACAGGTTCTAAGAAGGGAAAATACACTGCTTTGGTAGGGAAAGGGATTACCTTTGACAGCGGCGGCTATAATTTGAAGCCGACCAAGTACATTGAAGATATGGCTACAGACATGGCTGGCGCAGCAGCAGCATTGGCAGCAGTAAAAGTTGCCGCAGAGTTGAAGTTGAAAAAGAATCTGTTGGGAGTCATGCCGCTATGTGAAAACATGGTTGATGCCAAGGCGCAGCATCCCGGCGATATTGTCAGAGCCTTTAATGGGAAGACTATTGAGATCGGAAACACTGACGCAGAGGGAAGGTTAGTTTTGTGTGATGCGTTAGCGTACACAGAGGCTACGTATGCTCCTGAGGTAATGATTGATTTGGCTACCTTGACCGGGGCATGTGTGGTAGCGTTGGGATATTATGCAGCTGGCCTGGTCGGTAAAAATGACGAGTTATTGCATGCCTTGCACGAAGCTGGCGATTTATCCGGCGACCGCGTCTGGCAGCTGCCCTTCTTTGAAGAATACCAGGATTGGATGGATGGCTCAAAAAGCGATCTGAACAACAATTCTCAGAAAGGGAAAGGATACGAAGCTGGATCTATTACTGCTGGTGTATTTTTATCCAAGTTTGTGGAGAAAGCGAAGTGGGCGCATGTCGACATCGCCGGTTCGGCATATTGGATGGTTGATGGCGCTTATTTATCGAAGGGAGCAACCGGTTCTGGAGTGAGGTTGTTGTCTTATTATTTGTTGGAGAATCAGGAGAAGGAGTAGATAATTAAATTTTTTTTTTTTAATTGTTTCAATAGGTAGGTTTCCACAAACTTTCTTTCTGCACACCAACTTTAATCTCTTTTACAAATTTTTCAAGAGGCATGCCTTTCGCACCCATCCTGATCATATGCTCTGTTCCCATCTGGCAATCAATAAGGCCGTCTTTATACATATCTACAAGATGGGCAAGCGCTACTTTTGACGCATCAGATCTGGTATGGAACATGCTGTCGCCGAAGAAAACGGAACCTATGGCTATGCCCATCAAGCCGCCGACGAGCTCTCCCTGATAGAATGTTTCTACCGAATGTGCATACCCTCTTTGGTGAAGCTCAGTGTACACTCTCTGAAAATCAGCATCTATCCAAGTGCCACAGGGATTTCCTTCCGTATCTACCCGAGGTATGGTTGCACACATTGTCAATACTTCTGCATAAGCTGTGTCATAGCGAACCTCATACTTACGCATACTTTTCTGTAAGCTTTTGCTACAGTGAAAATTATCTGCTCTGAGAACATACCGTGGATCTAAGGCAGCCCAGACTTTTCTTTCTGGAAATTTTTCAGAAGCAGAATACCAAGGGAATACGCCTTTTGGATATGCTTCAAGGACTCGGTCTACGGTCAATTCACCAACAGCTAATCTTCCTAAGCTATCCAGCTGTGAGATTGGTGGAAGGGGTTGTTTATCGTCCCATATGGGGAGGCCTGTTTCCGCACAGATTAATACCATGATTATTCTTTTTCTACGTTATTTATAAAATCTTCATTCAATACTACAAAACTTTTTTGAGGAGCAGAAATAAAATCACAACCTTTTAAATAACGTCCTTAAGACAGAAAATTTACAATATCGTAAGCCATGCTCGCCATTACGTAAATACCTACGTATCTTGATGACCAGGCAGTTCTTGCTGCTAATTTGCCAAAAGAAGACAAATCAGTTCCTTCAGTTAAGTGCCAGAATTTGACATCACCATACATTGGTATAAGAGATAGAAAAAGTTCTTTATCCACATCAACCCTTCGCTCAAGGTCTTTCATGGTTAAAATTGAAAATCAACTATTATAAAAACATTTCCTTTCCAAACCACAAACCTTTAAATAATACTCATTTTCTTCATTTATCATGGAAAAAGTAGTCATTTTAGGAACAGGAATTGCTGGCTGTACGGCAGCCATTTATGCAGCGAGAGCTAACCTAACCCCTTTAATTATTTCTGGTCCTGAAGATGGCGGACAATTGACTTTAACTACGGATGTAGAGAATTTTCCGGGCTTTCCGGAAGGAGTGCAAGGCCCTGCTTTAGTGGAAATGTGCAAGAAGCAAGCTGAGCGATTTGGAACTCGGTTTAAAGTCGATATTGCAAGTGAATTCAAGAAACTGAAGAATGGTTTTGAACTCGTTTTGATGGGTGGTGAGAAGATCCAAACAGAAACACTTATTGTTGCAACTGGTGCGTCTGCACGATGGTTAGGAATTCCGTCGGAGGAGAAGTACAAAGGTCGAGGAGTTACGACTTGTGCGACCTGTGACGGAGCTTTCTTCAAAGGCAAAGAAGTAGTAGTTATCGGCGGCGGAGATTCGGCCATGGAAGAATCCCAATTCTTGACCAAGTTTGCCACTAAAGTAACAGTTATCCATCGAAAGGATGCTTTCAAAGCATCTAAAATCATGCAGGATCGTTTTTTTAAGAATCCCAAATGTAAAGTTGTCTGGGATAGTGAAGTGGTAGACATTCTTGGTGACGGCAAGAAGGTAACTGGCGTGAGATTGAAAAACACAAAAACAGGAAAACTTAGTGAATTTAAAACGGACGGGGTCTTTTTAGCGATCGGGCATATTCCTAATACGTCTGTCTTTAAAGAAATACTAGACATGAATGAGCAAGGATACCTGACGACTGACCGTTTTATGAAAACGAATATCCCTGGTGTCTTTGCAGCTGGCGATGTGCAAGATATTCGATATAGACAAGCGATTACTGCAGCTGGAAGCGGTTGTCAGGCAGCTATGGAAGCAGAGAAATATTTAGCGGAGTATGATTAATCTCGTTTTTTTTCGTAAATTTCTTTTATTGTTATTAAGAGAGCAAATAATGCAGATACTAAAGAGCCCAACGCTATCCCCTGGGGAATTCTTATATCTTTTATTGTATTTAATGTGAACCAATGGCTGGGGGTTGCTCTGTTTAATAATAATCTTACATTTTTTTCGGTATTTAAACGAGCAAACTCCATGTTCCCTAAGCCCTCTAAGCAATTAGCCATGCATAGAAATTCCTCTCCAGATATTTTTGAATAAATTTGATTATTACTTAAATCAAATTTTAGTATTGGTCGATGCCCGATTAGTTCAAGTCCAGGATGAATAACAAAAAATTCTCCCCGTGGTATAATGTTAAGGTCATAGTTTATTGAATACTCCTTTGTATAATTATTTTTTTCAAACCCCAGTATCACTATGGTTTCATTATTTTCTTCAAAATCCCATTCTCGGTTTTCTTCTTTTTCTACGTACACTTTAATACTTTCTTTTTGGACTTTCCTAGGGAGCTGTAAACTAACTGCTACTTCTTTGTCAGCTTCGTAATCATTTTTAGATATTTCAAACGATACCGATCCCTTGTTTGTTTCAAAATTATGGTAGATCACAAGGTCTCTAATTGCATGTACCCTTTGACCGCTTATATGGTATTCATAAATGTCAGGAGGGACATACTCATTTAAATGTCCAAGGAAAAGTAACGAAACTAAAGATAATAGTAAAAATAATTTAACCGAGTTATTTGAAAATGCTTCTTTCATTTCTATTTAATCAAAGTAGATAAACACCTAGGTGCGGCTTCAAACTCCCCATAGCTCAAATAACTCTTCCTGCTGGTCTTCAAATTCTGATAACCTATCCTGACCAGAGTTCGCCAAACCTTTATCTTTCTCGTATTGTATCAAAGCTTTAAACACATCCCTGCAGGGTAAAGCTTCCACAGCTCTTTGTGCAGTTTCAAGTTCTTCCGCAGTTTTGTTCGGATCGAAGTAGCCGCCTCGTTCCGTAAGAGTTTTTTTCAATTTCAGCAATTCAAAAGTGTCAGGAAAATCTGCCAAAACTCGTGGGTCTCTATCCATGGCCCTGATAGGATCTGACTCTCTGAAATGTCCGAACAGGACTGTTAAAATTCGCGGTTCCAGTTGGTTGGCAATCTCCACCCAATGTGCCCCTGCCTGCCACCGTGACTGTACTTCACCATTATCATCAAGATATGCTGTTTCGTGTTCCATCAATCGTCCGGCATTTAATAGCATACTTCCTTCCGTAGCCGTGTAGCGTAATAAGCTTCCATCTCTTTGCTGCATGACAAAACCGGGCTGGGTCGCTTTCAGAAGTGCGGCGAAGGTATCGATATCTTTATGCGGTGACGCCCTGATCATGTTGTGTCTTTCCTCTCCCCTATGCAGTCCTGCATGTACATTAACTCCGTTAATAATTGTGCCATAAATATTAAGGCCATCAACAGCTGATTCTGTAAGGGTTCCTTCTATCGCTTCGTAGAGCAGCGTCCTCACGGCGTGATCGCCCCACGCGTATCGGGCTGCCCAATAGCCGGAAGGCAGTCCCATGGAGGCAGCTAGGTCTTTCAGCAGCTTGATTTTTTCTCGTTCTATTTCTCTGCATAATTCAACAGTTAACGGTATTAAACCCTCAAATTCAGCTTCCTCTATCTGTATATTTGGTTTTCTTTCGCCAAAATTCCTAAAAGCAGCCAAGGGATTATCATCAGCAAGCTCATCCCCGACCATCAGATGTCTTCGTATTTCATAAAAGGGCGTACCATCAACATCCCGTTTCTTGATATCATACGTAGTGCCTCGCTGGTTGCCTTTATACTTCCCAAGAACAGCATCTGGTAATTGCAAAAATCTTCCTGTAAGCTCATTAACAACAGCTGTTAATCCATCAATCTTGGGATTGTAGCCAGAAATAATAGCGCAGTTCCTCTCCTGACAATCTTGATCAAATTGTCTTGCGTAACCAGGAGCCCTAACATCTATTACCTGCATACTCCTAGACTTCTTTTTTTGTATTTAAAGATTATTGTTGATGAGAAGATAGGTTCTTATAAATAGGAAACCGCAAACATAACCCTGTAACTTCTTCCCTGATCTCCTGTTTCAAAGCAGTGTTGTCCATGTCTTTCAACACTCTAGCCATCCATTGCCCGATCTGTTTCATTTCTGCCTCCTTCATTCCCTGTGTTGTTAGACTGGGTGTGCCGATGCGCACACCACTAGGCTTGAAGGGCGTGGATGGATCGTAAGGAACAGTATTGCAGTTGGTACAGAATCCAGCTTCTTCCAAGGCTACTGCTGCCTGCTTGCCTAATCCAATTCCCATCGGTCGTAGGTCGATAAGAATAAGATGCGTGTCAGTGCCGTCGGTGACTAGTTTGATACCATTCTCCATTAATGCTTCTGCTAACGCTTTGGCATTCTTTACAATCTGTTGTGCATACGCTTTAAAGTTATCAGAAAGTGCTTCCTTGAAAGCAACTGCTTTGGCAGCCGTGATGTGATTATGCGGCCCTCCTTGTAATCCGGGGAACACTGCTTTGTCAATTCTTGCAGCTAAATTAGCACGATCTTTTGCTTCTTTTTCATCCAAGCCTTGAACATCGGCAAGACGGTCTTTTTTCTTACATAAGATTATCGCTCCTCGTGGGCCACGCAACGTTTTATGGGTTGTCGTCATCACCACATCGGTGAACGGGAATGGTGATGGATGCACACCGGCAGCAACCAGGCCGGCAATATGGCTGATGTCGGCTACTGAGTATGCGCCGACTTCTTCTGCAATTTGATGGAATTTTTTGAAATCAATGGTCCGTGGATAGGCAGTTGCGCCGGAAACAATGATTTTAGGTTTATGTTCCAAGGCCAGTTTCCTGATCGCTTCGTAATCAAACAATCCTGTTTTTTCATCGACACAGTACTGCACTGCCTTATAGTATCGTGCTGAGAAATTGACGCTATGCCCGTGTGTCAAGTGCCCGCCCATGTCTAGCCGCAGCCCCATGATCTTATCGCCGGGTTTCAATATGGCGTGATAAATGGCTTGGTTAGCAGGGCTTCCTGACAAAGGCTGTACATTGACATGCTCTGCGTTGAATAATTTTTTGGCTCGTTCTACGGCCAGCGTTTCGATCTGGTCAATATGCGAATTGCCTTGGTAGTATCGTTTTTGAGAATATCCTTCACTATACTTATTAGTAAGAACACTGCCAGCTGCTTCCAGGACAGCTTCGCTGACATAATTCTCTGAAGGAATCATGTTCAGAACAGTCTGCTGCCGTTTCAATTCTTCCTGGATCTGCTGGTATACTTCAGGGTCAACGGTTTTCATTTTATTTGCGGCCGAATATATGTAACAAGCTCAAATTCCTGAAAATCTTTCTTCTCTATTATTTTCCATTCTTGTTTATTAAAGTTAGGAAAGTAAGAATCTCCCTGATAGCTTTTCTTCACCAGTGAGAGATGCATCTTGTCTGCTAAAGGCAGGGTTTGTTCATAAATCGAGGATCCACCGATGATGAACGCTTCCTGACCATATGATTTTGCTTTTTCTAACGCTTCCTGAACGCTTGCGCAGACATCAACGCCTTCCTGGAGCGGCATGTTTCTGCTGATAACAATGTTATGCCTATTGGGAAGAGGCCGGAATTTTTGAGGAATGCTCTCAAACGTTTTCCTGCCCATGATCACTGTTTTCCCGGAGGTTAATTTTTTGAAATTCTGCAGGTCTTCTGGAATACTCCAGGGAAGGGAATTATCTTTACCAATGATCATCTCTTTGGTCATGGCAGCGATGATGGTAATGTTATTCATTTTTTATGTATTTGGCCCTCTCTGGAAATTTCTTCCCAACCTCTTTGAAGTAATTGCCTTTATCGGGGATGATGTTTCTAACACCTCCAGTAGGGTTTTTAACATCGCTTGTATATCTGGGAATGATGTGAAGGTGTAGATGATTTTGACTTTGCCCTGCCGCTTTTCCCTCGTTTACTCCAAGGTTATATCCATCTGGTTTATATCTCTTATCAACTATCTGTTTTGTTTTCTTGAGTAAGGAATTTAATTCCACTATCTCTGTTTCCGAGAGAGTAAACATTGTTGGGCCGTGATTTTTGTGTATGATTTCACAATGTCCTTTTGATATCGGAAAATCACTATATCTTACATAAAACTTGTTTGACTCAGCTACAAAGCCGCTGCTCTCTTTGAAACTCAAATCACAAAAAAAGCAGGGCTTTTCCATCTTCTACACAGCAATAGGAGCTTTTATCGGCGGATGCGGGTCATAATCTTCCAACGTAAAATCTTCATACTTGAACTCGAAGATGCTTTTCACTTCAGGATTTATTTTCATCTTTGGCAGTTTTTTTGGCTTTCTGGAGAGTTGTTCCTTAACTTGTTCAATATGGTTGTTGTAAATATGCACATCTCCAAATGTATGTATGAACTCACCAGGTTCTAACCCCGTAACTTGCGCAATCATCATCGTTAAAAGGGCATAGGAAGCTAGGTTAAAAGGCACTCCTAGGAAAACATCAGCACTTCTTTGATATAACTGGCATGAAAGTTTTCCATTGATGACCATAAATTGGAATAAAGTGTGGCAGGGAGGGGGAGCTCGATTATGGTCATGGATCAAAGCTTCAATTTCGCCAACATTCCATCCATTAATAATTATTCTTCTTGAAGTTGAATCGTTCTTAATCATATTAATAACGGTAGCAACTTGATCGATTTCTCTTCCCTGTTTATCTTCCCATTTTCTCCATTGTTTTCCATAAATTGGTCCTAATTCGCCCCACTTGTCTGCAAATTCATCATCTGTTTTTATTGTTTGGACGAACCACTCCAATTTTTCTTTCCACTTTTCAGAATATCGGGGATACTCTTGCTCAAGCTTGTTTTCTTCTAAATAAACCTGAAAAGACCACTCATTCCAGATTTTAACATAGTTCCTTACAAGATATTTAATATTTGTATCACCGGTCAAGAACCACAGTAATTCGTGAATAATTGCTCTTAAGTATACTTTTTTAGTCGTTAATAAAGGAAATCCTTCCTGTAGATTAAATCTCATTTGATAGCCAAAGACACTCGTTGTTCCAACTCTAGTTCTGTCTTCCTTTCTTTCCCCACTGTCAAGAATATGCTGCAATAAATCTAGATATTGTTTCATGTAAAACCACCTTTGACAAAAGGCACTTTGGTTCTTTATATAGATTATGGTTTCTAATTATTATATTTCAATAACAATAAATTAATGAAGGTTTACTTTCCTGCTTACTGTATGAAACAGTATCAGTGCGGCATTTTTGATCATAGCGGTGTCCTGAGTGATGATAGAAGGCCGGTGTATGAAGCGGATGCCTTAATCCTTGTCCGATATGGTATTACACCTTCTTCTTTTGAAGAATGGCTAACCATGACCAATGCTTCAGCAGGGGAAGCTCTTATAGCCAGGGGGATTCCAGTTTCAAAAAAGGAGATCGATGAATTACATGCACAGTTTTACAGAGAAGTAACCACGCGAGAAGCAAACCCTACTAAACCAATCATGTATCCTGATGCACCAGAAGTGCTACAGGCTCTCAGAGACAGGGGGTTAAAACTTGCGGTTGTCAGCAGCCATCCGGCAGCCAGTTTACGGCAAGAGCTAGCGGAGTATGGATTATCGGATAATTTTGACATTGTTTCGGGTGATCCTTCTCCCAAAGCTCGACGTTTAGTTGATGTGTGTTTTGATTTACAGATCCCTGTTGGTGCAGCTTTTTTTGTTGGAGACACCATTTATGATTTGAAAGCAGGATATCTTGCCGGTGTTGATTGTTTTGGTATAACAACTGGTTATCATCCCCGGCAAAGACTGGAAGCTGAAAGGAAAGCTGTACGAGTGGTTGATTCTTTAACTGAGCTGTTACAGTTGGTGTAAGTTTATTTAGTGTTTTCATCGCATACTTTTTAAATAACGCACTTTCAGTCGTTTCATGCAAGATGTTCTTGACTATCTGTATGGGCTTACACGCTTTGGCATCAAGCCAGGACTAGAGGTTACACGAAGCCTTCTAACAGTCTTGGGCAATCCGCACCAGAAGTTCAAGTCAGTTCATATTACCGGCACCAACGGGAAGGGAAGCACAACAGCGTTTACTGCTTCAATCTTGCAGAAAGCTGGATACAAGGTAGGGATGTACACTAGTCCTCATCTGGTCCGTTTTAATGAGAGGATAAACATAAATGGAGTAGATATTTCTGATGCAGAGCTCGTCAAATTTGCAGCCCTCATTAAGGCTACGGCAGAGGCACACGGCATACAGCCGACATTTTTTGAGTTTACTACTGTATTAGCATTTTTTTATTTTGCTGCAAACAATGTGGACATCGCTGTTATTGAAGTTGGTCTTGGAGGTCGACTTGATGCAACTAATGTTATAACCCCCTTAGTTTCTGTCATCACCAATATTGATTTTGACCATATGAAGCATCTTGGCGATACCAAAGAGAAAATTGCTCTTGAAAAAGCAGGGATCATTAAGAAAAATGTGCCGCTGGTTACTGCGGAGAAAGACGAAAACATTATAGGAATCTTCAGGAACAAAGCAGAGAGAATTTTTGTTCTTAAGGAAGATCTCTATGTAATTCCAGGAGCGAAAAGCATTGATTTCCAGTCCTTTGCTGTTTCAGGACGCGTGAATGGGGTATTTACGACCTCTTTGTTAGGTGACCATCAGATAGACAACGCCTGCACAGCCTTGCTTGCTGCTCAAGTATTACGGGAGAATGGTTTGCAGATTACGGATAAAGCACTGCATGACGGTTTGATAGCGGCGCACTGGCCTGGTCGCCTGCAGGTTATTTCTAAAACCCCATTACTTATTCTGGATGGAGCGCACAATGTTGCTGGCATGAACAGGCTGAAACAGTTTATCCAGCCTCTCCAGAAAAAGAAAGTGCTGGTTCTGGCTCTTGCGAAGGATAAAGATACGAAAGAGATAGTAAAATTAATCGCGCCGCTATTTACAACAGTAATTATCGCGCAGGGGAATTTCAAGCCTCAGGATACGGCAGTTCTGGCAGCAGAAGCGCGAAAATATGTCCATGATGTGAAAGAGCTGCCAGATGTGGAAGAAGCGTTGCACACAGCTTTATCAGCAGTTAAGGATGATGAATTAATTCTGGTAACTGGGTCTTTGTACATGCTTGGAGATGCATTGTCAGTTCTAGAAAAGAGTGCCAAGATACGAGACAAGCTTGGTCAAGCCGGGATAGAACAAATTCAACAGCAATATTAACAGGAAGAAGATGCTGATCTGATGGTATCTCCGTTCACCTTTCTCCGCTCCTTTCAACTTGTGGAGGAACACTTGGGCCATCCTACCTCCATCGACGATAGGAAGAGGAAGAAGGTTAAACAGGCCGATGCCGACACTGAGCAGGAAAATCCAGCGTAAAAAGCCAGGAGTTCCCCCTTCCAGTCCATTAAGCCACTCAAAGACTTTATAGATGACTTTTCCGATTCCAGCTTTGAACGGCTCTTTCACCGCAACTTTATTTTTAATTGCCTGAATTCCCAAGAATGGAGTTTTCGGTTTATCTGGATTTTCAGCCAGCGCGATACTGTAGTCTTTATTGTCGGTGTTGATAGTGATAGTTTCTCCAGGACGATAAAACATTAACTCAGCGCTAAATTCCTGAAAATTGCGTACCTTTTGATCGTTTATCCCTGTAATTATGGTTCCAGGCTGAATTCCTGCTTCTGCAAAGGGATAAACTCCTCCTTTGGTTTCTCCAACATAGTCATCAAATGTAAATCCAGTTGGCTCTACCATCATTCCCTGCAATGGTGCAAACACGAAGCTGAGCAGCAGGAAGGCAAGGACTGAAAGGACAATATTGGAAAATGATCCGGCTGCCAAAACAGAGTACTGCACGATATCTTTTTCTTTTCGCAATTTCTCTTCATTCGGCTCCACAAATGCTCCCAAGATGGGGCCAAAAAAGACAATTCCTGTATTTTTGACTTCGATGTTATGTGCCCTGGCAACAATGCCATGGGAAAATTCATGGACTAAAGCAATGACAAAGATGGAAATAATCCAGTCCCAAAAGGTTAAAATGCCAAAGCCGGGGATAGCAATTCCGGGAAGGACTAACGACACGCCATTTGCAACTGCTGGCTGCGTTATCAGGCTGTATAAGTTTTTGACAAGGATGTAGGAGATGAATATCAGCCCTACAAATCCTGTACCCATACCGATGTAGCCGAACAAAATAACCCATTCCCTGAATTTACGGGCATATTTGTCCATCCAGCGTAACCCTAACTTCATCCGGTACAGGAAAATGACCTTTGCCTGGCGCTGAATGTTTTTTCGTTTAAGGTACAGGAAGAGGATAACGGCAAGGTAGAATAGGATAACAAACTTGTACTTGATAATAAAGTCCAAAACCATTGATAAAAAGAAAATAGCAGGGTTTTTATATGTTTGGGTTAGTAAGAGGAATGTTTATTTCTTCCTCTTCGGCCTCAGCTTTTTAGAAGAACAATTTCTGCACTTGGCCTTTCCTTGGCTTACTTTCAGGCTGGGAACGCGGATCTTGGCCTTGCAGGCTCTGCAGACAAAGATATTCTTCATGTTCCGGTTGATCGCTTCTTCGAATTTTGTAGCCATAATATCACTTCATGATCTTACTTAACTTGCTTCATCACGTTTGTTCCCATGATGATCCAGTATAACACTTCCACGCCTTCTTTCACTTCCCCTTGCAATTCTTCAGGGATTTCCATGTCAAAGGTTTCAAAACTGTCCATGTCCATGACACTGGCCTTATTCCCGGAAACTGATAATACTTGAGCGCTTTTCTTTTCGATGATAGGCGCTTCGACCTTATCATGCCCAGGCATGACCAATTGCCGCTTCTTTCCGTCTAATAAGCCAACTGCAGTCAGGTTTACTTTGGCGTGGCCGTGCTTTCCAGGCCTGGATGTTGCTGTATCTGTAATTTTACAGGGAGCTTCATCGATAATAATTGTATCCCCCTTCTTAAGGGTTCCAACACTGACTAGTTTCTTTTCATACATAGGTCTCGCCATTAAAAAATTGGGGGTTATTTTTAAATGTATCGATTAGATTAAGGTGCCTATATCCTTTCAGAAAAAGGTCCAAAAACTTTGTTTCCTTGGCCCTGCATACTTCTTCTTCCGAATAATACTTTCAATTTCCTTCTCAATCAGTTCCTGGTTAGGATATCGCCGTTCGTCTTCGCGAAAGGCAGAGGTGTGGAAAGAGCTTCTTCCTTCCTTATGTTTGAACTTATGATACTTGTGCAGCATTTCATGGTACATCAAGTAGTCCAGAATCTCCTGCCTGGCGTCGGCGAAAAGAGTGGAAACAGTAATGGTGTCAGTATGGAAGTTATAACTTGCCAACTTACGGAATGAGGCAGTTCCCCAGGTTAAATTTGGTCTTTCTACAGAATCAGATAACAATTGCCAGTTAACCCGATCAAACGAGTCTTCTAATTGAGGATCAGATTTTGTTTTTGGTGTCAGGAGCGGAATATTTTTGATAAAATTGTTATATAGTTCGATGTTAGGAGTATGATGCCTGGTCTTGAACATTTTTATCAGAAGGTGCTGGATCAAGCCGATCTTGATTTCTGTATCAATATCCTTCCACTGCAGGTTTAAGTTGATCTTGATGTTGTTTCTGGTATAATGGATGTTAGCATTGAAATTGCTTAGCCTGCGGTTATATCCTAGCTCGGCTTGGTAAAGGAATTCCCTGCCCGGAAAAAGTCTTTGGAACGACTCCTGAATGAGGTCCATAATGAGATTATGCCTGGGAATTTTATAAGAGTTTCTTAGTTTATTTCTTACCTTTTGAGTTTTAGCTTTTCAGAATTCTCACAATCCCATGATTAGCATCCACTTCTACTAAATTCCCATCTTTCAGCGTCTTGGTGGCAATTCGTGTTCCAACAATGCAGGGCACTCCTAACTCGCGGGCAACGATGGCTGCATGACAGGTCAAGCCGCCTTCATCGGTGACAAAACCAGCAGCTTTTTCCATGGCTATTACATAATCAGGCCTGGTCATGACTGCAACTAAAATATCTCCTTTCTGGACTTTTCCCAGTTGTTCCACGCTTTCTACTATCTTTACAGTCCCTGTCGCTTTTCCCAGCGAGACGCTCATGCCTCGTATTTCCTTGTCAATGTGTTCCTTCTTCTCCTTCCCTTCTAGGATTTCTTGTATGATCTTCTCATCCGTGCAGATGTCAAACGTATCTAGAGTCCAGACCAGGAAGCATCCTTCGAATCTTTCCTGAAGCTTTTTTCTGTCAATTTTTTCTGCAATAAGATCTTCTATTTCTGTAGGCATGGCATATTTCAGCTCCTGCAAAGAGTATTTTGTCCTTCTTGCTATCTCTTCTAACAACATAGTGAAGTAATGTGTGGCCCAAAATGTTCCTTTCTTCCGTTCATCCTGCCAGTAGCTGAATTTGTCTGTGATATCCAGGGGTATTACAATTTCTTTGGATAATCCCAGTTTGCTGATCAACTTCCTCTTTTTGGATTCATTTCTCCTGACCAGTCCCTGCAGCTCTTTTATTTTCTGATCGACATTTACAGTTTTATATCTTTTTAACCGCGAGGTAAAATATTTCAGATCCAATATCCTGTCGTTCACATAATTATTGTGGATCCAGAAAAATTCTTTCTGGTGCTGTTTCAATAGTTTTTCTTTATCTTCTGGTCTGAATGCTATTTTCTTGATGAGCTTCAGAAAAGCCAGTTCCTCTTGCTGCAGGAATGACATAAACGTCGGAGAGGTAAGACTCTCGAAATATTCCACAAAATGGTCTAGCAATCCCTGCTTTTCCAGAAACAACTCTACTTTTTGTGCAATAGTGGTATCCGTTGATAATGCAAAGCCATCTATTAAGGGAGAGGGATTTAATTTTTTAGTGTAGATCTCTGCTAATCCTTGATAGACATCAACTAATTCTCTCTTGGACAGCTTTTTCAGGTCAACTGTTTTCAGATCCAAACATTTCTGGTAGAACTTTTCTTCCCATGGTTTGAATTCAGCGATCATCTCGTCTGCTATTTTGTGGTTTTGTTTTGCAAGATTCATGATTTTATCGGCCGTGTATTCCAGCTCGATGAAGGGATGATACCAATCGGCCGTGTTTTTTGAAAAATAGGCGCAAGTGATCCGCTGTCCAAAAGGATATCGGCTATGATTGGCATCAGAACCATGAGCATCACCGACAAAGAACATGAAATGCGGGCAGGCATCAAAGCGCTGCCTGTAGAAGGTGAAGCCTTTCAGCAGCGGTAGTTTATTTTTGATGAGGTTTTTGTCCTGTTTCATACTTTTTATGAGCTCTTTATGCGGTTTGTTTCCGTTTCAAGACAAGTTCCTTTATAAGAATTACTTCTAGAAATCTTTTTATAATCTGGCCGGCCATTGATTACTGATGATAAAAACAATTGACGATTTCTATGCTCTTTCACAAGGGCATGTCCAGGCGTTTAACCAGTTTGCTCAACGACATGGCTTGGAAGGTTTAGCTCAAGCTGACCATATCTGCTATAAATGCGATTCTGCAGCTTCATTTGAAGCTCTGCGAGATCTTTTTGAGCAGAACAGCGATTATATCTACCAATCAATCATTTCCAAGCGTAGAATCAGTATCATCAAATTAAAACAAGGGATTGAAACTGTCTTAGGGACAATTTACTTTCTGGAACTTTCTGACCAGAAGCCAGACCAATCTCAGGTAGATGGCTTTGATCATATTGAAGTATACGGAGTTGCTATTTCGTATGACGATCTTGTGGCAACACTTGCCAAGTCAGAGAAGGTCATTAAAGTGGAACGGCCGCATCATACTACGCACGATGTTGAGATCAAGGATGGCTTTCTCTTCCGCTGCACGCAAGAACCGCTAGTTGAGAAGATTAAACGCGATGAGATGAAGTGATGGTAGTAAAGAGGTTAGAATGAAAAGAGATGTAGCGGTAATAATCCTTTATGACAGTAAGAAAAGAATCTTACTTCAATCTAAAAAAGAAAACCAGTGGCAATATTTTGGAGGAGGAATACAGAACGGTGAATCTCCTGAGAACGCCGTAAAGAGAGAGGCAATTGAAGAACTAGGTTATAACTTAAGAGACTCTAAACTTATTGCTAAAATACCGATGCGTGGGCGATACGAAGGCCATATGGATGTGTTTGTTGAGAAATACGATGGTTCTAAAATTAATTTAATGGAAGGAAAAAAACTGAGATGGTTTGACCAGAAGCAAACAGATAAATTAAATATGAGTGAGCACGACAAAGAGGCATTGAAGAGGTTCTTTGACCACGTGGGGTGATTTTAGTTCCCCCAAGATTAACTTTGTTCTATCTCATACCTAAGTATAGCAGCAATTTTACCCAGTTCTTTCAGCTGTACCCCTTCCCGTGTTTCAGTAGAAATTATTTTAACCACCGAGCCGCCTTTCTGGGCTCGCTCTTCCAGTTCAAAGATCTTGTCTTCTTCCAGGCTTTCTGACAGAAATAATACCGAGACTGCATTCATCTCCAAAGCCTTAAGCGTTTCCCGTTCTCCATAGGTCACTTTTTTTGGATTTTCCCGGAATTCGTTGAAGAACTCCTGCACGGCTTTCTTTTCGATGGCAACCTCCTCTTCTGCCAGCAAATCTTCCGATTTATCGAGCAGTTCCTGCAGCCCGAATTCTTCGGTATAAGAAAGGTCTTTGGTGCCGATGATTTTTTTCTGTATGTCTCCGGTGATATACTCCTTGTTTAAGAAATCATTTACTGTCGTTCCGGGACCGCCGATGATGATTCCTTTAAGGTTATTGCCTAAGGGTAGAAACTGGTTTTTCATATATTCAGCGATCTTCTTGAAATGCTCTTTATAGGCGCCTTCACGAAGGCGGGCGAAACGTTGAGCGCTCTGCCCTCCTGCACGATGCTTCCCTGGAACTTCAGAATGTGTTTTTTGTAGAGGAACAATAGTTTTTCCTTTCAGCAAGGCAAGGTTTGCATCCCGTCTGTCCAAGACAACTAAGCCATAAACATTATGTTCCACAATCATCTCTTCCAGGATGTCGGTTACAAACATCTTATCGCAACGGTAGATCCTGATGTTCAGAGGGACGGGTGGTTCGATGCTCCACACCCGCAGATCCTGTTTTCCTTCGCCTGCCGCAACATTCCCGGAGAAGACGGCCAGGCCTTTTTCAGGTGTTCTAGCGTAATTCCGCAGATGCTGGATCATTTTTTCCAAGGCGCTCTGCACGTTCTTTCTCGTTCCAGCTGACTTGATGTTTGCTGCGGTTCCCTGTTCTTCTGCCAGATGCTGTATAATTTTTACAATATCATATCCACGTGGAATATAAACGGTCACAAACTCCGTGTGTGGAGCCTTGTGGCTCTTTAACTCGTTAATTATTTTCCGTAAGTGCAATCTCTCTATCGCGGATAAGGCCATGACTACAACATGTGCTCGCCGATTTATAAAGATTTAGGGAATAAAGGTTTGTGCCGATCGGGAACCTCACTCTTGCAGATGCAGAGAATGTTGTATCATCCTTATAGTTTTTTTTTCATCAAGTTTTTTTGCCGTATCAATGACCAGTATATTATGTCCTTTCTCTTCTGCCTCAACCAGACAGATCTGGAATATCTCTGCATCTACGTTCTCCCTGACTTTTGCTGCAGAATATTTTCTGTTCTCCAGCCGGCGTTTCAATTTTTTTAAGTCGGAACAGACCAGCACGATGCAGAGGTCAATCCATTTTTTGGGCAGTATATGGCTGATATGGGAGTCGATAACCAGCTTGTCGTGCGCTTTCATTTTCGTCTGGACGAGCTTCTTGAATCTTTTCAAATCAACGTCATAACACTTCTTGGCGTGATTGTACTCGGTGGAAATGTCTTTGCAATACTGATGCAGGTCAAGGCGGGCGAAGCCTAGCTTTTTTTGCAGCAGTTTTGCCAGTGTTGATTTACCTGTACCTGGAGTCCCAGAAATAGAAATAACAATCTTAGACATTGTTTCTTTGCGCTTTCTGCTGGTGGATGTGGTCTTTGTGATAGTGTTTGCTGAATCCTTCCAGGAAGTGCCGGTGCATCAGATAGTTTATGACCAATATTCCCGCAAATAAGGCCAGCGCATATCCTGCCAGGAGCGCTATGTCTGCCCATACTGAACTGAAAGGCGCCTTGAAGATAAAGAGTTCCCTGACGACTTTTTCGGTGATGACAAAGGGGTTAAAGGTAGTGACTCTCCGCAAATTAGCAGAGATGCTTTCCAAGGGCAGGATCAGACCGGAGACAAAGAGGAGGAAACTTCCCAAGGAAATTGAAGCCAGCGTTCCTGTTTCTTCCGATTTGAAAGCATAACCGATAGCCATGCCCAGGAAGGTAAAGACTGCTGATGATACTAGCAGCGTAAAAGCAATAGGCATGATCAAGGGAAGACCGCTCTTCAGAAAGAACAACGATACTCCGAGGATGACGGCTAGCTGTATAAGTGTTATTACCGTATTTGTCAGATAGGTGGCGATGACAAAGGTTCCCTTACGGAGAGGAAGGAAATAGTTGCGGAAGAAGGCTGGGCTGTTTTTTTCCATCATCACTAGTGTTGTTCCCAATAGAAGTGATGAGAACATGATGACCAGAACTAATAATCCTGGAAAGGAGTAATTAAGATAGGAGCTTTCCTGCCCGACCCGTTCGACTTTTGTCACCAAGGGAGCGGCAACAATGTCTGCTTCGGTAACTTTCTGTGCCTCCAGGGCTGACTTCATCTCATCTAAACTAGTTTGCACCGTAGCCATAGCCGTGACGCTTTCCCGTATTTGTGTAGCTGTAGATTCCAGTGATGAGGTGCTGCTGCTTAGAGCTTCAGATGCGGATGCCAGCTTGCTCTGGGCCTGAATCAAGTCGTGCTGGAGCGATTCAACAAGGACAGAAATTTCGCCGAATCCACTACTGTTCCCTTCCAGCAGCGAGGAAACGTCATCAAGGCTGTCTTGGGCTTCATCCAGGGAGCTTAAAATAGAGTCCTTCCCTTCTTCTAGGGTAGCACCCTCAATCCCAGCACGAGCGTTGGCCAGGTCGTTCTTGCTCTGCTTAACTTTGGAAACTATTCCGCTTTTGACCGTTTCGACAACACTATTATCATAGACAATTAATGGCACCTTGAGGTCGATGCTTTCGATAGTGCCTTTCACTGCTTCTGCTGAATTTGACGCTGCGGTAGTCTGCTCCTTAACTGAATTCAGCTGGGCGCTGCTTTCTGCGGTCCTCGTTTTTGCGTAGCTCAGCTTGCTGAGGATGTTGCCGGCAATCTCTTTGGAAAGTTCCTGCGATTTCAAATCAAACTTATTGCCAAGTGTATCCTGGATCATCCAGACTAGGTTGATTTTGCTTGGGTCAATGTAAAATGTAATTTCTTTCTGCTGATTATCTTCAACATTAAGGGATGAGGGAACAGAAATGCAGGTGTGGACAAACCCTTGCTTGATATCGCTGACGCACTCTTCCAGTGAAGTATCATATTTGACGATCTTAAATTCCTGCTCCTGAAGCAGCATCATGAAGGAAGTGACATCTTCCGTGAAGGAATCTGAATAGATACCGATGTTCAATCCATATTTAGATGAGGTATTATAAGAAAGCCCAAGGACCAGTATGATCAGCAGCGGCGCGAAAAAAATGACTAAGGCAGAGCTCTTAGAGCGGATCAGCAGTTTCAGGTTCTTTTTTGTGAGCAGCCACAGCGATTTCATGTTTATTGTTCCAGTTTAGTCATTTTTGTTCTAATGTAACTTGTTCAGTAATCTGTTCGAAGATATCTCCCAAGGAAGGCCTGCGGATATCCATATCATACAGATCTTCCTCTTCAATCACTTTCAAGAGGCTGTTAATGGTTTGGGCAGGGTTTTGAGGATAGATGACGATATGGTGTCCTTTATCAACTATCTTCGTAAAGGGAAGCGTCTTGAGATAGGACATGATCTTGTCTCTTTTATCAGACACGTTTAAGTTGATGGTGAAATGCTCCTTCAGGAAGGGTTTTCTGATTTCAGCGATAAGTCCGCAATCGCGTACTCTGGCATCATGCACTATGAAAATCTTATTGCAGACTTTCTCCAGAAGCGGCAGGTTATGTGAGGCAATGACTAAGGTCACGCCCTGCTTGTTCACTTCCTTGAGGAAGCTCATGATTTCCCGCTGTAAGATAGGGTCAAGGTCATCAGTAGGCTCGTCTAGGACAAGCAGCTTCGGCTTATGGACCAGGCTGCAGGAAATATCCAGGCGCTTCTGCATTCCTCCAGAGAGGTGCTGGGCCAGCTTGTTGTGATGGGCTTGTAGTTCTGTCGCCTGCAGCAGACTTTTAATATTATTTACAACCGTCTCCCGCTTGACTCCGTATAGCTGGCCGAAATGGAGCAAGTTCTCGGCTACAGTCAGCTTTGGATAAAAAGAATTATGCTGCGGCGCAAAGCCGATCATGTCCTTGATCTTGTGCAGGTTTTTGTGCAGGTTGACCGGCCCCTGTGTTGCGTTAAAAGACTGGAGGATTTTTCCGGAAGTTGGCCGCATGAATCCGGTAAGGAGGTTTAGCAGGGTGGTTTTCCCGCTTCCTGATTTGCCGATCACTCCGATAATATCTCCTTCTTCGATGGAGAGGGTCACATCTTCGAGAATTGTATTCTTGCCAAACTTCTTTCCAACCTCTTTTAGCTCGATGAGTTTCAAACTATCACCTTCTCCTCTACATCCTGGTATAATTATAGTAGAACAATATATAAATGTTATGTGGAGATTGGTAGAGTAAATTAATGTGTTATCTCGAAACTGGTTTGCATCACGAAACTACTTCTCTTTACGCTCATTGTGAGAGCGCCATTTGTGGTGGTGCGACGGGCAAAACACAGTTTTGCCCTATGTGACAGCCCGAAGGGCGCGTCCCCAGTCACATCGCACGCCACCATGGCGCACGACGAGGGAGGGGTTGCTCCTAACGGAAAGCCTACGACTTTCCGGAAGGTTCCGAAAACCGTTGGTTTTCGTTACCATCCGGGAAACCCGAGTAGGGCAAAATGGAGCAAGGCGAAATTTTGACCGTCGTGCTGCCGTGATGGTGGCGTCGTAAAGCTGAAATAAAAAATCGGAAGTAAAAACGTGATAGTACAGGTAGAGTAAATTAACATAATCTTTATATACAACTGGTGGAGCTGGAACTGGATGCTTCAGAAGATCAAACATGTTTACGAGACTAAATATAAGCTCTTGATGATCATCCCCCTTTTGCTCTTAATTTTATCCTTGGTGCAGATCGGCGTACAGTATGCTACTACTGGTGACTTTGTAAATAAAGGAATTTCGCTGAAAGGCGGCTCAACCATCACCATCACAAAAGACCTTTCCATTTCTCCTCTCGAAGTGGAACAATCATTGCAGCAACAATTTCCCTCTGCTGGTATAACTGTGCGCACTTTCAGTTCTGCTGGAAGGGTAACGGGCATCGCTATTGATTCAGCGCTACAAGATAGTGCAGAGATTAGTACTCTAACCAAGGCTCTTTCAGAACAGTTCATGCTAGAGAAAACAGATTACAGTATAGAGGTGGTTGGTTCTTCGTTAGGAACTAATTTTTTCAAGCAGATGGTCATCGCCTTAGTATTTTCTTTTTTGCTGATGGGAGTAATGGTTATACTTTATTTCCGGGTTTTTATAACCAGCTTGATGGTCATTCTTGCGGCCTTTTGCGATATCGTGATAACGCTGGCAGTTTTTAATCTGACCGGCATGAAGTTACATCCTGCCGGCATTGCAGCTTTGCTGATGATGATAGGTTATTCAGTGGATGGAGAAGTAATCATCTCTTCCCGTCTGATCAAACGCCAGGATGGGACTGAATTAGAGAGGATTTATGGCGCTTTGAGAACAGGCTGGACCATGACCCAGACTACCTTGATGGCAGTTATCGTCGCTTTAATCTTTGTACAAAGCGAAATTGTCAAACAGATCATGCTCATCTTATTGATCGGCCTGATTGTCGATATCATCGTAACCTGGATCCAAAACGTCGGTATCCTGCGCTGGCATTTAGAACGAAAACGGGCTAAACATCTGAAACAATGAACAAAATCAAACAAATTTTTATGAACTGGAGAGTGATCCTGTTACTGATCTTTCTCCTCTTTTCCTATTTTTCCATCAATGGCGGTTTTTTTCCGCAGTTTTGGAATGACGGTGTAGCGATACGAAGCGTGGGAGTAAATTCTACCGCTTCCAGAGCAGGAATAGAGAATCCTTCTCCCGCGTCAACTCCCCTGGAGAAAGAGCGGATTCTTTCCCTCAATGGAGAAACAATCCATTCGGTCGAAGATTATTACTCCTTCGCCGAACACCTCAAAGCTAACAGAACAGTCACACTGGAAACAAATGAAAATATTTACAGTCTCCGCACTGCAAAGGATGAGAATGGTGCTGTTGATCTGGGCTTGAAGGTGTATGCTGCTCCTACTTCCAATCTACGGAAAGGCTTAGACCTGGAAGGTGGAACCAGGGTTCTTCTCACGCCGGCAGAGCCGATCTCTGACGAGGATTTAGAAAGCACTATAGGCAATTTGCGTGAACGGCTTAACGTCTATGGCCTGAGCGACATCGTGGTGCGGGCAGCTTCAGACCTTTCCGGCACGGATTTCATTCTCATCGAAATTGCCGGCGTCACGGAGGACGAAATTAAAGAACTCTTAGCCAAGCAGGGAAAATTTGAAGCCAAGGTCGGCAACGAAACAGTTTTCTTTGGGGGAGAGAAAGATGTTACTTATGTCTGCAGGAGTGCAGATTGTTCAGGTATCGACCCACAAGTTGGATGCTCAACTCATTCCGAAGGCGCAGCCTGCGGCTTCTTTTTTTCTATCACCCTCAGCCCAGAAGCAGCGGAGCGCCAGGCCCAGGTAACGAATCAATTGACGGTAACCTCAGAACAGGGAGGAGACTATCTCAGTGAAGATCTAGTGCTATTCCTTGACGATGTGGAAGTGGACCGGCTGCGGATAGGAGCAAGCCTTAAAGGCAGCGCCACCACTAGTGTTCAAATCTCTGGTGCAGGAATAGGACCAACGCAGGAGCAGGCTTTGACAGCAGCATTACAGAATATGAAAAAGCTGCAGACGATCATGATTACAGGAAGCCTTCCGGTCAAGCTGGACATTGTCAAGCTGGATACTATTTCTCCTTCCTTGGGAAAGGTCTTTCTGCGCAATGTGATGCTGGTCGGCCTGTTAGCTCTGACTGCGGTATCGGGTGTAGTACTGGTACGTTATAGAAAGATTGTGGTTATCTTCCCCATGGTGTTAGTGATGCTCAGCGAATTGGTATTGATCATGGGTTTTGCCGCCTTAGTAGGATGGAATCTGGATTTGGCTTCCATAGCTGGATTGATCGTCGTAGTAGGTACAGGCATGAATCATTTCATCATCATCACTGATGAAACGTTGCGGAAAGAAGCAGTGACTCTGGATTGGAAGAGTAGGATTAAGAACGCTTTGTTTATCATCATGGGCGCGTACGTGATCAATTTAGGTAGTTTAATCCCTTTATTTTGGGCAGGGGCAGGATTGCTGAAAGGATTTGCGCTTACAACCATTATCGGAATGTCGGTTGGCGTCTTAATTGCCAGGCCGGCCTATGCGGCGATAATTGAGATATTGTTGAAGGAGTAGGCGGCTTATATTTATAGAAAATTTTCCGGTTTGACCATCCGTGTTGCTGAAGGAATTCCAAGTTGTGTGAACACTGCCTTGACTTCGCCGCGGGTGTAAAATCGCCACTTTTCCGATCCTTGTTCAAATATTCTTTTCCATTCTGGTGTCAGCAATTCTGAAATATCTATCTCCGGGGGAGTGTAATGGATGGCAGTGTGAGTAATAAAGGGATAGTATAACTGTTTTCGTTTATCATTAAACTCAACCCCATAGGTTCTGTTGAGATACTCTTTCTTTACCTTTAGCAGCCCTGCTACTTGTTTCTTTTGCCTTTCTAGGTTCTCTCGCTCGTCCTTTGGGAGTATCTTACCCCGTGTCGTAGCAGCAAAAAGGTTTATATTAGCGATGTCTTCTTGCATTTCTTCGTACGTTCTCGGCACTGCATGTTGGTATCGTCTGAGCAGATCAATGAGTTTTATTGTAGCATGAGGGTCGGTGAGAAGTGCTTGGTCAACTTCCCCTTTCTGAAGGGCTTGTTGAAAAGACGTGTATTCTCGCTGCAGTAATCTTGTCATTTCTAGATATGACAAGTTGGTAGCTTTTTGTACTACCTCAACATTTGGCCTAAGTGTGGTGTCAATAACTATCCTATCCTCCAGCACACTTTCAGCAAGACAAAATACGCCTAGGCCTAGCATTACAGCTGCTTCTTGGAGGTGGTCTGGCAGTACCCTTGAAAATGATGGATTTCCCCATCCACTATTTAAGTGATCAGTAACAATATTCACATCTTGGCTCTGAAATTTACGTTGGAAATATTTCTCCATTCCTTGCGCGAAAGTATTGAAAAGGAGATACCTTGCATCAATCACCTCATTCATATCAACTAAATCAACAGCAAAATCAGTCGCAATCCCTTTAGAAAGGTGTGGATCAGGCGCTTCCTTGTCAGAGCTTCCTTTGTGAGCAGACAGGTGAGTAATTTTCGTAACTCTGGCTGCGTCATGGGTATCGTCAATCTCTTCCATGAAATAGCTGACAACCAGCTCGATCTCAGCCGTAAATTTATTTCTGGGATCTTTCTGTGGACGTTGAGGGCTTCCTTCTTTCTCTCCACGGCGCTTGGCAAGATGGCTCATGATGGTTCTTCGCGCGCCGGTGTATAAATGGTAATCAGCATGGAAACCGGTAGCTTGGTCTTTGCTTTGGTAGATACCGTCAAATAGCGGATTGATAGGTGTTAGTCGCTGGAAATTCTCCCAATCTGCAGGAGCCAGTGTTTCTCCGGTCAGCCAGTCCCTGACTGCGCTTTTGGTCACGGTAACTTCAGGAGCGATGTGCTGGGCCAGTTGAGTGTATTCTTCATCGGAAAGATCATTTC
Source organism: Candidatus Nanoarchaeia archaeon (assembly GCA_035288985.1). Lineage (GTDB taxonomy): Archaea > Nanobdellota > Nanobdellia > Woesearchaeales > GW2011-AR9 > DATDYP01. The sequence goes on from DATDYP010000006.1 coordinate 27,914, forward strand.
CTGCCCTTAACTTCTCTTCCAAGGACAAGTCGTGCACTGCTAATCCTTCCAGCAACAATGTTCGGAGCAAAGGAACATAACGTCCATCTGCGCCCTGCCGATGAATTCCATCCCTAGCCAGTTTATAGCGCATACTCTGCTCCAGCACCGGCTCAATTTCTTCTAGTGTCTTGGAGATGCCTTCATTTCGTACGACAACAACATCTCCTACATTAAGGTCCCTTCCTTTTTTTCGCACGTATTCCGGGCCTATTTTTACATAAACCCAGCTGTCCTGGCCTACCATACTATTCAGGAGGGTAGTTTCTACCAGCAAGTTTAATGACATGGAACAAAATGGTTAGGCTTGACTTATAAACTTTTCTAAAATTTACAACTATGAAGTAACAACTATCCTCTCCGTTCCTGAATTGATAAGCGCAGCCTATCGAGAAGGTAGGGAAGGATAAAGGCCAGGGCAAAAGTAGCAGCCGTCAGCCAGGGATTGTGGTGTTCAATCGGAACTTGCAGCCGGTCCACAAACCTATTGGAGATGATGACCATGCCAATCATATTTGCCAATGCGAGAAGAGGAACGATAATTCCGGCCATAATATGATGCTTTCGTTCTAAATGACCGATATCTGTGATCAGGAAATTGTAGAGGAAGCCGACTGTTCCGGCAAGAACGATAATGATGCTATACAAAAATAAGCGATCAAAAGCGATCAGAAACGGAATAAGTATCACCGATACAAGGAGGTTGGCAAAAACAATCACCACTAAGGCGCTCCAAAAGACGATCTTGGAGAAAAAGACATCTTGCTGATTAGCCCTCTCCAGCGTCTCTTCCGCTTTTTTTATTTCCTTTTCCTGCCAGCCTTTGGCAAGAAGTTCTTCTTTTCTTTGGAGTTTCATTTTTATTATCTTTCGGTTTCTTCTACTTTTTGTGGTAGTCCAAAGCCAGATGCCTCGCCACGTTCGTAAACTGTTTTGCTGAGCTTGATCGAGGATAAAGATAGTTAAGCGGTATTTTCCTGTGGGCTGCTTTCCTGATCTTCCTGCATTCGCCTATTTTAGCTAAGATCTGGTAGCCAAGAAGCTGTTCCACCTCAGCTGAGGATAATTCATGCCTGCCTTTGTTAGTTCTGTTGAGGATAATTCCGGAGATAATGTTGTCGTTCTCCTTGGCCATCTGGATGGTTTTCAATGCATCGATAACTGAGCTCATGGTCGGGTTGACTACAATCAGCGCTTCGTCAGTATGTTTAAGAATCTGCTGCACATCTTGCCCAAGGCCGCTGGGAGCATCGATAAGCACATAACTAGCCGTATCATCAAGACGTTCAAAGATTTTGTGCATTTTCTGGAGGTCGGTGTTCTTGAATTCGATATACGACGGGGAGCAGGGAATTATCGAAAGGCCTGATTCGTGCAAGTAGGTAATCTCGGTGAGGCTTTTTTCCCGGCGCAGGAATTTGTTCAGCGTCCCTTCGGGATTGATAAAGCCGAGGCTGATAGCCAGATTCGGCGTGGCGATATTGCCGTCAACAAGGACCACTTCTTTTCCGAGATTGTGCAAGGCCTGGCCTACATTAAGCGTGCTTGTGGTCTTGCCAACTCCTCCTTTCCCAGAAACGAGTGCAATAAATTTGGTCATCTACTCCAGCCTCTTTTGTCCTTTGTTAAAGGAGAAGGATTATTTAAATCTGACTATTCCACTGGTGTATTCACCAGTGGTTAAGAAGCGGAGAAAGCTTCATTGGAATAGTCAGGGTCCGAACGAACGACCCGAGGCGTAGCCGAGCATGCCCTCGGTCTATTGACCGAGGGTGGTCGTGATTGATTGACTATTCTGTTGCGGCCGCGTAATCCATAAACTATTTATAATCATTCTCTTTTTCTAATTATATGAACATGAATCGGCGTGATTTTTTGACAGGTATAAGTGTAGTAGGTGTTCCAGCGATTCTTCTTCCGGGCGTAGTGTTGGATGCAGTCGAGGGAAGCGAAGACCCATCTTTATGTTTAGCAGCAAAAGCAAGGAAGCTTGTGGACTATGTTGTTACTCAGAAGGATCATCCACGAGTGCGCGATTATAGTCATAATCCAGATCCAAGAACTACATTAGTTCAAATAGATGAAGGAGAATTTACATACACAATTTCAATTTCAAAGTCAATTTCAAAGAAACCTTATGACCGGCTTTCTATTCGTTTTGAGCAAATTGAAAATCGGCCTTTTGGATCCTCAGCATTAGTTGACGAAAATCTTGACGGGATCTTGGAGCACGGGTTTATTGGAAGAGGCGTGTCTTCGTTATTACCTCCGGAAATTCAACGCTTAAACAGATTTGCTGATACAGAATATTCGGATATCGCTGTTATGCATGTACCACCAACAGACTTATCCAAACCTAATTGGGGCACAGAGCTTTTTCAAAAACTATACGAGCACACTCTTGACACGCTGATAGGAGTTTATGAGAAACAACCCTGATTCTTAATCTTCTTCCTTTAACCCTTCCACCAGTTGTCGTGCATAATACAAGAACCGATGGATGAATTTCTCGCAGTTTACCAGCGTGTCGATTTCTATCTCTATAGTGCTGTTCTCGAGATCAACGATGAACGTGACATGCCTCCTGAATTCCTGCCGTTTCTGGTAGGGAGATTTGAGGGTATTTCTCAGGAAGAAATAGAAGGCAAGATTCTTTTGCATCATCTTGTCTTCGGGATATAATTCGGCGAGTTTCCTAGCCTTCAAGGCCGGGCTTTTGGGCATCTCATCAAGCAGTCTGTCTTCCTTTGCTTTTATAAGGAAGGCTTCAACGATAAAATCGTAGGTGCTGATCATCCGATGCAGCGCATTCAAGATGACATCTACAGTGCGTGTGTATTTCAGGCTGACGTAGATGATATGTTCCAGCCGTTTTAACTCTTCCCGGGCTTCCAGTAGATCTTCATTCATGTTTTTTTTTTGCGGAAGTGGGTGTAAAACCATCCAGCTTTTTATTGTTTTCTGTTTGCAGGCTCCATAGACTTTAGAAAGTCGCGTGCTTGCTCTATAAAACTGGCAAGTTCCTGTGCCGAGAGGACTTCCATAGCGTACTCATCCGTGCAGATGACTTGCTTACTGCCTCTGGTAAAGACGACTGAGCTATCCTTGTGGGCAGAACTTATCTCGTTTACCCTTCGTATGAGCTCAATAGAATTTTTCCCAATTCCGTATTTTGTCTGCAGGAAGTGAAGTTTCCCATTCAGGCTTTGCGGGACTGCCGGCTCCTGTTGGAGAATTGCCTGCATGGCATAATCCAAGGCCGCGCTGAGGTTGTAGAGTATGCCAATCAATAGTTTGGGATCCTTGACCAGCGGGAAGGTCACCTGCAAGAGGTGTTCTGCAGCCTTTAATTGCTGGAAGGCTTTATCTTGTATTATCATTATTCAGTTTTAGAAAGACTATTCATTTTTTAAATTTAAAATCGCTTCAGCCAGATCGCCTTCGGCATCTTCAAGTGCTTTCTTTGCTGCTAATTTACTTGCGCCAGTCTGAGCCATCACAGTTTGAAGGTCATCTTCAGTGATGTCAGGTTCAGAGGAAGCTGCTTCTTCATGGACATCACCGGAAATCTGGAAATTTTCCTGGCCCATCATGTTGACTTTAGCTACAGAAGGATTGGTAATGATGATGTTCTTGTCTTTTGTCTTGATGATGACTTCGGTAGCCGGAATCTCGACCTGCTGGATGCCCAGCTGTCTCATCATCTGCTGCATCTTTCTGGGGTTCATTCCAGGGATCATTGCAGGATTCTTCCCCCGAAGTAATGCAGAAGGATAACGATGATCATGACGCCGATGGCCATAACAATCACCGCTCCAGGAGAAACTTCTATCTTGGATTGAAACTCGTCAAAGTATCTTGTTAGGCCTCCCTGTCCGGAAGGCAATCTGATCTTTTCGTCTGCCATAGGAACCTATTTTGAACTGTATTTTATATAGTTTTTGGAAATTTACTGGCGTAAGATTTCGTATTTTTTCCAGTTGTTATCATTATTAGTCCTATCGTAAAAAAATTCTTTTCCTTTTTCGTCCTTGCAGATAAGCCCCCAGTGGGCGGAGTCTTTGGTTAAGGTTAGAATATCTTTACATTCAGCAGGAATATAAAGCACTTCTCTTCCATCGGGTTTCGTTGCTCTAGGATCATTACAACCAAGACTTGTTCCTAACAATAAAGCGCAAATTGTATTTTTATTCATTTTTCCTCATCCACATACAGTTTTTTACTCAATTTTTTTCTTAAAAAAATTGGTAGAGTGACATAAGCCGCCTTTTGTCAGGCTCAAAATGTTCGTATGAACACCGATAGCCTGTGGAAGCATTCTACTATGCGTCAAATTTGACTTGCACCAGCCAGTATTCGCCGTTTCATCGCTCCCTGCAGGGACGTCAAAGGGTTAACTCATGCGCTTCTCAGCGCACTTCGCCATTATCTGGGCTCCTCATCATTCCAGCCTGCAGGACGTGTCGTTTCTGAGCCAGTGACACAGGATTTCCCCGTCTTCCTTATGGAAGTGGCTTTTTTAAGGTGGGCGGACTTTCCTGGGCCAAACCTTGCGATTTTACCCTCAGCTTCCTGCCACTGCTACCTATCACTATTTTTAGGTTGATTCTTTATAAAGATTTGGGAGAAAAATAAGGATTGTTATTCAAGGACTCCAAGAGAAGTGTCTATCTTCAAAATAAGGCATAGAAGCTTCTTTATACACCGTTGATTCTAAAGTGATTGTATCTATGATTTTAATCTTTGTTTTTCCCGCGGTGAATGTTTTTCTTTCAAGGTAAGCAAAGAATCTTCCTTCTGGAGACCAATTGATGTATCTTGAATAAACTTCATTAGAAGTTAAAACGTGTTTCTGGGAAGGTTCATCCACTACTATCATTTCTAGTCTACGTAAGTCTTCGTTAAGGCCGGCGCGCGCAACATACGCAATATGTTGACCATCGGGGGACCAGCTAGGTTCAGTATGAACTTCATTGTTTATTCCAAGGTTTCTCAAGTCTTCCGGAACTGAACAACTTTGATCATATATATCACATGCTTTGCTAAGATCGATCTTTTCTGAACCATCAAGATTCATGGTCCAAATGCTTGGGGTCCAGTCATTACGAGCAGAAAATGCTATCTTTTTCTGGTCAGGAGAACATGCTGGATCTCTCCCCTCTGAGAGCACTTTGATATCGGAGCCGTCAGGATTCATACTGTAAATCTGGTCGGTTGATCTAGATCCGAATACTATTTTATCGCCGCACCAAACAGGGTCTATTGACACGCCACCTAGAGATGTTAATTGTCTTTTCTCTCGCGTTTCAAAGATGTACTCATGGATTTCAGCTACTTCAAATGGTCTATCCTGTGGCGAGGAATGATTGAAATCTTCCCATATTGAGTATGCAATCGCTGATTGGTCAGGTTTCCAGCTGGGACGAAAAACTGGAGAGACTATATCTGACCAGATCCCCAACTTTTCTATGGTTGTTCCTTGCTCTGTCATCAAGAAAACATCTCCAGCAACGTCATTCTTGGAGCCGGAATAGTTTCCCGCTTCACCCACATATAAAGTTAAACTTCCATCAGGAGATGGCGTGGGGCTGTAAGCATCATACTTTGTGCATTCTTTACTACCATCAACATTACTGATGATTGTTTTAACCAGCCTACTAAAATCTTTTCCATATTCTACATCATATTTTTCTTCTTCATCTTCTATGCTTGAAATCCAACCAACAAAGGCTATCTTTCCAGTACCTAGATTTTGGCTTTTATTTGTGTTACATACATAATTTTTAGATTCCTCAACTTCAGCAGGTTGATCAACTTCTGTTGAAGCAGTTGTGCATCCAATTGTTGCCGCTAATAAGCCGCTTCTTACTGTTTTTTTCATCGTTCCGTGTTTTCGGAGAAAACCACTATAAAAGCATTATGAATTAATAGACTGGCTGCGTATTTAGTGAGCAAGTAGGCCTTCAAGTCCTTTCTGTTGTTGAGGCTCTTCCTCATTCTCTTCTCGTTGAGAAAAATGATCTATAAGAGGATGCAAGTGTTGCGGACCTATCTTAATATTCCAGTCCACAAAAATAGGCAGATGGTCTGAAAGAGGTTCGCCATCTTCATCCACAAATATTGCTGTATCGAGGGTGTATGATTTTGGGGTAAGTGTTACCCACGGCGTATTCTTAAAATAAACTCGGTCAATCCTCTGGTCCGGACAGGTAAGTACTCCACACACATCCTGCAATCCAGTTCCTAATTTCATAATGCCGAGAGGAACGCCATTGATGGTGTTAAAATCTCCGGTGACGATTGCCGGTCGGTCCCGTACTATGTCGTTGAAGTCGCCAATGAACTGCTGCATCTGTAGTGTTTTTGCTTCTTCATCCTTAACACTCTTGCCGGAATCAAAATGGACATCCACTCCAACGAGTTCAATGCCTTCTATCCGTACAGTGAAATAAGCAGCTCCTTTTGCGGTAAGGCAGTCGCTGCCGTCCTCGAGGCGGCCGTTGCAGTATTTCCAGGGCTTACGGACAAGGCCGGTTATCTCAAAGTCAGAGAACATTTTCAGCCCGTCTCCGAGCATGTATGGTTTTTCCGGCCGCGCGGTTTCGTATGGGAATTCTGCAGCTCCTTCCAGCATCGCGTCGTATTCTTTGGCAAACACTTCCTGCGCAAGGACAATGTGCTTTGTTTCCTCATCCCGGCTAAGCTCTTGTAATTTTTCAGCCATGATGGGAGCGTTTTTATCAGCATCGATCGGAGAAATTTCCTGGGGCAGCAGTGCCGTATTGTATGTAACTGTCGTAAAATCAGTCTGGCAGCCTGAAGAAAGGATGCTTGTCCCCGCAGCAAGAACGAGAGAATATAATTTCTGCATTTTGTCTTTTAAAAGGAATAATAGTATAAAAATGTATCTTGGTAAATCTCTGAATCTTATCTGATCACATCGATCTTCAGGAGGAGTTTTTCCATCCCTTCCTTATGCCCGGCTCCAACAACTGCCATAATCTTTTTTTCTGGATGTTCTCGCAGCAATTTTACCAGATGTTTGACCATGTATCTATCCCGGTCAGCGATGATGGTCTTGTAGATGCTGGGATATTGTTTTTTCATCTGGCTTATGATTTTGACAATGACCTGCTGTTCCGGAACTTTGCGCAAGTCAAATTCTTCCAGGCCATAACTCTGCATCTGTCTTTTTGGAAAGAGCAGCCCTTTTAGAAGTTCTGCAGCAAATCGTCCTTTTTCTCTCCAGGTAAGTTCTTTGGAAAAATTCTTGAGTGTGACGGCGATTGGCTGATCGATGAACGCCACCTGAAGGTTTTTTCTGCGCGCGATCTCTAATGCGGTCTTCATCTCCGCGCCTGGAGCGACACCGACCATTTTTCCCAATTTCTGCTGGATATACTGCCCTATTTTTACGAAGGCGTAGCCTTTGACACCAATTTTGGTAATATCGGAAATGGACAGATTGTTTTTCTGCTGTTGCAGTAAGGCCTTGGCTCTCTGTAGGTCGAGTTCTACTGCCATAATGTCCGGCTGAAATTCTTCCACCGCTTTTTTGATCTCTTCAATACTTTGCTTGGCAATGTGCGAGGTTCCAATTATTTTGAGGTTATTCATGGCATCCAATCACTTTTTCAAGAGCCTCCTTTCCTCTAGTTTTGATTTGGTCTGCATCATGAGTTTCAACGTGCGACTTTCCTCCATTTTCGAAATATTTTCTTACTTCTTCTGGGTTATCAGGATTGATCTCACCATCAGTTTCAAGAACAGCAGCTTGGCAATTGATATCATCCCTATATTTGGTAAGTATAGCATCTATTGAAAAATACTTCCTAAGCACGGAAAAAGGATCTTGGGTTTCACAGTTTTTACTTACTGATATTGAATAGTTAAGATAGTTGATAACCATACTGCACAGCAAGTGTCTTTTTTTTTCGTCAGGATCATCTGAAAATGTAAGAATGTCGTCAATATACGTCTCTGCAACTTTGTAATTTTTGGCTCCCAACGCTTTGTTAAAGTATTCTTCAGCCTGATATCCAAATTTAAAATCTCTTTCTTCTGGAGGCAAATCATATTCAGGTCTTTCTTCGTTCTCTTCACTCGCCATTTCTTCTAAAGCAGGGTATTTGGGAATTGAAGGATAATAAAGCTGGTTTTCGGAATCATTTTCTTTTAGAATATATTCCTTGGATTGTTTTTTCGTTTTCTCTTGGCTTTTTCCCCTTCTAGACGGTGGCGCTGTGTAAGGTATTGCTTTCTCGCCTTCCGGCAACTCTGCTTGATATTTTGCTCCTTCTTCTAGAAGTTCTTTAGTTTCCTTTCTCTCACCTTCAGGATAAGAAGTAATATACGCATACAATCCGATCCCGGCAGCAGCAACTGCCGCTCCAACAACGCCATGACGCCAGTTCATGATTCAGCTAATGAGGAGATTCTTTTTAATGTTTCCTACATCCTGACTAAAATATCTTACAGGCTGCAATCAAGATCGCATTTCAGGCAGGCTTGTTTTTCTTTTTCCCTTAGCGCAGTAAGATTGCCCAGACTAAACTGCCCATCTTCATGCCGCTGCGGGAACAGGGAGAAATAGATCATCCTGTTAAACAGCGCGTCAGACTCGTAAGTGCTGCATTCAGCATCCTCGATAACGTGATCCAAATATAATCCATAATGTCCTGTGATTTCTTCCACCATCCTTCTCCTGAAGTTTCTTGAAAAATTATCTTCTTCTGTAGGAAGCAGGAGTTCGATGCAGCCAAAATTTTCGTACCTGAAGCAGTAGCTTAGCTCCATCACAAACCGCTCTTCGCTTAGAAGATAATGACGATCATTCTGATAGAAATTAAGAGGAAGTTCGCTCCGATCAAGAGTCGTGTTTGCTGCATATTCAGAATAGCTCGGAAACTCATTTGGTTCAAAAGAATTTCTCCGTGCCTTAATGTAACCCATGATTACATCTGCAAGCTTATCAGCTTCGGTGGTTCTGCTTCGTTGAGGCGCTGTAAATTGGCGCGAATCCCCTTTTTTTGAGGACCAGTGGACTTTTTTTCTTTTTTCTGGTGCTGTCTTTTGTTCTGCTTTGGCTTTCTCCGTAGCTGACGCATCTGCGCTCGGCGTTTCCAGAAGCGATTCTAGATCCCGTACCGGATCCCAGAAATAAGCAGTTGCCGCAGCTGGAACGATGCTTCCGAGAACGCTCCCTATGGCAATCCCTCCGGCTACTTTTCTCCAGAATCGGGCATCCATTTGGGAATAGAAGGGCAGTCATTCAATTTAAATGTTCTGCTGCATATAAAGTTGACAACAGAAAAGTATTTAAAGTCAAGTTATCTTTAAAAGGGCATCGTAGTGAGGTGGTACTCATGCTAAAGATGAAAAAGGTTTCGGAAACGTATGATTTAAAAGTATTTACGGATGCCGGTGATTATTTTGGTGATGTCGAGGATAGTATTGTCCAAGGCAATAAGGTTTTTGGCTGGAAAATACGGGCGACTAAAAATTCTTTTCTCAGCAAAGTTCTTGGCAGTGCCAAGGGCGTGATCGTCCCTCACCAGCTGGTCAAGGCGGTAAGTGATATCTTCATCATCTCCAAGAATGCCGCGCCAAGCGGGCAGCCAGAGGAAAACGAAGAGTGAACCTTCAAAAATACAAGACCTTGCTGCACTATCGGTATATGAAGGCTGATCTGCAGGATGACGATGAGGATTTGGATGAAATACTGCTGCCTGTCGCTGCATGAGCGGCTAATTTAGAAAGTTATTTAAATTCTTAAATTTTAGGCTGTACAGGGAAAAAAGATGGATGTTGTAGTGATATTACTGGCAGTAAGTTTGATACTCTTCTTTGGATTCTTTGCAGAATTCATTTTTAAGAAACTGAGCATTCCCGACGTTTTATTCTTAATAGTGCTTGGATTTGTACTAGGTCCAAATGTCCTAGGATATATCTCCATAGAACAGTTTGCCGGAATCGCCCCTATTTTCACAACGTTCACGCTGCTGTTTCTTCTCTTTGACGGAGCGTTTAATATTAGTCTTGCTTCCTTAGTTCGTGAGGTTTCAGCTAGTTTTTTACTGACCACATTTAACTTCATCATCTCCTCAGTGGTAGTTTTTGGTGTGATGCTAGCTGCTGGCTTCCCTCTTCTGGTCTCGGCACTGGCAGGCTTTATGCTTGGCGGCATATCATCATCTTTTGTCATTCCTATTCTCAAGCAGATGAATGTATCTAAAAAAATATATTCAGTATTGACCTTGGAAGGTGCATTGACTGATGTTTTTTGCATTGTCTTCTCTTTGGCAGTGATCGAGATTATCAATTTTGGCAGTTTCGGGATTCGGGAAACATTGACCCAATTAGCCTCTTTATTTGCTATTGCCGGCCTGCTCGGCTTAGCGGGCGGAATTATCTGGATAGTCCTGACCTTGCGGGTTTTCAAGGAGCACAATTATATCATGGTAGTCGCTTACCTATTATTGATTTACGTCATTACAGAATTCCTTAAGGGAAACGGCGCCATTGCTGCTTTGTTCTTCGGCCTGATACTGAAGAATTCTAAGCAGCTGTCATCGATAATAGCCGGCATCAAGAGCACAAAAGGAAAAGAGAAGAAGAACGCTCTTAAGGGCGCTTTGGGTGTTTCTGTCACGACTCCTTCGGAAGAGTATTTTTATCATCAGATCTCATTCCTGCTGAAGACATTCTTTTTTGTTTATATAGGGAGCCTCATCGATATTTCAGACATTAAGGCCCTTATCGTCGGCGGTTCCTTATCAGTTCTTTTAATGAGTTCGCGAATGGCTTCTCTCCTGTTAACAAAAAAAATGACTCCGGAGAGCCAGTCGCTAATCAACTCCATCTTTGCGCGGGGACTTGCGCCTGCGGTCATAGCGCAGTTAGCGGTACAGGCCGGCGTGCCTCATGCTGTCTTCTTAAAAAATGTGGCGCACGTGACTATTGCCGGGACTATCATCTTAAGCTCGATAAGGATCTTTTTCGTAAAATTTAAAATGTCTACACCTAAACTAACTAAAAAACAGGAGGCATGACTTATCTATGAGAGAATTCATTCTGAACTGGTTTGCCACGCTACCTTATGTGGGAGTATATCTTCAGAATAAATATATTATTTCCTTATTGATCCTGGTCTTTTTTGCAGTCGCAGCCAAACTGCTGCTTTTTCTTTTCAGCAAGTATCTGGAGGCATTTGCCACAAGGACGAAGACAAAATTTGATGACATGCTCTTTGAACATACCAAAAGACCGTTATTTTATCTTTTGCTTGCATATGGAGTTAAGCTGGCTCTCCTGAATCTAGGCATTAATGGCGTCGTTAGTAAAATAGTCAATTCAATTATGGCAGTGGTCTTTTTGTATGCTCTCCTCCAGGGTATTGATATAGTGATAGAAACGTGGGCTATTGCCTTTTCCAAAAAGACAAAAACCAAAGCTGATGATGTTCTGTTACCATTATTCCAGAAAATTACCAAGGTTCTTTTTGTCGTCATCGGCTTGATGTGGGTCCTTAAAATCTGGAGCATTGATATCACGCCGTATTTGGCTGGTGTGGGAATCAGCGGCATCATTTTAGGCCTAGCTTTGCAGGATTCGCTCAAGAATGTCTTTGGCGGGATTTCCCTGCTGCTGGATAAAACCTATCGGGTTGGTGATAAAATCCAGCTGGAAAGCGGCGAAGTGGGAACCATCCATGATATCGGCTTGCGAAGTACAAAACTCGTAAATTTTGATAATGAAGTGATGTATGTTCCAAATGGCTACTTAGCCAATTCCAGGCTACTTAACTACACCCACCCTGATCCGAAGGTGCGGACGAGGGTCTTTTTTGCCGTCGAATACGGTTCAGATGTGGATAAGGTTCGTTCTACCGTCATGAAGGTGCTAGCAGGAATGGAAGGTGTCTTGAAAGACCCTGCTCCTAATGTGCAATTTATTGAAATGGGGGATTTTTCTCTGAAGTTCAGGGCCAATTTCTGGGTGGAAACGTGGAGCATTGCCTACGATAAGAAGCTGGAAGCAACAGAGAAAATATATAATGCGCTGAACAGAGCTAAGATAGGCATCCCTTTCCCTACACATACGGTCTATCTAAGGGAAAACAGCGGGAAAACTGGAAACAGAAAGGGCTGAACAGGAAACTCCAAAAGCTACGCCTTTGATAGTTTTTCAAAATCCTCTATAGATAACTGCGTGGGATACAGCACATAATTACGCAGTTATCTAATAAGTAAACTGCGCTAATTGATGTTTTCTATCCTGCGCAGTTTACTCTACCGGAGCAGCTAAGATTCAGGCGACGGCTTTTGACAGTATCCACAACAAAAATCCTAGATATGTCGCCAGGAGAATGATTCCTTCTTTCTTTGTGATCCGCCACTCGCTTCGTATAAAGATCAATAGCAAAATAATCATCAGCATCATAAAAGGCGCGGTGTAGGATGAAGTTATCTCTGTAACTGCAAGCGGTGAAATAGTTGCGGCAAGGCCGAGAACAAGGAGAGTGTTGGTAATACAGGAACCCAGGGAGTTGCCTAAGGCTATATTGCTGTATCCTTTTCGTGCGGCGGTTATTGCAACACTCATTTCGGGCATGGTTGTGCCAAGTGAGATGAGAACGCCCATGACCGTCGGAGGTACTTTTAGCGACATCGCAAAAAAGACCGCCTCTTTGACCACATAGTGTGCTCCTATGATAACAGCCAGACCGCTCAAGGTAAGGACAGCAACGTTCTTCAGGGTGAATGATGGCGGAAATTTTGTGTTTTTTTTAGTTTTCTTTTTCGCTGAAGAGATGTTGTTTCTCGCAAATATTTTTTTGAAGTGGCCGAGATATTTAAATTTGAGGAAGTAGGTCAGGAACTCTTTAAAAGGATATTTTCTCATCATTTCTGTTTTTCTCTCAAAAAGGAAGATGGTGTAGCTGATATACAGAAGCAGGAAGATCACCCCTTCTATCCTGGAAATCCCGTTGTAGAGGAAAACCAGAAGCAGTAATCCAGAGAACAAGAGTATGTAGCCATCCCTTTCTATCGTTTCTTGTTTTGTTTTTATGATTGACAGAATAGCAGCAATCCCTATCACCAGTCCCATGTTGGCAATATTTGCGCCGACAATATTCCCTAGCACCAGGCCGCTTTGCTGTTTTATTGATGCAAAAATTGCTGAGACGAGCTCAGGAAGCGACGTTCCAACTGCGATGAGAGTCAAACCGATTACAAATTCGGAGACGCCTACCTTCTTAGCTGTTGAAGCGGCCGCTTTGACAAAGAGATCAGACCCTTTGACAAGAAGAAGTAATCCGCCGATAAGTATGATAGATTCGATGATCATGGTTCAATCCGATCTAAGGTTCAATGGCATCAGGCTATTTTCTTTCTCGACGTTACAACTAAGTACTTGAATACCAGGGGTGCAATGAGTGTTGTTATGATGGCCATAAAAACCAGTGAGGTAAAGATGCCTGAAGTGATGACTCCTGCGGTAAGGGCTAAGGTAGCAATTCCCAGTTCTATATCTCCTTTGGGGGTTAAGCCCCAGCCAGTCAGCATCCCCTCACGAAAACTGCCTTTGTGCAACATCACTGCAAGCGTCGTTCCGCCAACAGTCCCGACAATAGCAATAGCGATGAGAATGATTACAAAGAAGAAATTTTCGCCCAGTGTTGAGATGTCTGCGTTTAACCCTACCCAGACAAAGAAGAGGGGAATAAGGAAGCCGAAGGCAATAATATGGATCGATCTGGCAATGTCGTGCTCTTCCCAATCAGGGATCTGCACATCCTTAAAAATAGTCTGGCGGACAATAATGCCGGCAATCATGGCGCCGATAATATACCCCATCCCAAACAGCTCTGACAGGGAAGCGATAAGCAACACAATCAAGAGCGCACCGGTAAATCTCGCGGTGCTTGACTTTTCGAGGTCAAAGAACTTGAGGGTGTAAGGGATAAACCATAGTCGCGCCACAGCAACCAGGGCGATAAAAAAGAACAGGCCTAATGCTAATCGCAAATGAGGGATATCAGTAACGGTCAGCTGGAAAAAAGACAAGATAATGCTGACTAGGATCAGCTCTATGATATCATCTACCGCTCCGGCGCTGATAAGGGTTCCTCCTAACTTTGATTTGGTCAGTTTCAATTCCTCCAGCATTCCGATAGTAATTGATTGAGCGCTCACAGAGAGAGCAACACCGATAATGAGGCTTACAATAGTGTCAAAGTGGAAGATAAACTTCATTACCACAAAGCCGATAATCAATGGGATGGTAGTATTGGCTAAGGAAATGGACAGCGATTTTTTGATGTTTTTCTTGAAGACTTTTAAATTAGTTTCCAGACCGACATAATAAAAGAGAAGAATTATTCCTAAATTAGCCAGGAACGAGAGTACATCAAGGTTCTCTTGATTAAATAAAAAGGACCTGACCGGAGCAATGCTGAGAAGAATTCCAGTGCCTACCTGGCCGACAACCCGGGGGATTCCTACAGCCCTTTTCAACACTTCTGAAAGAGTAAAGGCTAGCAAAAGAGCGACGAGAATCATTATAAATGGGGACACCATCTTTTACCGTAAAGTATATATTGTATCTTTATATAATCTTCTTTTCCTGGCAGTGTTGCCAGGCTCCTTTCTATAAGAGAAATTATTATATATTATTAATACTCTAAAGCTGCTATGGACGTATTTTCATTCCTCTGGATCATTTTGCTTATTTTTGTAGCCTTGTTCTTAACAAAGATTCTGTCCCATATGCTTAAGTTTCTCTTTTATACTTTGTTAGCTGTGTTTGTGATCGTCTTTGTGTTGGGGATATCCTTGGACGATGTTCTGAAAGTGGTCAGTGAGCTGATACTACTAGTATTTTAGCAGCCATAAACTTATAAATTAGCTTGGTTCTGGAAAATACCTTGAGTTACTGTTGCAATGAAATTCAAACCAACTGTCGATCTCCATTACCATCTAGATGATATGGGGCCTAGAGCAATAAAAGCTGTTAGTGATAAACACGATCTGCCTTGGGCCGGCAAAAGTCTGACTCAGATAAGAGAGTTATCTCAAGTCGAACCAGGATCAAATTGGGAGATGTGGTATGCAAACCACACTAGAGTTCGTGAAGCTGTATTTCGTAAGCCGGAAGTTTTTGCTGATGTTGTTAGAGAAGCAGTTACAGACCTGGAAGAAGAAAATCTGGATGCAAGAATTTTAAGGTTTAGTCTTTCAATGCCCATGTTCTGTTACAAAGCTCTTCATGGTTTAAAACCAGACTTTGACACTCCTACTGAGAAAAGAGAATTCCTTGATTTGCTAAACAGGACAATAGCTTACTTAATCAGTGGCAATGCAGATCCAGAAAGAACCCCTCTTGTTTTCTCGATATCCTGTCAGGATGTTTTTCTACCAATATTAGATGATGTTGTTGACATTGCTCTAAACTACTCAGGTAGTATTGTAGGGACAGATTTGACTAACGAGCCAACTCATAAGTTGTTTGGGGGATATAAAAGGGTTATTAGCAGATTAAGAGACGGTGGAGTTAAAGCTTTGACTATACATGCTGGGGAGAAAGGAGAGAATGATGGTTATAGTTCTCATGAACGGATTATTTCTGCTTTGAAACTGGAACCAGACACCCTAGGGCATGCTGTTTATGCAATGGATGACGAATCAGTGATGCTTGCCATAGCTAAGAGTGGTGCTGTTGTTGAGTTATGCCCAAATTCGAACCTAAGCGGGGATTTTGTGAGTACTATGCTGGGTAATGATTTAACAAAATATCCCCTCCTTACATTTCAAAGCTATGGTATACCCTGTACGATTAATAGCGATACTCCTGGAAGTATAGGCAGTACGCTCGCTAAAGAATTTTCTATAGTTCAAAGAATATTTGGTTTAAGTGACGATGATTTACGTCAACTTGATAATGTGGCAAGATCTACTGCAAGTAGGGTTTACAAAATTAATTGTTAATGTAGGATAAAACTTATAAACTATCCTCCTTCTGGAAAAGATTATGACCTCTTCAATCTGGACAGAAAAATATCGGCCTGGTACTTTTGATGATATCAAAGGGCAGAAGGAGATCGTGGAGAAAATAAAAGCCTTTGTAGAATCAAAGAATATGCCCCATCTGTTATTTTCCGGCCCTGCTGGTGTGGGTAAAACCACGCTTTCTTTAGTGATTGCCAAACAATTGTTCGGCGAGCATTGGCGTGAAAACACCCTGGAGCTGAATGCATCGGATGAACGGGGCATTGATGTGGTGCGGGTGAAGGTAAAAGATTTTGCTCGTACTAAAGCGATCGGCGATGTGCCGTTTAAATTAATTTATCTTGATGAAAGTGATGCTTTAACCAGAGAAGCGCAGCAGGCTTTGCGTAGGACGATGGAGAATTATACCAAGACCTGTAGATTTATTTTAAGCTGCAACTATTCATCTAAAATCCTTGATCCGATCCAGTCAAGATGTGCAGTGTTTAGGTTCAAGCCGTTGAGTAAAGAAGAGATTACAGAAGTCATTCATAATGTTTGCGCAGGGGAAGGCGGTGAAGTTCAACAGCTGTTATCGCCTGATGCAGTCGATGCCCTGTATGAAGTAAGCGATGGGGATGTTAGAAGGTTAACAAATATCATGCAAAGCTGCTTTGTCTTAAAGAAAGAAGGTGAGCGCATTACACCAGAACAGATTTATTCCATGGCTTCTGTAGCCAAGCCGAAGGAAGTGAATGAAGTGCTGTCGTTAGCCGCTAAAGGAAATTTTCTGGAATCACGCAAGAAATTATTATCATTGATGCTGGATTATGGGCTGTCTGGATTGGATATCATCCGCCAGATCCAGAAAGAGATCTGGAATCTGCAGTTAACGGATTCGAAGAAAGTTGAGCTGGTGGATAAATGCGGGGAAGTGGAGTTCAGGATGGTTGAAGGCAGCGATGAGTATATTCAATTGGAGAGTTTTTTAGCTTTTGTGATGCTGGTGGGGAGTAGGTAAAGATTTTTAAAGAGATGGCTGGTTCTGATGAGTTGGGTACATTCAGAAGGAAATGAAGAAATTTATTGGCATAGGTATAGGGCATGGGGAAGACTTTCTGACTCCGGTAAATAAGATTCTTTCAGACCACTCTCCATCAGCACTTTCTTTAGAACAACGTGGCCTAGCGATAAATTTCTTCGAATGCACAGACGATCCTAGGATCGAAGAAAGGGTGCGTAGGTTGATGGCAGAAGCTCAGGTATTCACTGCAATTGATGATGGGCGCTTGGTCACTCTAAAAACCATGGATTTACAGTTGTTAGGCTATCAGCCTCTAGGTTCGTACCAGCCTTATGAATATTATGGAGCTTTACGCTGGGCGCTACAGAATCGAGTACCATTTTATTTTACAGATTGGTCTAGTTATTTTAGGGACTGCATTTTAGAATTTAAAGATGGAAAAGTAAAACCTATGTACTTAGGGGATGTTGTGCGTTATGATACAGCAACTCTTCTACATATCGGAGGTAAACCATTTATTGGTGCAACAGCTGTTCTCCAGAGGAACCAATTTACAGCAGGAGCTATTAATTTTTTACTCGGCCGGCATGGAGCTGTGGCTCATATAGGCGGCAATGGACATTATGATTCAAGAATTCACTCTAAATATATAACACACCCGCTTGACGAAGAAACGGAACTACAAGCTTTAGTTGAAGCAGATGAAAAGGTGGTTTATGATCTTGTACTAAACACTAAAAAAATAAAGCAAATCAACTGCTCTGCTTAATCCTCAGCTTCTCAGAGATCAAATCCCTATACTTGTAATCCAGTGTTAATTTCACTTGCTTGGTAGAGAGATGTCCTGCTGGCAGGGCTTCTTTCAATTTACAGACGATTTCTGCCTGTCCGTCGATAAGCCGTGCTTCATTTACCTTGCCACCAGACTTGCATTCCCAAGCAGGATCGTCGATGCTATAAGTGAGGGTGTCGCGGACGCCAAAGCTTTCGCCTACTTTCGTCACTTTTCCGATACCGGCATTGCTTACAAGAATCTTAAGAGCCATTATCCCTTTTCCTGCGGTATCTTCTTCAACACTTTTCACCGTTACTGGAGCACCTGAAACAAAGAATGTTTTTGCTTGTTTAACCTCGCAAACGCGTTGGTCATTTAAATTCTCTTTCAGGCAAACTTCTGGAACGATCAGGAAAGTGTTATATCGGTATTCAACATTGGCGAACCATTCCCGATCTACAACACCGCTGACACTGCTTTTGTATTTTGCATCTGTCGCGAAGGTGAAAGTTTCCTCGCCCCCGTCAGGGACAAGTTCAGAGATTCCTTCCAAGGCTTGGGCATTTTTCAACTCCCATGAAGTCATCCCGGTGAATTCTTCTTGTGATGGTCCTAGTAACTTTATGGTAACTTCACCACTTTTGATCTGGTATTCACCTTTATTTTGCACGGTAACTTCCATGGGGAAGGTTTCTTCATCAAAGATGCTGTATACTCCTTCCTCCTCCACGCCGAAAGGCTCAAAACTGGCAACGATGCCCTTCTCACCGCCAAGGAACGCTCCTTTTCCTGCGGTGGGAGCTTTTTCACCATTACATGCTGTGAGAATAAGTAAACTTGCACATAAAATTGCCAGGATTATGGATTTTTTCATCATCAAGACCTCTTTAATCTATTATCAAGCTATTAATCGATAAAGGTATTTAAAGTTTACTGGGGGGTCTGGACAATACGTATGGCTTTCCGCAGCGATTCCACATACGAATAATCAAGGTCTATCAGAAGGGGCGTTTCAAAAGCAGATGTTCCGGGAATGGCGAAGGTGCAGATTATCTTTCCCTCACCATTAGTTAAGCGCACAAAGCCATCTTGAGGTTTGCAGTTGATCTTGCCCCCTCCAGTCATTTGCACGTTGTAGGAAACCCGGTCAAGATCCCGGTATTCCAGCGAAGACTGGCCGCAATTCTGGATATTAGCAAAGGGGCTTAAGACTCGTCCTGTGCCTTGATTTCGAATGCTTATTTCAAAGATCGCTCTATCACCAACCATATCCACGCCGACGTAACTTATTCCAACAGGTGCTCCTTGTCCTCCGCCCATAGGCACATCCCTTGGCTGACAGGTTTTCTGTTCTGAGGTGACTTGATAGAATAAAGGATCCACACAGACAGACGGGTTAGCGACAGTGCGATAATTGTAACAGGCCAGGAAATTGAGAGTAGGGGTATAATCAGTAACTCCCAGCGGAAGGCTGACAGAGGAGGTAAATTCCAGTATATTTGTCCCTCCTCTGGTGTTGTAGACATTCTTTCCCTCAAGAGTTCCTATCCCCTCTGAGCAGGAACGAGGTATGTTAAATGCTCCCGTGATGATATTTGGATCGAATCCGGTTACCTGTACAAAACAATCCTGGGCTTGCAGATCATTTACACCGTTCACGGACGCGCCTTTGTTTTCAACTTCCACCAGCGCGACCAATTCGTTTTGGTCATACAACAGATCCGGCGGGGAGTTTTGCTGCAGCTTGATCTTTACCCCTTCCGTGCCGCTTTTTACTATCTTTAATGCTGCTGCGGTATCCAAAGGTTTCTCACCTGCAGCAGGCCCGGGTTTGCAGGAAATGAGCGCTAGAGAAATTAATATGGTTAAGACTATCAACACACCCTTTTTCATGTGTTTAATGAAATAAACTGCGTATATAAGTTTTTTGGTGATGGTAGTTTTACGAAAGCTGTTTGCATGGTCGTGTTACGGTTCATAAAAGCCAGGAGTAAAGATCGGTTAGGTTCTTACTAATGGGTGGTAAAAATAACAAAATTAATAAATAAGGGTATATTTGCCGGCCCCATGGACACCTTTCAACAAGTTATAGGGCGGCTTCCTCCTTTAGAAAGTCTTCTCTGCGAACACGAAGGACTTCCACATCCTTTCATTCCTGCCAGCGACAGCTATTTCCAGGAACAGTTTTATTGGGACTCCTTTTTTATCATGCAGGGATTGAAGCACTTGGGGACAAAAGGCCAAGCTGTGATGAAAGGAATGGTGGAGAATTTCTTTGCCATGCTTGAAGAGTATGGATATATTCCCAACAGCTATATTACCCATGATACCAGGACCCAGCCGCCTTTCCTCAGTTCCATGGTTAGAATGGTTCATGCTGCTTCCGGCAACGGGGTTGACAGCGAATGGTTAGAGATGGCTTACGGGAAGATTGTTCAGGAGTATATGGATGTTTGGACTACGGGGAAGAGGCTAACCTCTACGGGGCTTAGTAGGTATCATGATGATAACGATCCTCACAACAAGGGAGGGGATCCTTCCTATGGGGCGATGCAGGAATCAGGTTGGGATAATACTTTACGCTTTGGTGGTTCTGTCAGCAGCAATGGCCGGTATGTAGAAAGAAGCAGGGTGCCTGTTTGTAATCCTGTTGATCTCAATTCATTATTATACAAATATGAGGCTGATCTTGCAGTCCTCGCGGATGACTTAGGAAGACGGCCGGAAGCGGCGCGGTGGAGAGGAGTAGCAGCAAAAAGAAAAGAGATCATAACCAAGTACCTGTGGGATGAAGAGCAGGGTTTTTTCTTTGACTATGATCCTGAAGCAGACAAAGCGCTTACAACATTGTCGCTTGCCGGATACTATCCGCTCTGGGCAGGTTTAGCAACCGAAGAGCAAGCCAAACTTATGGTAGAAAAACTTCCTGTCTTTGAGTATGATGGGGGCTTAAGTGCGACTGAGAAAAAACTTAGCGGTCCAAACATACAGTGGGGATATCCCAATGGTTGGGCGCCTCTTCATTGGCTTGTTGTTAATGGTCTTAGAGGCTATGGTTTTGATCAAGACGCAGACCGGATAACAAAAAAATGGCTCACCACATGCGCTGATGCAGTCGTGCGATCAGGACAATGGGCAGAGAAGTTATGTGTAGATCCTCATGCTATCAGGGTTGACGATGCACGGTATGAGCATCAGGCGAATCTTTATTGGACCATGGGCGTATTTCTTGATCTGTGTCAAATAATGGAAGACATAATTATTGCATAAGAATCTATGTCTTCCAAACTTTAGTTGAGGAGAGATTATATGCGGAACTATTGTCCTCAACTAAAAAACAAAAAGAAATATAAACAGACCTTCAGTTGGTGGTAACATGCCTACAATACATCATTTCAAAAAGGACTGTATCAGCTGCGGAGCTTGTGCAGCTATTAATCCAGAATTTTGGGAGATGGATGAGGCTGGTTTAGCGCACCTGAAAAGATCTAAGAAAGTTGGTGACCATTGGGAGTTGCAGATTTCTGAAGAAGATCGGGAAAGCAACCAGGAAGCGGCAGATGTCTGTCCGGTTAATATCATTCATGTGAAGAAGGTAGAATAAACCATTCATACTTTTTTAAGCAAAATTTATTTAATCCGCTAAGGATTCTTAATAACATACCATCACCGCAAAGATAAGCATGAATATCAGCAATATTTTTATCGATCCCCTTTTCTGCGAAACTGTATAAACAATTTTCTTTTCTAAGATAATTATAATTCAGTAGTTGAACTAAAAAGAAGTGAAAATGGACGAGAAAATCTGAAGAAATCAATAATTAGATCTTGGTATAGATACGTAGCAACCAATAAGCGTCAAGAATTAAAAAAATTATCCACAGAAAGATCCAAAAACTATAAGTTCTGTCTATCAAATCTGCAATCAGAAAAAGAATTGCTGCTAAAAACCCAGACCAAGGTATAAATTTATTTACTGATCTTGAAAAAACTTTATCCAAACAGCTCTCCATCTGTTACCCTACACTCCCTACTTATATAAATTTTACTTCAAATATCCTCTAACCTGCTCTACTGCTTCAACTCTTTCCTCAAAGCATGATTATAGTTCACCAAATGATGCTTGATCCGGGAAAGCATGGCGTGATGTTTCTTCATCAGATGCTGCAGGTCTTGCGTCGTAGCATGATGTTTCTTGGCATGCTTGCGCCTGCTCTTTTCATCAGCTGCCTGAAGATGCTTCTGTCCGTGATGGCGCAAATCCTGGCTGAGCTTGTGCAGTTTTTTATTTATTTTCAGCAGTTCTTTAGAACAAAGATAAAGATACGCGGATTCCCTTGTGAGGCTCATACTACACCTTTCTGATTCTTTTGCGGCTTCTAAACTTATAACTCACAGAAGAAAAAAGAAAATTAGGCCTTTATGCATGCACCATTTTTACAGCCGTTTGCGCATTGGTATGGCCGTGTTACCCCAATGGAAGCGCTGGTATCGCACTGATGCTGGTACAAGTATTCATTTATGCAATAATCATGGTATTTCTGACTTTTGAAGGTCACTGTTCCAGCTACATAGTAATCATTCAATGGTTCTTCATCGGAACAAAAGTTCTGATAGTCACCAGTTTGCTCCCTGAAAACCGGAGCCCCTTCCAGACCACTGCCATTGGTAAGAACAAGTGCCACGACTGCTACAACAGCAACAATAGCGAGTATTGAGAAATGTCCTGCGTAATTATTTTTTGCGATTGTCTTTCACCTCTTTAGTATACATTGCTTGTTTCTATTCCTTACAGTAATTACTCCTGCAGGCAAAATCCATTAAGGCAGCCTTTAGGGCACTGGTAGGGAGTGGAAACCCGTACTTTAGTTGACGTAGCGCAATTAAATTGGAACAAGACGTCCTCGAGACAATAATCAACATGATCCACATATCCATACGTCGTAGTACCTAACGTAAAGAAATCGTTGTCAGGATCGTTGTCAGTACAAGCGCCTTGGAACTCCTCATTTTTAATCTGATACACCGGAGCACCTTCCAGGCTGCTGCTTCCGCTAAGAACTACAGCGACTACAGCAACAACTGCGACCAGACCTATAAGGAACACATGCGATGCATGGTGTTCATTTTCTTTTTCCATCATTATTCACCTCTTTAACTAGGTAACCAAGCCTACCCTCGTAGGCAAGCTCCGTTCAGGCATCCTTCAGGGCAAGAGTATGCTCTTCTGGTTTTAACGTCTCTGCCAGTCTGACAAAAGTGCTGAATCAAGTCCTTATCTGAAAGGCAGTAGTCTTCATATACTTTGTTCCAGCTGTTTACAGTTCCTTTTAGATAAAAATCATCTTCAGGATCATCGTCGGTGCATAATTTCCCTTCTGATGAAACTGCTCCTTGAAGGCTCCCGCCGCCGTTAAGAACAAGTGCTACTATGGCAACGATAGCAACAACTCCTGCCATAAACAAGTAAGAATGGTTAGCATTTCCTTTTTTCATTTTATTTCACCTCTATTTGATCTCCTACACTTAACCTCGCAAGCAAGCTCCGTCCTTGCAACCGTTAGGGCATTCGTAATGCCTCCTTTGTTTGACCATCTTGCCAGTGCTGCAATATGGCTGATGAAGGTCATTGCCATCGCAGTGATCAATGTAGGCTTTAGGACCCATCTTCACCGTTCCGACAACATAAAAATCATCTTCGGGATCATCGTCAGTACAATAATCTTGATAATCCATGGTTTTTGTACCGTATAAAAGGGCTCCTTCAACACCTCTGTTGCTGGCAAGGGTAAGGACTACTACTGCAATCATAGCTACAATGCTTACTGCAAGTAACAATGGTGTGTGACTACCTTTTTTTGTTGTTATTGTAATTTTACTTCACCTTTTTTAACTTTTAACTGGAAATGCAGGCTCCGTCTTTACAGCCATTAGGACAGGGGTAATGCCTGGTATGTGTAGGCTTGTTCCTGCTACAGTAGAACTGGTGCAAGTCGTCATCTTCACAATGATCTGGGTAAATATAAGACCCATATCGTACCTCTCCTGCCATGTAAAAATCGTTGCCAGGGTCATCATCTGTACAATGATAATCTGCAGGCCCCGTCACTTTTTCCCTGAAAAAGGCAGCGCCTTCTAAGCTTCCAGCATCGTTCAAAGCGAGAACCACCATCACCACGATGGCAACAACTCCTCCTATAAACAAGTAAGGTGCATGATCATTTGCGTTTTTCATTTGATTCCCCTTTTAGATCGGATTCCTTTCTATTTTAGGCAGACTCCTGCTCTGCAGCCTTTCTCGCACTCAATTTGCCTTGTTGCTTTCACAGTTCTTCCAGTACCGCAGTAATATTGTGTTAGCTGATCTTCTAAGCAGTAATCTTCATATAAGTAAGGGCCAAGGGTTGCTGTTCCTGCAACAAAAAAATCATTTTCAGGGTCATCATCAGTACATGATTCCTGATATGTTTCTGCATCTCCTTTCCCGAAGGTTGCAGCTCCTCCTAAACTTTCGCTTCCATTAAGAACAAGCGCTACGATAGCGACAATAGCTACCACTCCAGCTATAAATAGATACGATGTAGATTGACTCTCTTTTTTTTCCACAGTAATTCACCTCTTTGCCAGAACTAAATTTTTACAGTATTTAAATGTTGCTATTGAGTGGTTTTTACACGGCCTTGAGTTTTGTTGAAAATAACTGTTTTCTGCAGGTGCCATTTCTGCCGAGATGAAATACTGCAAAGGTTGAACTGCTAAACCGGATCGGCAAGGCTTCATACTCCATTTCATGGCAAAGCAGAGTAATATGGGGATCAAAATGCGTAAAACTGTGTTTTTCTCGATACTCAATTACCGCGGGCGAAACTTTTTCAATGACTTCGCCATTATCTTTGTAAAGCATCTCGACCGTAATAGTACTATCTACAAAATAGGGTTCTAATGACCTCATCACTGCTTCATGGTGTTGCTGCAGCTTCTCTGTCACTTTAATCTTAAAGCCATACGATTTTTTCCCGTCTGTTTTACTGATATAATGCTCCAACTGATATATCTCTAAGGAAAGAGGTGCCAAGTTTTTTGTCATTTTTTCTAGAATGCTGAAAATGGCTGGCAAATCTGTTGTCTGCACCGCTCCTATCGCCAATGAGATATGAGGGACAAAATCTTTTTTGCCTAACTGGCCTTTTGCTTTTCCAGCAATGTTGCATTCTCTATTGAGTTTGATACACAGTTCCAGAATTTCTTCAGGGGGCAGTAGTACAACATCAACAGCTATCTTACTCATTTTTCTTGATGATGATCATGCAGTGGTCCATTTCAAATGGTTCCAGAATCTTGTAGTCGATGACGGTGAACTCTTTTTCCAGTTTGGTTCTGATTTCCACGAAAAGGCCTTTTGGTTTCCGCCGTACATCGATGCTTCTCGCTTTCACTGCCAGCAACCCATAGCCTCCTTTTTTGAGGAACAGTTTACAGTTCTTGCTGAATATTTCTGCCTGGTTTTTTTGGGCGATATCCTGATAGATGATATCAGCTCCCATTACTCGTTCTAGATATTCCTCGGGATGGTTAGCGTTAGCGAGAAGAGGAATGATATTTTTCCGCTGTTCGGCAAGGAAGACCAGGTCCCTAATCACTCTCGGCGCGGGATCTATACCAAAAATAAGGCCTTCTTTACCAACTATATCCGAGACAAATGAGGCAGTATATCCGTGGGAAACTCCGAGATAGAGAATGACATCCCCTTTTCGAATGCCAACATTGGTGCAGCCTTTCATGACCATAGCTGCTAATTTGCTTCTGGTGGGATCAAATTCACGATATTCAGCAATCCCTTTTTCTCTGACTACGCGCTCATCAAAGTGTTTTTTTCCGGGAAGGATGCTCTTGGTATATAATCTTCTTCCGTCGCTATACAGTTCAAATATTTTATGTGGTTTGATGGAGCTCATGCTTTTCCTTTATTTTTAGCTTCTTGCCAGATTCGTGATTCTTCTTCTTTTGAAACAGATTCTCCTGTAAAAATAAATGGTTTTCGTTGTTTGAATTTTAGGATTACATTGTGGAGGACTTCTTGGGTGGTAAAAAGACCTTTCTCTTCGGCGATGGCAGCAATAGATAAAGTATCCCAAATTACATCACCTAATTCTTCTTGAAAATTGGTTATATTCTCGTTATGAAGAGCTTCTGAGAGCTCTTGCACCTCTCCCTGCAATGTTCTTATTCTTTCGGTGATAGTTTGTTGCTTTGACCACAGCGAGTATCTGCGATCATTAATCACCGCTTGATGCAATTCTTGAAATTCTTTCATGCCAATTTCCCCTCTAATTCTTTCCTATACTCTGGAGCCTTAAACTCTCCTTTAAAATAATCTAACCGAGCGCATAACGAAAGCTTGTCGGCCAGCATCCGCGCAGCTTTTCCTTTCTGATCGCGTTTGGCGTTCTGGATTAATGGATGATTGATGATTATCCCATGCTTAGGCGACCTTGCGTTGGTTTTCAGATGTCTAAATAAGGCCTTTTCTGCTCCTAATAGTTGGATCGTTGATGCTGGCAATAAAGCCAGATGCTTCAAGCCTCTTCCTAGTTCGATCAATCGCGCGGCAATGGTCGTTCCGGCTAACTCGAGAAGATTTGGACAATATTCCTTCATGATTTTTTGTATATATAATTCATGCTCTTTTCGCAGTTCGTATAAGGAGATGATTCTTTGTGCTAATAGTTTCATCTCCTCGACATCCGGTAGGTCTAGGTCTGCGCCGAACGTTTCTTGATCACGCTTTTGTCCAAGGACTAGCTCAACATATTTCTCGTGGTTTTCAACCCGTTCAGATAATTCAGGGTAGTATAAACTATACCATTCTCGCAGACGTTTGCTCATGGTGTTGGCTATTTTGTCGAGCTCATTGATGTTAGCAATAGCCTGCATGATCAGGTTGTCTTCATTGACGGAATGTTTGAGTGCTTCCTTGGTCAGTTGCAGATTTTTCGTATAGAAATCCTGGTAATATTTTGGATCCTTAAACAATAATAACGCTGATAATCGTTTATTTTCAGGCAAAGGTTTTGCAGTATGCTTCTTTTGCAGTTTTGCTTCACTCTTTTCTTTTTGCTTGTACTCATCAATGGATTTGAATGGGAGTGAATCTATAATAGCTAATTTTTCATCGAAGATGAAAGTTCCGATGAGGTTGGTGAAGATATATTTCATGTTTGCGGTAGGAAGGGTGATTTTATATAAATATTGTTGAAAGAATTAACTTACTGTTGGCAGATGATGCTCCATTAGTATTGTCTTGCTGCCTCACCTGCATTTATACTCTTCATAAACGATACTTTTATAAATAACCCTTAATCCTGAGAGGGAAACCGCTAGATTACACTGATTGGCTTGCCAATTAAATGATCTGGCGCATTTGGCCTGAGAAGGATACCATCACAGATCGTCATTGATTCTTGGATGGGACGCCGATATAGGCTGTTAAAGGAAAGATTACATGCCACAAGCACATCATCCACGACGGGGAAGCATGCAGTTTTGGCCGCGAAAACGGGCCAGACATTCACTAGTCCGCATCAGGTCTTGGGCTGCAGAAAATAAAGCCAAGCCGTTAGGGTTTATAGCCTATAAGGCAGGCATGACTCATCTGCTGGTTATTGACAACCGCCCCAAATCATTGACAAAGGGCGAGAATATCATGGTTGCTTCGACCATTGTCGATTGCCCTCCTATGAGCGCTGTGGGCGTTTCTTTCTACAAAAATACTTCTCGCGGCCTGCAAAAAATAACATCCGTTCTTGCTGAAAAGCGTGCTAAAGAATTATCAAAACTGGTGCAGCTACCGAAGAAAGCGACCAAAAATCTTAACGAGGTGCGAGAGTTTGATGATCTGCGGCTGTTAGTTCATTCCAATCCCAAGTTAGCCGGCATCGGCACCAAGAAACCGAAACTTCTGGAAATTGCCCTCGGCGGCAGCAAGGATGAAAAACTGGCCTACGTCAAAAACATCCTCGGAAATGATGTTAAGGTTGAAGAAGTCTTCCAAAGTGGCAATTCTGTCGATGTACATGGCGTCAGCAAGGGCAAAGGATTCCAGGGAACGGTCAAGAGATACGGCGTTCCTATCAGGCAGCACAAGGCGGAAAAAACAAAACGAGGTATCGGCAACCTAGGCTCCTGGACGCCAAAGCGCGTACAATTTACTGTTGCTCAGGGCGGTAAAATGGGCTACCACCAGCGGACAGAATATAATAAGCAGATCCTTCAGCTTGGATTGGACGGCAAGAATGTCACTCCCAAAGGCGGGCTGCAGAAATATGGCCTTGTTACTAACAGCTATCTATTAGTGAGAGGATCAGTCCAGGGTCCACGCAAGCGGGCCTTAGTACTGACGCCATCGATCAGACCAAATGAAAAAATGACCAAAGAAGCGCCGGAAGTGGCGTATGTCTCGGCCACAAACTAAAATGAAACTACCTATTGTTGATTCACGGAATAAAAAGGCTGGGGAGCTTGCCCTGCCGATCCAATTTAGTGAAGACTATCGGCCTGATCTGATCAAGAGAGCTGTCCAAACGCTTCAGAAGAATGCACGTCAGCAGTATGGGGCAAATCCTGGAGCTGGAATGAGGCACTCTTCACGGCTGAGCAAGCGTCGGCGAAATTACCGCGGCTGTTACGGCTTTGGTATCAGCAGAGTCAATCGAAAGATCTTATCACGAAGAGGAACACGTTTTTTCTGGGTTGGTGCTTTCTCACCTCAAACGGTGGGCGGCCGAAGGTCCCATCCTCCAAAAGCAGAAAAGATTTTAGAGAGAAAGATGAACAAGAAAGAGAACCAGAAAGCGATCCGTTCTGCCATCTCAGCGACTGTGCAGAAAGCCTTGGTCGAGAAACGGGGGCATAAAGTTCCAGCTTCATATCCTTTTTTAGTTGCTGGAGCAGCTGAAGAAATCTCCAAGACAAAAGATGTTGAGATGCTGCTGCAAGAATTAGGTTTTGCCGCTGAATTGGAAAGATCGATGGTCAAGAAAGTCAGGGCAGGTTTAGGCACCATGAGAGGCCGACGATACAGAAGGAAGAAAGGGATCATTATCATTACCAGCGCTGAATGCGCACTTTCAAAAGCTGCAAAAAATGTTCCAGGCGTTGATGTTGTGGCTGTTAACCAGCTTAACGCTGAGCTGCTTGCTCCTGGAGCTGATGCCGGGAGAGCAGCTTTATGGACAGAGAAAGCAGTGAAAGAAATAGGAGAACGTAAACTTTTCATGTGAGTGAACAATGGCTGGCGATACAAAAAATAAACAAAGCAAAAAAGAACAGAAGGTAAAGGAAGAGGCCCGGCAGCCTATGCAGCAAGAAGACTCTTTCGATCAGTATGAGATCATCCGTTATCCTGTCTCTACAGAGAAAAGCATCCGTCAGATCGAGTTCGACAACAAATTAGTGTTTGCTGTCCATCCGCGGGCGACAAAAGCAGATGTTAAGCAGGCAGTAGAAAAAATGTTTAATGTGAAAGTAATCGGAGTTAATATTCAAAATTCATTTACCGGTGAGAAACGGGCTTATGTCAAATTAGGGCCGGAAAGCATGGCTTCCGACGTAAGTGCAGATTTAGGGTTGATATAAGAGATATAAAATGGGTAAACGACTAGTCCAGCAACGCCGCGGACGCGGCTCACCAACGTACCGTTCACCTAGCTTCCGCTTTAAGGGGGAAGTCAAACACCCAGCTGTTCCAGGTGCAACTACCGGAACAGTTACAGACCTAGTTCATTGTGCAGGACATAGCGCTCCGCTGATGGAAGTTTCTTATCTTAGCGGGGGAAATGGTTTAGCTTTCGCACCGGAAGGGATCAGAGTCGGTGATGAGATCTCTATCGGTTCAAGCACGGAATTTAAGAATGGAGATGTTGTTGCCCTGAAAGATATTCCCGAAGGGACATTAATCCATAACATCGAACTAAAACCTGCTGACGGCGGGAAGTTAGTGCGAGCCTCAGGATCATTTGCACGAATCATCAGCAAGACAGAAGATTCTGTCAGGATCAAGCTGCCTTCCAAGAAAGAAAAACTGTTCCCGCCTGGGTGCAGGGCCTCTATCGGTATAGTAGCCGGTTCAGGACGGACAGAAAAACCTTTCCTTAAGGCGGGAACACGATATCATAGAATGCGTGCTCGGAATAAATTATATCCAATCGTGTGTGGAATCTCTATGAATGCGGTAGACCATCCTTTTGGTGGGAAGTGTTCCCACATCAAAGGACGACCTACCTTATCGCCGCGGAATGCTCCGCC
>DATDYP010000007.1:0-5241 GCA_035288985.1 Candidatus Nanoarchaeia archaeon
TTGTTTTCCCGCAGCAGATATCCTTTTCTCTCGCGCACGACAATGCCCGAATCCATGAGTCTAGTTAGGTGGTGGACGACTGTTCCTCTGGTTAAATGCAATTTTCCAGCTATTTCGTCAGAGGTAAGCGCTTCGTTATTCCGAGACTTTTTCACCAGGGTTATGAAGATCCTGAAACAGCTGCTGTCCTTATCCCGTACATTAAACAAGCCCAGGGAATTGCCGAGCCATTGAAGATCATGGTTAATATTTTGATCGTCTATTCTTCGTATTTTAAGCAAGGTGATTCTTGTGGCCATCACATAGGGATATTGCCGGTACTTTTAAAATTTTCCCGAAATATTTATATATACAGTGCATTTTAGACCTACTAGGTTGACTTAAAGTCAACGGAAGGTAGTGTAATGGATATGAAAGACGAAACCAAAAGTCAGACAAAAACCAACCTAAACGTGAAAGGGGCATCTCCTACAGAAGAAACTTCAGGGCAGGAAGCCCAGGAAACTGTAGTCCAGAATCCTCTTCAAGAAATGAAAGAACTCCTGCAGCGCACGCAGGCGAATTTTGAAAATTATCGCAAGCAGATGGAAAAGCAGATCATTGAGGTGCGCAAGATGGCAGCCGCTGAGATTATCCTGCAGATCCTGCCGGTCGTTGATAATTTTGAGCTGGCTTTGAAGAGTGCTGATCATACTGATGCAGATCAGAACGCCAACAAAGGAGAGTTTATCCAAGGAGTGGAACTGATCTATTCGCAATTGATGGGTGTGTTGCAACAAAATGATGTTGAGCCCATGGACACGGAAGGAAAAATTTTTGATCCTTATTTCCATGAGGCGTTACTGAAAGTCAACTCTAGTCTTCCAGAAAACAGGATTATCGAAGAGTTCCAGAAAGGATTTACCCTGCATGGAAAAGTGATCCGGCATGCAAAAGTGAAGCTCAGCGCCGGTCCGGAAAACAAAACCAACAGTCAAAACAAAAACAATCAAGAAAATAAAAATTATGGAGGAAAATAAAATGACAAATACAAAAGAAAACAAAACTAGTACTGTTTCAGGTGCAACTATAGGTATAGATCTAGGCACGACTTTCTCAGCAGTCGCTGTCCTGGAAGGTGGAAAACCAAAAATAATTTCCAACGCCGAAGGGACGCGGACAACTCCAAGTGTCGTCCATATCAAGGATGACGAGATCATTGTCGGGCAAATAGCGCGAAACCAGTCTATCATCGATCCATCCCATACCATCAGGTCTATCAAGAGGAAAATGGGAACCAATGAAAAGATTGATATTGACGGGACTGACTATACGCCGGAACAGATCTCAGCGATGATCCTTCAGAAGCTCAAGCGGGACGCGGAAGCATATCTCGGCCAGCCGGTCAAGAATGCAGTCATTACTGTTCCAGCTTACTTCAATGATGCGCAGCGGCAGGCTACCAAAAATGCCGGAGAGATCGCCGGGCTGAATGTCTTGCGGATCATCAACGAGCCGACTGCAGCTTCCCTCGCCTATGGGATGGACAAGCAGGAGAAAGAGCATACTATCCTCGTTTTCGATTTTGGCGGCGGAACATTTGACGTTTCCATACTTGAACTTGGCGACGGGGTCTTTGAAGTAAAAGCAACCTCAGGAGATAATTTCCTGGGCGGGGATGATGTTGACCAGCTGATCATAGATCATCTGGCTACGAAGTTTAAGCATTCTACAGGGATTGACCTCAATAATGATGCAACCGCTGTCCAGCGCTTGAAAGAAGCCGCGGAAAAGGCGAAGATTGAACTTTCCAGCAAGATGAAAGTAGAGATAAGCATTCCTTTCATCACCGCTGATCGCAATGGGCCGAAACATATCAAGGAAGAATTGACTAGAGCCAAGTTTGAAGAATTGATTTCCGACATCCTCAAACGCTTGGAAAGTCCGGTCAAGAAAGCGCTCAGCGATTCTGACTTACCTCTCGCTAAGATAGACAAGCTTATTTTCGTAGGCGGTTCAACACGGATTCCTGCAGTGCAGGAGTTAGTCAAGAAACTTCTCGGTAAGGAGGGAGATAAATCCGTTAATCCTGATGAAGCTGTTGCTTTAGGAGCAGCGATCCAGGCTGGAGTAATTGCAGGAGACATCAAGGATGTCCTTCTGCTGGACGTAACACCGCTAACCTTGGGGATTGAAACTCTGGGCGGTGTCTTTACAGCTTTGATTGAGCGGAACACTACTATCCCGACGAAAAAATCACAGATCTTTTCCACGGCTGCTGACAACCAGACTGCTGTCACGATCAGAGTCGGACAGGGCGAACGGCCGATGTTTCCAGACAATAAGGTACTTGGCCAATTTGATCTAGTCGGAATACCGCCAGCTCCGCGCGGCGTGCCGCAGGTTGAAGTGACCTTTGACATCGACGCTAATGGCATCCTGCATGTCGGCGCTAAGGACAAAGGAACTGGCAAGGAACAGAAGATCAAGATTACCGGCTCCAGCAGCCTCAACAAGGATGAAGTGGAACGGATGAAGGAAGAAGCGCGCAAGAACGAAGCTGACGACGAGAAGAAAAAAGCCAAAGTCGAAGCCGAGAACAATTCCGAAGCAGTCATCTTCCAGACCAAGAAAGTCTTGGAGGAGTTCAAAGACAAGATTGACGCTTCCACCAAGAAGAAAATCGAAGACAAAGTCAAGGAGCTGGAAGAAGTGCGCAAGAGCGGCGATCCTGCCGCGATCAATGCCAAGATTGACGAAGTCAACAAAGTCGTGCAGGAAATCGGAGCAAAGATGTATCAGGATGCTGGCGCTCAGGCGCAGCCAGAATCTGACTCCGCAGGCAAGGACGACAACGTCGTTGATGCCGAGTTCAAGGAGACAAAAGGAAAGAAGGGGAAGGCGTAATCACGTCTCCTGCTTTTTTTTTTAATTTACCATGGAAATTCCTCCTAAATATGAACTTTTGG
Source organism: Candidatus Nanoarchaeia archaeon (assembly GCA_035288985.1). Lineage (GTDB taxonomy): Archaea > Nanobdellota > Nanobdellia > Woesearchaeales > GW2011-AR9 > DATDYP01. The sequence continues at coordinate 2,949 of DATDYP010000007.1, forward strand.
TAAATCATAAGTCTGACCTGTTGTCACAGGATTTAATTTTAACAGGAATTTACCAGTTCAGTAACTTTAAGGATTTTGGTTTAAGTTTTAATTTTCCATACATCATTTATAACCATAAAAATGGCGATATAAGTTGGTTAAAGAAGCATGTCGATGAACTAAGAACTACATTATTGTCTAATAGTGAGTATGAAAAGTTAATTTCTGAATTAAAACAAAATTTGTCTGATCACAAGGCTTACCTAGAAAAATTTAAAGCAAAATTGCACCTCGCCAGAAATGATACAAGGATAATTATAGAATTCTTTGACCAATCAATTAAAGCAGCCAGTTCAATCTCCCGGCATATGTTCGAATTAGCGATCGGTGAAGAATTGAAGAGATTGGATATTTCTCCTAAAGAAATTAAATCAGTAAGGACTGAAACAACCAAGGCCTCGGAAGAACTTAAAATGCTTTCTAAAGAGTTTTCAGACGAGTTAAAGAAAGAATGTGATTTATCAAACAATTTATCAAAAAGACTAAGAGATTTCTGCCAAAAATATGGTTATTTGGGAATGAAACATTTCCTGGGCCGGCCTTGGAGTGTATCTGATATTTATCAAATGTTGCAAGATGTAGCTGACCAACCTGAAAGAGATGAAGAAGAAAGTTCATCTGATAAAAGAGAGCACGAATCCCCCTATTTAGAATTTGCAGAAGAGATTTTACGTTTAAGAACAGAAAAATGGGAATCAATGTGTCGTGGAACGTATTTGTTTAGGGAAATGGTTGTCAATCATTTTTCGGATATTGTTAAGTATGATGATTTACTGGAATTAAGAATGGATGAGGTAATTAACGTTTTATCTTCTGGGAACCCCTGCCCTAAAAGAGATTGTGATAGCAATAACTCCATTCTTTTCAGTCTACATGACAAAGGTGTTGAGCTTATCACAAATATGATTTCGGAAGATAGAAAAATGGATTTTGATAGGAACATTATTTCTGAAATTAGAGGGCAACCGGCCTGTTCAGGGAAAGTAATTGGTAAAGTGAAAGTAGTCTTAGACCCAAAAGAGTGTTCAAAGATTGAAAAGGGAGATATCCTCGTGGCAACTATGTCTACTCCTGATTTTTTATTTGGTATGTTTAAAGCTGCTGCTTTTGTTACGGATATTGGAGGTATGACTTGTCATGCAGCAATAGTTGCCAGGGAAATGAAGAAACCGTGTGTAATCGGAACCGAAATCGCAACTAAAGTGCTTAAAGATGGGGATATGGTGGAAGTTGATGCAGAAAAAGGAGTAGTTAGAAAATTAACATTGGAGGATTAAGAAATGGCAAACGAAACATACATAATTGTACCGCCTGGGCTTACACCAGTGCATTCATTTGACCTATATGGCCCTATTGTTGATTCAAAAGCGCTAAGCGAACAATCTATTGGGCTCTTTCAAGAGATAGCAGAGGAAGAAGGAATTTCTCCTGAAGAGGCTGCAAAAATTGTTAGTGATTACAGAGCCTTAGCGCGGGGAGAACCCGGGACTACGGGTGAAAGAAAAGTTCCTATTATTAATGCTCTTGAAGATCCTTTAAATAGACATCCAGAGTTGCTGCCGGATTATAAGGTAACATTTCAAGAAGATGGGTTGTATGTTATGAGGGAAATTCTTGAAGCTGGAGAAGGAGTGATTGTTTTCTCTTCTAAAACGCCAGCGTGGTTACGAGAAAATTTACCGGAAGACATCGGAGCAAGAATTGGTGAAATGTATGGAGACAGAAAGCATAGGCCAGAAGCCTTCCAAAAAGTGTATTCTGCTGAAGGAGCTTTGGGAAGACGTGTTATTACGCACACTGCTGATGAACTGCCTGAATTAGAAGCTGCTGTCGCGAGTGGATTGTTTGCTGGTGATAATGGAAGACTTATTTTTGCTAATAGAAATGATAGTGTTAACATATCTCAAGCTCTTGATGCTGGTGTTAACATCTATGTAGATAATCTTAGAGATGTGGGGTATACTAAATTAGTTGAAAAATGAACCTTCCCACCCAACAACAATGCCTGGACTATTTTGCTGAGTATAAAGTCCCTGCCAATATCAAAGACCATTGCCTGGCCGTGCAGAAAGTTGCTGTTCTCCTGGCAAAGGAACTGCATCAGGCAGGAGTACCGATCAATGTAGAGCTAGTCAGCGTCGGCGCAGTTCTTCATGACTTGTTCAAGTTTGCCAGCCTAAAGGACATCACTTCCACAAAATACCATCAGAGAACTTTTTCCGATGCCGAGATCGCCATGCGCAACAACTTGCGT
>DATDYP010000008.1:0-8221 GCA_035288985.1 Candidatus Nanoarchaeia archaeon
AAAACTAATTTCCATATTATCTCTGATTTTGATAAAACCTTGACCAAAGCCTTCGTTGAAGGCAGGAAAATACAATCGACTTACTCTTTAATTAGGGATGGCAAGTATTTGACTCCTGCCTATTATGAGCGGGCCCATGCCTTATTTGAAGAGTATCATCCCTATGAGATAGCCCAAGACATATCTGTAGAAGAGAGGGATAGGAAACTGAAAGAGTGGTGGTCTAAACATTTTTCCCTGATGATGGAGTGCGGGATGAACAGGGAGGTCTTCAGTGATATCATACGCAGCAAGAGGCTTCAGTTGCGGGAAGGGTCGTCTGCTTTTTTCGCCTTGTTATCCCGTCATAATATCCCTCTGTTGATTTTCTCAGCAGGAGTAGGCGATCTGATCACTGAATTTTTGCGAGCTGAAAAACTGCTTACTTCAAACGTTCATATTGTCTCTAATTTTTATAACTTTGATGAACACGGTCATGTTGTCGGCCTGAAGGGGAATATCATCCACACCTTCAATAAACATGAAGTTGAAATTAAAAATACCCCTTACTATAAGGAAATCGCTAAAAAGAAGAATGCTATCCTCCTCGGAGACAGCTTGGGCGACTTAGGCATGAGCGAAGGTTTAAGACATGACGCAATTGTCAAGATCGGCTTTCTGAACGAGAACAAGGAGGCTTTTCTGCAGAAGTATACTGAACACTTTGATGTTATTATCCTTGATGACGGTCCGATGGAGTATGTCACGCAGTTGCTGAAGGAGATCATAACTCGTTAGCAAGGCATTATACTTTCTCAACGCTGATTATATTCCCTTTCACTGTAAACCCGACATCAAGAAACTTCTCTACCACATACATATTAGTTTCAGCATGCTTGCTGACTTCCCCGGCTTTCATCTTTGATTCTGGTAACAAGGCCATGAACTGGATCAATTGGTCAGCAAGGTGGCGATCGACAGCAGCATGGGCATCGATCTGCTTCTTTAATTCTTCAGCAGCTTCCTTGCCGATCTCTTCTGAGCTTTTTCCTTTTTCAATCAGCGCATCGCCGGCCAGGATCACTGGATTGTCGTAATCAACCTTTCCATCCCTGCTAAAAATGCCCCATACCAAAGCTTCCCCACCGATGCTTTCTGCCTTGGCGTATTCAACACGAACATTGACTGGAACAGTATACTGCCTCAGGCTTCCAACAACTGCATTTTTAATCCTGTCACCGACTTCTTTCTCCTGTAGTTCTGTAGATACGTTCACGATACCGCGGATTTGCTCTAACTTTCCCTGCTCCAACAGGATAATCTTAGGCGCCTTGAACGGCAATTCTTCAGATAGAGCAGAGAATGAATCATATTTGTGAAGGTTGAATCGCGGGCTAATCTCTAATCGTATTAATCCCTGGCCTTTTGGATAGTACCCTCGCTTGAGAATTTTCATCTCGATCTTTTCTACAAATCGATGTAGATAAGGAAGAAGAATATTCTGCAGGTAATCAACGGAAGCCTGCCATTTGCCGCACGTGCCGCCGGTAATGTTGAAGGTAACCTTCCCTGGAGCAAAGAGGCTGGGAAGTATCAATGCTTGGAGCAGAAGGGTGATGCTTCCGGCTGTTCCGATGTCAAGATCATAGATTCCTTTCTTGATTTTTCCTGGTTTGAAATGAAGTTCAGCAGAGCCAATATCAATAGCATTTGTTTCCGCCTTGCAAAATTCTTTCAGGGCTTTTATAGCTGTAAGATGCTGCGGTTTGAGTCCTGCATCAGGTCGTCCTGCTCTGATTTTGGTGACTTTGAATTCTTTTCCGGTTAAAGCTGAGAGTGCTAAGGCGACTCGTACCAGTGCCCCACCTGCCTCCCCATAATTTCCATCAAGTTCTATCATGGAAGTAGAATCTTGTCGTTGTTTTTATTAATTGTTGTTTTTGTAGAAAAACTTTTAATACAAATCCTTCTTTCCTTATTTCATGACCAAACCAATCAAACGTTTATACCGCAGCAGAAAAGATAAAGTGCTTGGCGGAGTCTGCGGCGGAATTGCACGGTATTTAGGAGTAGATCCAGTAGTAGTGCGATTAATTTGGGCGGTTGTTACACTGCTTTCTATGGGTATGGGAATTCTTGCTTATCTTCTTGCTTGGGTAATTATTCCGGAAGAGCCTACTTTAAAACAAAAATCTTAATAAAAGGGCTGGGCTTTTGATGTTCTGTGGGGCTGTAGTATAACCTGGCAGAGGTATAAACTACCGCCAAAAATAGGAGCCTCCAGCAGTGGAGGGTTGAGCCAATAGGCAGTGACAAAACTTTCCTTGGAGCCAGCTTCGGATCTGGGTTCAAATCCCAGCAGCCCCACTCTTTAGTTAAATGATTTAATTTTTTCCATTAATTATTTAAATCACTTCTTTTCTTGACCTTGTTATGGTATCATTAACGGACTTCATGCGCAGTTTTTTGTTTGGTCCAGTCTATCATTCAGATAGAGCTGTGGATATCTCAGTTGTATCTCCCCGCGCTCGTGTGCTAGAAAGAATGACAGAAACACTAGGCTCCTCTGATGTAAGAATTTTTAGAGCTGAACATTATTTAGCACGGTCCTTACCAATCACAATCGGCGGCTTATCTTCACCACTGCAATCGGTAGGATCGCTTCTGGACTATCTGGCAGATGTTTGCGATGAACTTGACGCTCCGCTGACTTCTATCCAAATAGTTCCTGTTACGCATCTAGGCAAATCTGCTTATTCTGTAGCCGGCTATTGTTATTATCGGGATGTGGCTACGAGAGATGAAAGTGTTGTTCGAGTAGGACTTACTCCTGTATCCAACTAAGATAATTTTAAAAACGCATTCTGATAGTTGCTTACAATATATATTTTACAAAAGTATTATAAATAAACGATCTTCCAAAGTAAAAATGAATGCTCTAACCGATGCTTCACAACGTTCGACCAAAGATCAAATCAGACCTACTTTGGAAGCTTTGGCTAAAGATTTAACTGTAAAGACCCAGACGGCCGTGAGAAGATTAGCCCATTCGGAGATTGTTATAAGCTTTGTTGACAGGGATATTGGAATTCAGGCTAAGACCGTCCAAACAGAAGAAAGAAGGATAACGGAATACTCTTTTCTGCCCCGTGGAATTATTACTTATACCTGGTTCCCTCATTCTAGGAATAAGATACCAGTAGTGCAAGGCAACACCCACCCTCAAATTTCGGGAGCGATGTGTTATGATCTCCAGCCTAGTGAAGGAGTACAGACAGTATTAAACACCAGAATTACAATCTATCCCAGTCAGTTTCTGCAAAGTGACGCCAGACTTAATAAATATCAAAGACAAACGGACACTTCTTTCCAATTATTGACGACTGAACAGTTTATGGGCTTATATAGAGCTTTATTGAATAAAAGATAAATTTTACTATCGGAAACCTACGGAAATGTTTCATTTCCGGAGTTTCGAAAAGCTCTTTGCGCTTTCGGAAACCATTATATAGATAATCATCTTGATTCTTTTTGATGTTTAAAAAAAGAGGTACTCTGGAAACTGGCTTTCTGTCGAAGTACAGAACAGCCATGGCTGCCACTACGCTCATCGGTACAATTGTCGGCGCAGGAATTCTGGCTATCCCTTATGTTGTTTCCCAATCTGGATTCCTTATCGGCTTTATTGTCACTGTAGTATTAGGTTTAGCTTTCCTGCTTCTCAATCTGATGGTTGGGGAAATTGTCCTGAGAACGAAGCAGCAGCAGCAATTGCCTGGATATATCGGCAAATATCTTGGGAAATGGGGCAAACAGCTGATGATGTTTTCCCTGCTGCTGAGCATTTACGGCGCTCTTACAGCCTACCTTATCGGCGAAGGAGAGACATTGCACACCCTGTTTGGCTTCGGCACCCCCATGGCATTTAGCCTGATATTCTTTGCAGTAACATTTTTGATCATCTATCGCGGCGTCAAGGCTGCAGGGAAAGCCGAGCTGATCTTTATTTCTTTACTGCTGCTGGTTGTGGTTTTGATCGGCATTTTTTCCTATAAGGACATCCGCGCGGAAAACCTTTCCACCATCAATATCTCTAAATTTTTCATCCCCTACGGTGTTATACTATTTGCCTTCATCGGCTACCCAGCCATTCCAGAAATTCAGGAAGTGCTGGAGGACGAAAAAAAGAAGATGAAGAAGGTGATCATCATCGGCTCTTTGCTTCCCATAGTTCTCTATGTTCTTTTTTCATTGTTTGTAGTCGGGATCGTCAGTCTGGATAATTTTGAAGCTCTTGAACCCAATCAACGGATTGCGACCATTGCCTTAAGCATCTACTCCTCACCGATGCTCGGCGCATTTGCCAATCTTATTGCAGTATTAGCGATGTTTACCTCTTTCTTAACCCTGGGCATTGCCCTCCTAGAGATCTACAAGTATGATTATTATTTATCAAATACGAAAGCCTTGCTGCTGACCTTCTCCATTCCGTTGCTGATTACGCTGTTGAAATTATCAACTTTTATTTCCGTCATCGCAGTAACGGGAGCTGTCGCTGGCGGTTTGGAAGGAATCTTGATCATTCTTTCGTATTGGAAAGCAAAGCTGTTGGGAGAGCGGAAACCAGAATATTCTTTGAAATCTCACAAGGTTTTAGGTACTCTACTGATCGTAATGTTTGCTTTTGGGATTATATACCAGATCTATATCCATTTCTTCCAATAAACTTATATAATTTGCATTCTTTATACCGCTGTGAGATATAATAGTGGTCTTGCCCAGAAAGTTCTTGCCGGTATCGGTACGGCAACCGTTGTTAGTTTTGGTATAGCTACTTGTGTAGGAGTAGGGTATAAAGGAATTAGGCTGTATAACTCGTTGTTGACCGCTTGCGTGGAGGCGCAGGAAGCAGAATGTCCGGAAAATGAGTGTCCAGAATGTCCTGAAGCGAGTGAATCGGACGTATGCGTCAACGTCGATCTAGGAGGTCTCCTTAATCCTCCCAAGACGGTGCAGTCTCTCACGTTATGCGATGAAGTTACCAAGGCTTTGTCTAAAAAAGGTTCTTCTGCAGACGTGCACTCTGTCGTCACAACATACGTCACTTCCAGCGGCGGGGAGGTTATCGTCAAAGATGCTAATGCATTATATTCTCTGCTTGTGGCTCCCAAACAAGGATCAAAATGCGATGATGAGAAGCTGGAGAAGAAGTTTGTGGAGAAGATTACAGAGATGTATCCTACAGTTGCAAATCTTAAGCCCCATGGAGCTGAGGATCGAAATTACGTCACTCTTAGAATTATACACGGCGGACTGGTAGTAGATGATGCGCTGGTGTATAACTTGTCCAAATCATCAAAATTATAGTTTATTCTTACTCCTAAATTTATTACTCCGCAATAGTTAAAAAACAAAACTTTTATAAAGTACGGTCCAAATCGGAGTAGTTCTTAGGTGGTTTTAGAGTGTCTGTGAGGAAATATAAAAATGACACTACGCCAAAAGACCACTACAGTATTTTCACCATCTTTTATCTCTAGAAGTTTACTTGCAGGAAGCTTGCTGTTCTCTGCCAATGCCATGGCTCAAAATGTGCCAGTTCAACAAAAAGTTCCGGCATGTGATTATGATACTCCTGTCTGCGTCGAAGCTCCTTCTAGATCTGCTAAACCAGCATGTGAGACTCTTTATGAAGGAAGAGGCATGTGCCTTTCAGACACTGTGGCTGAATCCCTACTAGGAGCAGTAGAATCTAAAGAAGGATATTGTCTAGGTCCAGCAACCCAGCGATGTTATGATACTACGCTAATTCCTAATCTTGCTGCTGCAGTTGAACAGAACAGTATTGCAATTCTTGATTTAAAAGGCAAGCATCAAGCTCTTGAAAACACAGTTACAAATCTAATCAATTCAACAGAGCAGCTTCACACCGTTATGGGAAGAGCGCTAGAGCCGGAATTACGACATTTAGAAACATTGCAAGGTTTATACGAAACATTGTGCCAGCCTGCATCGACTAATGAAAATTGCCTGCCTGCATGGATTGCGTATCAGAATGCTGTCAACTATCTTGCCAATAGAATACGGCAGAACCTACTGGCAGTTCCTGAAGAGCAGCGATTGAACGTTGAGCCTCTCATAGATGCTGCCTTAAGCAACTATTTTATGGAAGATTTTGCCAGAACCAGGCAGATGATTGATGAGAATGCCATCAAGTTATCGTTCATGCCCACTCTTAGCTACCAGTTCTCAGCCTTAAATGCAGAATCGGATTTGGATACTTACCATGCCTTTGCTCCTGGCGTTGAAGCCTGCCTTTACACACCATCGGAGTTCTTTGGTTTCTGTTTGACAGGAAATGTACTGGTCGGCAATGCTGCTGATAGAGGTCTTGGCGTTGAAAAGAACTATCACTTTACACTGCCAACTGTTACCAACACCCAAGATCATGGCGACTATAGTGATATTAATACCGTAACGACCGACGAAGATGTTGCGAGAATCACCTACGGCTCTATTGGCGCTGCAGCAAAAGTTGGTTTAGTACGCCACGATACTGTCAAATTGTCCTTGTTAGCTTCTGTAAGTCTGGAGCTTGGCAGGGAATATAGGACAACTATTGAACAAGGGACCAGCGTGCTAAGTTTCCAAGGAGTTCCTGAAGCTCCGCGCATAATCACCGATGTCACAAACGATGATAGTCTTTTTGTGAATGTCGTGCCTCAAGTCGGAGCCGAGTTTTGCTACGATGCTGGGATCAGCAGATCCTGTGCCTACAGTAAAATTGGCCCTAATTTCCCAACAGGGAATGACGAAGGCGTAACACTGACCGGCAGCCTCGGACTCGGTACAGGGCTTCACTTTTAGTTACAATGTCGATGACCATGAAACTATTCACAAAAATAGCAGCTGTACTTTTAGTAGTCCTTTTTTTACTTTCACTTTTCGCAAACTCAGCTCTTGCTGATCCAGATTCAATTTCAGTAACCAGTAAATGGACTGCCAACAATAGCGCTCAAGTTTCTGTCACCTCTGGCAATGATGCGGAATTGTTCGTCTATGCCTCAAGCACTTCTAACTTCAGATTATGGATTGATGTGTACGATGGCTCAACGGTTGTGAAGAGCGTCATTAACAATCTTTTCGTTCCAGCGAATACTCAATCAACCTATTTCCAAAAGTTCATCATCAAGACCGATGGTCTGGGAACTGCAGCTGGTAAAAAGTATACTGTCAGGGTTCATGTTATGAATACTAACACCGGCCAGAGTAAGAACGCATTCCTGGACCTGACTGTAACTAAGAAATATTCCTTCCCTTGGCGGCCTGTTCCGACTAATGATGCTCCTACCATAAGCGGCATAGATAATTTTGTAGTCTATGAAGGCTCGACCTTGCAATTTAATGTCTATGGTTGGGATACTGATAATGATGATCTAACCTTTGAGGGGCAAGTCTGCACCGTAATTGTGTTAGGCGAGATTTGCATTTCCAGCCCTCTATCGCAGGTTGGAGCAGTTTTGGAAACCAAAACCGCTTTTGGCATTGAATACGGCGTATTCAAATGGACTCCAGCGTATCATTTCATCCAACACCCTGCTGTTACTAAAAATACCAAATTCAGATTCAGATCCTATGACGGGAAAGCGTACTCAGCATGGGAGTATTCAGACATTCTTGTGAAAGATACAAATAGGCTGCCTTCCTTTAATCCAGTTGGAGACAAAGTTGTCTATGAAGGGCAGACCTTGACCATATCGCTTATCGGGCATGATCTTGATCATGATGAATTAATGTACAAATATGTTGGAGATACTCTGCCGGGAGCGCACCTTAGCAAAACCAGCAAGTATAAGGCACTCCTGACCTGGAAGCCTGGATTTACAGCAGCTGCGCATAGCCCTTATGATATTACCATCATCGTTGCTGATGGTTTCGGCGGACAGCGTCAGGAGCATATAACTATCGTAGTCTTGGACACGCCAGTGCAGCAGAACTATGATATTACTGCCAGAGATGTTGCTGTTGACGTTGATGAAGATCTTCCAGTGATAGTTGCAATGGTCTGTGTTGGAGGAGAAGGAACACTGACCCATGCTATCGTTGCCGGTCCATCACATGGAGTGCTGTCTTCAGTAGTTGGCAATGAAGTAGTCTACACGCCTGATGAGAATTATAATGGTGCAGATTCCTTTACCTATCAATGCACTGATACTGCCGGAAGAGAAAGCAATATTGCCAC
>DATDYP010000009.1:0-37258 GCA_035288985.1 Candidatus Nanoarchaeia archaeon
GTCGGAGAAGATTTTAATCTTGCCGTCATGAAGGAGCATAGCTGCGACAACGGCTTGATTAATTTTACCTATGCCGCTCTTGCCGATCCTACTCATTACATCACTAATGTACGGACTATAGCAGAGATCACTTTTACTGCCGCTCTTGATGTAACAGGTGAGAGCAGTTTGGTCTTTACACCGGAGTTGTTTAAGGTCTATAATCTTGAAGAGATGGAGCCGACCTTAATCCCTCTTGCAGTCAATGATGGAACGTTAGAGCTTACGGAAGTTGCTGTTGAGGAACTTCCTGAAGAGCCTGAAGAGCCTACAGAAGTTCCTTCAGAAATGTCTGAGGAAGAATGTATTGCAATTGGTGGAGAATGGAACGGCGAGTCTTGCGTTATGCCGCCGACAGAAGTTCCTTCAGAAATGCCTGAGGAAGAATGTATTGCAATTGGTGGAGAATGGAATGGTGAGTCTTGCGTTATGCCTCCTACAGAAGTTCCTTCAGAAATTCCTGAGGAAGAATGTATTGCAATTGGTGGAGAATGGGACGGCGAGTCTTGCGTTATGCCGCCTACAGAAGTTCCTTCAGAAATTCCTGAGGAAGAATGTATTGCAATTGGTGGAGAATGGAATGGTGAGTCTTGCGTTATGCCGCCTACAGAAACTCCTTTAGCAGAACAGGAGATGGAAGCAGAAACTCCAACAGAAGGTGTAAAGATAAATCTTGTCAATGCCGATTCAGGAAATAATTTTGCCACCAAGATAACAGCAACAGCTGATTTCAGCGGAACTGAAATAGTTATTTGGACGACATTATACGATGCGAGCGGAAAAGTTCTTTCCATCAAATCAGAGAAAGTTCCGGCTGGATTGGCCATGAATGCCCAGTACACCGCAACGTCAAATTATCCTGCACAGAATGTCAAGAAGAAAACAGTAATTGTTTATGATGTCGAACAGGGACCTGCTGTCTATGGCAGCTTGGAGAAGCTATATTCCTAAAGCTTCATCCTCTGGGTACAATAATGAAGAAAAATGAAACAAAATGAAAAAAGTCTTGCTTTATCTACTGATGTTTTCACTTCTGCTTTCTTTAGTTTCAGCGGTGCAGGTTTCAACAAATAAGAACGACTATAATAGCGGCGAAATTGTCAGCATCACGGTCAGCGATTGTGTCGGAACATCCATCTTAAAGATACGGAATCCAGAACCAAGTCTTGATACTGTTGATATTAAAGCTGGTGAGGATTCCTGGAGTACTTCCTATAATACTCTTTCCGATTCCGCTGATGGTAAGTATACTGTTTCTGTCAGCTGCACCAATGGCCCGGCAACAACAAATTTTTGTGTTAATTCACCAGGCTGTTTAGGAGTCCAGGCCCAGGAAGAAGCTGAGGAAGTGGTCCTTCCTGATGAAGAGCTGCCCGTAGGAGGAAGGGGACTTACTTGTCTTCCCCAATGGAGCTGCTCGGAATGGTCCTTCTGCAATGCCCAGCTGCAAGAAACAAGAGATTGCATAGATCTCAAGGCTTGCAGTCCGCCAAAAGAGGAGACGCGTCCCTGCGATCAATGCCTTGAATCATGGATATGTTCATTATGGTCAGAATGCTCTAACGGCCTTAATGCCAGGAATTGTGTTGATGAGCATGCCTGCGGAACAGTGCAGCTTAAGCCAGGATTGCAGAAATCATGTCAGCAGGCTTCTGCTCCTGGACCGCAGCCGCGGCAGATTTCTTCCCAACTTGCCCCTCCTTCCTTCGCGCCTCCTGTCCAGCCGAAAGCAGAGAAGTCTATATTTCGTACACTCTGGGAAGACTATCGATTATTTTTAATCCTCAGTGTTGTTGGACTAATTGCCCTCGTCGTTGTTGTGATTGTGATGACGCGCCTCCTCAAGCCGCAGCATTTTGCCTATAATCTTAATGAGCTTAAGGAATGGGTCAAGAAAGAAAGCGCCATGGGCACATCAACTGAAGATATCAGGACCATTCTGAAACAACATACCGGCTGGAAGGATGATGAGATTGATCAGGCTTTTGAGAATCTTCGTAAGGGTCCAATGCCTAAACAGAAACCTCTACTTTCTCCAGATAAACCTCTCCAAGATGAGCTGACAAAACAGCCTTCTAAGGAGATGCCTGGAAAGAAAATGCTGGAGCAACCTCAGCCAAAAAACAAACCGCTAAAGAAATCTTAATAAACAAGAAGATGTTCTAAACCTTACTATGAGGTTGAGATGCAGGAGTTTATTGTTTGGATTATTATTACTATCATTACTACTAACCTCCTGCTCTCTTGAAGAACCAATTTCTGATCAGGAATTAGAAGCAGAGCTGGCAAAATTAACTCCAGAAGAACGGCAAGCATTGCTGGAAGAATTGGAAAGCCAGGAAGATGGTGCGTTAGCCGGACAAGCTTCTGGGACAGCTAACAAATATAAGGTTCCGTTAAAGGTAACAAGAGCCTCTCCTGTAAGAGTTAGAACTGCAATAAACAGAATTAAAGTGCCTCCTTCCGAGCCGCAATGCGGCAGCGATCAGGAATGTTCCTTAGGATATGTTTGCACTGCCAATAACTGTGTTCCTAAACCAGAAGCTCCCACGCTTCCTTGCGCTATTATAGACTGTTCCTCAGGATATGCCTGTGTTGATGGAAAATGCCTCCAACTTTGCCAAGAGACGGCTCAATGTCCAGCAAATTCTTTCTGCGACATCAATGTCTGTACTCCATTTCCAGTTGACAAAGCCATCACTCCTAATGCTGCCATGCGCGCGAAAAGTCTCGGCTATGAAGAAGAAGTCTGGCAGCAGCGCGATAATTTCAGAGACCACATGCTCATAAAGCTAAGTAATTCAGTTCACTGGGCAGATTATTCCAGCGCGCAGGGCTGGGCAGTATATCATATACTTACTGATTTGTCTTCGCTTTCCTGGGCGATCGACGCAACCGCTGATGAATCACGGCGAAGCGCTTATGCTGCCTTAGGAAAAGAAATTCTCGATCTTGTCGTGCCAATTCTTGCCACTGAATTAGGAACCTGCAGCAGCGATTCTGAATGCCCTTATGATACTGAAGGAGTAGGAGGCACGGGCGGTTATCGTTGTGTCAATAATGAATGTGTTCTTCGCTATCTTGACGAAGCGCATGGCACCGGCGGCGCAGGCTTGGTAATGAATGCTATCTGGGAACATAAGAATCTGCGCAATCAATACATGGCTGATTTGACGAACTGGGCGCAGCAGCTTAAACCGGTTTTGGATCGTAATATTCTGCGGACCAAAAGCCAGGCAGAAGGCGGTTACTTAAGTTGTAGTGGGCCGCATATGTCCGCTAAAATTGCTCCAGGCTATTTAGCGGTGGGAAAGATTCTCAACGACCAGAGTTACATAGATGCCTTCACTAATATCGTTGAAGAGATAAGTGCCTGTATGGATAAAAATTCTGAAGGATGGCCCGGCGCAAATAAAGATTCTGGTTATGCAGAAACGGATATTTCCCATGCGGATATAGATACTGTCGTGCAGCACCTAGGCTATCGCGAAGCACAGCGGGGAAATATCCCGGCAAAAGTAACTGAAGCACAGCTGGCAAAATTAGGAGATGCCTTTTTCCTTCAGGAGCAGCTGTATTATACTACCATGCCTCTTGGCCATAGCTGTCTGGCCAGGTTTTCTGCACAGATGGAGGCAAGAGCAGAACCTTCCTATCCATTTACTGGAGGAACGTATGTCGGCCTTGACGGAAAGACCTATTCTTTTACTGAGCAACCCGGCTCCCATGCCTATACGAGAAAATTTGAAACTCTAGCTGGATATATGATTGGTTTTTCGATAAAGATCAGCGTAGATTAATTTTTGGGTGTCTTTTTGGCTGGCTGAAATAGGAGATTTTTTAAACATTCATTCTTTATTTCTCCAGAGGTAAAGAGAGGCAGCTAGATGGACGGAACTCAGTATCAGGAATTGCTGGAAAAATATAAGCAGCGGGTTAAAGAAGAGTTCGGCGAAGCGCCTTCCAAGCCGGCCAGGGTTGCAACCCAGGAATATACGGAGTTTAAAGAAGAACTTTATCCAACACACTATTCACTCTATGAAAAAGCCTGTATTTTTTCTGATAAGATCTTGAAATTAAAGGCTGACGAAAAAAAAGCGGCCGAAATGCAGAAAAATCTCGATCTTTGCCATCTCAATGCTACACCTTCAGGAGTAATTGCTCTATCCTATCTTCTCCCCCTTGTTGTCGTCGTTTTTGGCTCGCTTATTACCTATGGAATATTCCAGTTATCATTCTTTTTGATCTTCTTCATGTTTGCCGGCCTGGCCATGGTCCCGGCGCTGCAAAAAATTCCTACGTTTATGGCCAATACCTGGAGGATCAAGGCCTCAAATCAGATGGTACAGAGTATCTTTTACCTTGTCACGTACATGAGGCATACCTCAAACTTAGAACGGGCTATTGAATTTGCTGCAGACCATCTGGAGCCGCCCTTATCTCTAGATTTCCGCAAAATAATCTGGGACGTGGAGACGGAAAAATATAGCACCATCCGTGATTCTGCTGACGCTTACCTACAGAAGTGGAAAGAGTGGGATGCGGAATTTGTCGAATCATTCCACTTGGTCGAATCATCTTTGTATGAATCTACCGACCAACGCAGGCTTGCACTCCTGGACAAGGCGCTGGATGTGATTCTTGAAGGAACGTACGAAAACATGCTGCATTATGCGCACTCACTAAAATCTCCCATGACTATGCTACACATGCTGGGAATCATCCTTCCGATCTTAGGATTGGTGATCCTGCCATTGGTGGTAAGCTTCCTTGGTGGAGGAGAAGGCTCCAATCCCTTTACAACTGCAATTTACATCTCCGTGCTGTATAATATTTCCCTGCCAATCAGCGTATATTACCTGGGAAAAACGATCCTCTCAAAACGGCCAGCAGGATATGGAGCTGTAGATATCGGCGAGAAGCCCGGTGTGAAACGGTTTCGCAATGTCAACATTTCTTTGAGTAAAAAGGTTTCTATCAGCGTAAATCCGCTCTACTTTAGCATTCTTATCTTCATTGTTACCATGGTTATCGGTTTTAGCCCTCTGATTATGCATGCTCTCGGTTCGCCGGACTTTTCTTTTGATGAAAAAGGAAATCTCAAAATGCTGGATTATGTCTGTCCCCCGGAGAAAGGCTTAGAGTGCGATGAGCCTGACAAGATCGGACCATACGGCATTGGTGCATCGATCCTTTCTTTAGTAGTTATCGCTGGACTGGGCTGCTCGATTGGATTATTTTTTGCCCTGCGTTCCAAGAACGTGATCAAGATCCGTGAAAAAACAAAGGAACTGGAAGATGAATTCTCCTCTGCCTTGTTCCAGCTCGGAAACAGGCTGGCAGACGGGCTGCCTGCGGAGATCGCCTTTGCTAAGGTTGCTGATACGATGCAGGGAACTACCTCTGGGGATTTTTTTAATTTGGCGGAAAAGAATATGACCAAGCTTGGCATGGGCTTAGAGCAGGCTATCTTTGATCCAAGAGTAGGTTCATTAGTGAGTTTTCCGTCCAACGTCATTGAATCGTCGATGAAAGTGCTTATGGAAAGCATCAAAAAAGGGCCGCGTATTGCTGCGGAAGCGCTGATTTCCATGTCACGGTATATCAAAGAGATCCATCGTGTGGAAGAGCGGCTGGCAGACTTGATGGCAGATGTGATCTCTTCCATGAAAGCGCAGATTAAATTTCTCACACCCGCGATTGCCGGCATCGTCATTGGCATTACTTCCATGATTTCCACTATTCTGACTAAACTCAGTTCCCAGCTTAGTGCTGTGAGCAGCGCCCAGCAGGCTGGCGGAGGCGGCTTTGAAGATATGCTCAGTATTTTTGGGATCGGTATTCCTACATTCCATTTCCAGATTGTTGTAGGCGTCTACATAGTCCAGATTGCTTATATCCTTACTATTCTCAGCAGCGGCATCGAAAATGGCTCTGATAAACTAGGTGAACGATATGCTCTAGGCAAGAATCTTATCAACAGCACCTTGTTATACTGCTTCATTTCTGCTTTGGTCATCTTGGCCTTCAATTTCTTTGCCAGCTCCATCCTGACCAAGAATTTTGCGGGGTAAATTCGAGCACCTGAAGCACCAAAACTATTATAAATGAAGGGCAGATTTTAGAGAGTTAACGGGGACGTAGCTTAACCTGGGAAAGCACTAGACTGAAGATCTAGGCATTGTGGGTTCAAAAGCCAGTTTGGTATGAAAATCCCACCGTCCCCATTTTTTATCCTATTTTATTCTCAAAGTTAAATTTATAAACAATGGAAGTTTCTACAGGGAGTAGATGCCTGCTAAGAAAAGAGGGAATAAAGAACTGTTTGAAATAGAACATAAGCTGTTCTGGGTGGTTTTATCTATGATTTTTTTAGTATCAGTCATGACTCTTCTGAACATGTTTGGCCCTGACAGCCTCACAGGACAGGCTACTGTTCAAAATATTGCTTACCTCAAGGAGGGGGCAACCTTCCATTTTGAGATACGGAATATCAAAGGGATGCAGTATGCTGAAATAGAGCTTCTTGAAACGGTTAAGGAAGGCCAGATCACCTTTGATGAAACTGTTTCGAGCCAGTTTGATGGCGCAGCGTTTTCATCATTCTTGGTAACGGCAAAAGATGCCTCAAAATATGGTGCAGTCACGTTTTCATTGAAGATAAAAACTGCTGACTTATTGGATGTAGGAGTAAACCTTGATGAAGTTACCTTATACGTCAATGGCAAGAGTGTGCCGACCAAGAAGACTGCAGCCAAAGATGACTATACCTTTTATACTACCAAGTCGGAGAAGTTTGAGGAAGGTGAGTATGTGATCGGCTTAGCTGCGAAAGAAACAACTTCTGCAGAACCAGAAATTGTGATCGGGGAGCAAAAAGAAGTTAGTACAGAACCCGTTACTGATGTTCAGGCCGTGGAAGAGGCTGAAGCAAAAGAGCCTTTAGTAGGACAGGCCATACAGCCGAGTGAAAGCAAGCAGGGTTTTTTCCGGAGCATTGCTGCATTCTTCAAGAATATGTTTTCGTGAAGAAATATAAGAGTTATTTTTCAGTCCTCTCTTTAATCCAGAGCTTCTTGACAAAAGGTAAAGATAAGGTTGAAAGGATAAATCCTGCTGTTGGAACAAGAGAATTGATAAACGGTTTTGGCAATCCAGCCGCATAGAAAAATAGGACAATGACAATATAGGTTAAAACAGCAACAATGATTTTTCTTGTCCAACTAGTTTCCCAAGCTTTATCTGCTTCAACTTTTTTATTTCTTTGTTCAATTACGCTGAGCCTTTTTTCAATATCACTCATACCTATTTGATTATGGTTATTGTTTATAATTGTTTTCTTCCAGAATTAAAAGACAATTCGATAGAAAGAATTCTTAATATATTATTTTGTAAAATTCCCTTCCACTGCCCTGTGAGTTTCAAAAACTGTTTTCATCTCTGCAGTGGGAATCTTAACTGACTGTGTCCGTAAGCCTATATTAAAAGCACTTTCCTGGTTGTCATACACCCCTGTATCTACAAGGATTTGGATGGTTTCTTTATGTCCAAAGGGAGGCACTGCACCGATTTCACAACCTGTCTTTTGCATCACTTCCTCCGGTGTGGCCATGCGAATTTTTCCTTTGGACCAGCCTAAGGTTTCTGCAACTTTCTTTTGATCCACTTTCTGATCTGCCGGAACATCAACAACAACCCACCGGTTGTCGCCATTGGTAAAGAGAAGCGCTTTGATCCCTTGTTTTAACTGATCCCCTCTGGTTTTAGCCGCTTCTTCGCTGGTAACAACTGCTGCATGCTCCCTGTAGATGGGATGGAGTTTTAGTTGTGCAAAGATCTTTTTGATTCTGTTGACTTCTTCGATGCTCATAACTTCCCTCAGCCAATAATTTTTGAGAACAATTCTTTATAAACTTTTATCAAAAAAAGAAAAAAAAGAATTAATATCCACGACAGTTGGCGCAGTAATATCTGTTGGCATTTTCAACGACAATCCGATCACCGCAGCCCTTACAACACCTCTGGATTTTAAATTTTTTAACTTCCTGAAAGACGTGCTGTTTCAGTTTTATCACCTTTTTTTGGAAGGTCAAAAAGGAATTGCGTCCTCACTCACCTTCTTTTTTGTCAGAAAAACATCTCTGGGCTATAAAGAAAATAAAACATCTATATAAATCTATCGTCATTTGCCGACGGTAATTTTGTCATTTCAGAAAAAATAGAGGCCCAGAATCCCTGCGAGAACTCCTGCGCCCCAGGCAATCTTGTTCCAGTGGAATACTTTTGCTCCATCCAATGGTCCGAATGGTATCAAATTAAATAATCCCAGCCAGATATTGATGGACAGCCCGATTGTAAACACCAGCCTCCCGGCAGGGAACAGCAGCGCTAAAACCAGAAATATCAGCGCCAGGAGGTAATTTGTCAACGGCCCGGCGATGCTGATGATGCCGTTTTCTTTTCTGGTTACCATTCCTGAGATCATCACCGCGCCGGGAGCGGCGAAGATAAATCCTACTACTACTGCCAATCCGACAGCGAGATATAAGTACTGGTCCCAAGCTCTGAACTCGGCCGTGCAGCCGTAGTGCTGGGCCACAAACTTGTGCGCCAGTTCATGCAGGAGAAATCCTAATCCTGCCGTGCAGAGGGAAATAAGAAACAGCTTCGGGAATGTCAGCGAGAAGACCCTGCTGATGGAGCCGGACAGCAAACTTGCGCCGGAATAGATGAAGGCAAATGCCAGTGAGAGTGCTGTCCAAGCCTTGACAATATCGATAAGTTCAGTGCTGGATGTCTTGATTCTTCCAATTTCAATGGTCTTGTGCATGTTGCTCCTCGTCCTTTACTTCTCATCCTTGGGTGGCTCCACGTTGGAATCACTCTTCTCTTTCAAGAACTCCTTTAACCGCTGTGCTTCTTCCTCAACTTTCATCAGAATACTGATGTCAGCAAAATTTTCCTGTGCGCACTCCTGACAATAGTAGTCGGACGTGTCTTTGATGCGATACTCTGCTTCTGCATCACAGACAATGCATTTTTTAGCCATCTAGGCTTTAAAGGGGGCAATTCTTTTAAAAACTTTTTCTAAGAGAGATTCAAAATTTCCTTTCCCATAGGCAGATAATTAAGTTTATGTTCTTTGGTCAATTGTAAAATGTCATAATCTACAATCAGTTCTGGAAAATTATTTCTTATTTTTCGCAGTAATTCAGTAAACTCTTCTTGATTTTGAACTTCCGTCTCTATTTCCAATTGCCAATCTCCAAGAACTTCTACCAGATAGGTCACAATATTATATTGAGCGCAAAACGTGTACAACTTTTTTTCCTCATCTTTAGTTGGATTTTTCAGAACTATGAGCGCTTTGTAATATTTTCGATTGATCTTATCCAAATCAATGGTAATTCTGTGGGATGCAATAATTTTCTTTTTTTCTAAACTTTCGATCCTGTTCTTGATGGTATGGTAAGTTACTCCAAGCTTTCTCGCAATTTCCTGATTATTTTGGCGGCAGTTTTCCGAAAGTTCAATAAGGATATTTGTATCCAATTCGTCTAATGAAATTTCTTGCGGTTCAAAACCGTAATATTTTGGTGAAAAATCCTCACGCTTTTTGTTAAGAAGATAATCTCTCTTAAAATGGTAGTTAAATATAGAAGCTGAGACGTTATATTTAGAAAAATATTGCCCTAAGTCCTCTTTTACTTTCTTAAAAATATTGTTAAGATGAATATAGTTCCGAGCAGTGAAAACAACTTCGATGTCCCATGATCCAGACAGGCTGACCAACCAGAGAACATTTTTATGTTTTTGGAAGTACTGTAGAATTTCTTTTTCTTTATGCTCATCGACGTTCTTATACCTAAAATATATCCTGTAGGTTAAATGTCCTAATTGATGAATGTCAATAACGCTCATAAAGCCAAGAATAACATTCTCTCTTACTAGTCTCTTCAAGCGATAATTTAGATTCTGCTTGGAAATGCCTGCCGCTTTAGACAGATCTGTAAGTGAGATTCTGGCGTTATAATCCAGGTTGTACAAAATCTTGAAATCGATCTTATCTAAGCTCATTTTGTTACAAAATGAGGTTATTTTATTTAAATATTTCTATTTGTAAAAATATTGGTGGTTATTATTTTATATAATCGCATTATCACTACTTAATTATGGTAAATATTTACAGAGATGAGAAAGTAGCAATGGAATTGCTGCGCCGACAACAAATTGAAACAGAAGCGGCGTTGGGCAAAAATTTTGAAGAAGCGAAAGCTACCTTGGAAGAATTGGCGAAGGATATTGATGTTATGTCAGAGGAGGATTTCCGCCGGAACTTTTATCTTAATTCTGGTTCTGGTAAGGGTAAGCAGCTTGAATCCGTTCTAACTGATTTAGGATTTAGGACAACTCGTTTCTCTCCTTTTTTTGCGAGGAGTTTTATTAGGAAAAACGAGGGGAAAAAAGAAAAAGAACTTTTAACCCTGGATTATTACCGCGATATATTTGGTGAAAAATTTAGTGAAAACAGAAAAAGCTTCATATATCTTCATCAAATGCCCATCGGGCAGGACTTAGGGCAATTTCCTTATGATCTTAGGCGTTCTAGGAAAGAATTTTCCAAGAAAGAATTGGAAGCTGAAAGATATGCTAAAGTTACTGGAACTCTTATTGGTTTAACAGCAGTTCAATTAGGGGTAAGTATAGCTCTATCAGTTGATGGGATAGGTGATGGGTCATATGTACAGAAGGGTATCGTAGGTGCTTTAACTACCCTTGGTATGGGCGCAATATCTTACATTCATTATAAAAGATCTTTCCCTCCTAACAAGAGCGGTATTTTTAATGAAATTACAGATGGAGATGCACTGCGCTACATTGCACAGAATTTAAACCTTACTTCTTCAACAGAAAATCCTTAATCTCTTCCACTTCATGCTCAGTGACAGCAGATCCGTTGTACTTGGCTGCCCAAAGCACTGCTTCTACTAAAGTTTCACGGCCATTCTTCTGCCCAGGAACATAAGAATCCAGAAGCCCCATCTTGTAGGCTACACCTATTAACTCGATGGAACGTATAATCTTAACGCCGGCAAATTCTTTGCTGAATTGTTTCATTTTTTCTGCATCCACTGATACGGCTTTATTAAAACGCCGTTCCAGCAGCGCTTTCATCTCTTTGTTATTTTCAATAAATAATCTCATGGTCCTTTCGTCCATAACCATCGCTTCCGCACCAGCCTGCAATGCGCACACTACTGATTCGATCTCTCCTGATTGGACTACTTCCATGTTTTTATTGCTTATTTTGAAAGAATTGTTGGCTAACGCATGCAATCGCTCCACTTCTTTTTGCGGAACGTCATCATACACTTCTAAAACCCCGTCCTTGATAAGTTTCAAGGCCTGCAATGCTTCGAACTGGAAACGCTTGATGTCCATCGGCCTGGTGATCAGCTCCAGTTTTACCGAAGGGGTGATGTAAAATTTTCCTCCATATTTTTTCTTTAACTCCGGAAGAATCCACACTAGCCTGGACATGACTAGGGTAATAATAGGACCAGTATCAAAAAAGAGGGCTTTCATCAACCATTACCTCTTTTTTGGACTTTCCTTCGGCAAGTCATGAAAGTGCGGGAAAGCGTCTCACCACGGACTGAAGTCCGTGGCTTGAAAGAGACGCTTTCTAAACCCCGCACTTTGTGACATAAAAGGGCTGGATACTCCGCACTAAAGTGCGGAGCTATTCGTCCTTTTAATGTATCAAAAAAAAGAGCTTTCATTAATCATTACCTCCTTTTTTTGGACTTTCCTCTCGGAAAGTATCAAAAAACAATGCTTTAGCCATGTCAGGAAACTCCAAATATTTTTAACGCTGTAGATACTCTTTTTGCAGCAGGGATGCTTTCTTCATGCTGGTCCAGGGCAGTTGTTTTTCCTGCATAAGATTGCAGATCCCAGTTAGACAAGCCCATCAGTCCTGCTGCCTGCCCGATGGACAATCCTTTGCTGAAGAGAAGCGCGCTTTTTTTGATCTTCGCTGCATCTAAAACGTCGTGGAAGTGCACTTTTATTTGTGCATTAGATTTTTTGACGAGCTGGAAGAGCGTTTTCATGTTTCTGTTGTATTTCCCGAACTGGCGCAATTCAAGGCTTTGTTTCGCTTCTATAATCTCCTTCAGTATTTTTGTATAATTCTCTTCAGAGATGGAATCGATAATCTTATAGAAAGAATAGATCAGCACCGTCACGGAAACGAGATCGATGTCTTTATGTGCAGCTACATCTTCTATGCCATGGTTGCTCAATTCCTCCAGTTCCTTGAGGTCTTTTTTTTCCCGCTCCTGCAGGATTCTGATCGTTTCAGTGAGGTCATACAAAATTTCCTTCTTAATCTCCTCTTTCATAAGGGAAAGGAATAATTTTGCTTTTATTAATCTGTTGGTTAACTTTTTAAAAGGGTGATGCTTTTTGTCCTTCAAGGGCCTGTAGCGTAATCCGGTACTTAGCATGAAGCGAAGCGGAAAAGCGCATACCCATGGCATGGGTGGAGTCCGGGTTCAAATTGCCTGCTACACTAGGCGAACGTCGTCAAGTGGGATATTCTTCGAAATCCCACGAGCGAGCTTGATAGTGCTGCGGCTTGAAAGTCCCGGCAGGTCCATTTTTTCAAACTATAAACAACCTTTACAAATTTGTAAACAAAACCCAAAATTGCAATCGGCTCTGTAGAAAATCTCCAATAAGTCGCCTTGGCCGCTCGTCTCGTGCTTCTTCGTATGTTTATTCCGCAGGAAGCACCACTAATATCTCTTCGAATCGTTGTTCTCGCCTCGCCTTAAGGCCTAGGCGGCGACTTTTTCTACTAAGCCATTTCAATCCAAAGGTATATAAATCAATTCTTTTTTAATAAACAGATGCAATGGCAAATTACGCAGGAAGCGAAAACTGTTCCTAAACTGGTCAAACCGATCTTTATTGAAGGTCTTCCCGGAATTGGTAATGTTGGCAAGATTGCTGTCGATTTTCTGATCGAAGAAGTAGGTGCGGTCAGACTCTGTTCTTTTTTTTCCTACAAATTTCCGCATTCTGTTTTTGTCAACGAGAAAAATCTGGTGGAAATGCCAAAGATAGAGCTGTACTACAAGAAATTTTCCGGAACGCAGAAGAAACGGGATCTCCTACTTCTCACTGGCGATATACAGCCTCTCGACGAAGAGAGCTGTTATACTTTCTGCGAAGAGATCCTGAAAATAGTGAAGCGTCATGGCTGCACAGAAGTGATTACCACCGGCGGCATAGGATTACAGCACGTTCCAGATAAGCCAAAGGTTTTCTGCACTGCTAACGATGCGAATCTGTTTAAGGAATATACCAAGAAAGGGATGGCGGTCGAGAAGAAGATCTTTGGCGTAGTCGGGCCGGTTGTCGGGGTTTCCGGTATTTTGTTAGGATTAGGTAAGATGAGAGGCGTTAAAGGAGTTTCCTTACTGGCAGAAACATTCGGCAACCCTTTCTATTTAGGAATAAAGGGTGCTAAAGAGATCCTGGGTGTTCTTGAACAAAAATTTAAGTGGGGTATCCACCTGAAAAAACTTAGCAAGGACATCCTCCAAGCTGAACATGATTTGCTGACCGCAACGCAAGAGTGGCTTTCGGAAGTGCAACATTCACAGGCTGGAGCAAAAGCAAGGACAAAAGAAGTGAATTATATCGGCTGATCATCTGCAATGACTTTTTTAGCAATCGCCGGAGATTGATTAATAGCGTTAAATGCAATATGTTAAATGCACTTATTCTGCTGATGGAGATTGGCGTGACTGTTTCTTAGGCATTTTTTTCTGCAATTTTCTCCCGTTTTTTAGTCGTATACTGGAGTAACTCCCCAAAATGTCAATTTTTGGAACTTTCTCGAGCTAGAAGGCCTCAAAAGCTTTATAAATCATCAGACTATCCTAAAACCGATGTATAAAAAGAGGTATAAGATAGATGTAAGTAGAGTCATTTCTACCACTTCGTCTAATACTTTTTCTTCTATTTCTGCTTCACGGAAAGGACAAGTAACTGTCTTCATCATCCTCGGCATCCTGCTCCTTCTGGCTTTGCTGTTAGTTGTCTTTGTCAGGAGGGAAGTGGTCACTTTTAAGCCCGAAGAGATCCTGCCAACAGAAAAAGGGAAGGTGGAAAGTTTCATCACCTCCTGTATTGACGAAGCGGGAAGCGAGGCCTTGTTCCTGATCGGTTTGCAGGCAGGCTACATAGAAGTGCCACCGCGTATCACCTCAGATGGCAGCATCCATCTTCGTGTTTCACCCCATACGGTTGTTCCTTACTGGGCTTATGGAGAAATTGTAGATATCCCTTCACTGGAACAGATTAAGGCAGACATAGATCAGTATCTGGAAACCCATGTACGGGAATGCCTCTTTGCTAAGGAAGCCTTTCAGGAGAAGTACGAGCTGATCGAAAAAAGCCCTTTAGCGGCAAATACGGAAATCGTGGAAAGCAAGGTTATTTTCAATCTGCACTGGGATGTTGAGATACAGGACAAGAGCGGGGAAGTCATCACTGAAATTATCAATCATGTCGCAGAGTCTCCGGTTAAATTACGGAATGTTTACCAGCTGGCCAGAGAGATCGTTGAAAAAGAAATGCAGACCTTGAAGCTGGAAGATATCACCCAAGACCTTATTGCCTTGGAACATCCTGATGTGCCTGTCGCAGGAATGGACTTAAGCTGCACGTCAAAGACCTGGGATGTAGGAACAGTCAGGCAGGCTTTACTGGATCTGCTGAGAATCAATATTCGGGAATTGAAAGTTAAGGACACCAGCTTTATCGAGTTTCCCGAAGAGCTTCCCTACTACCAGAACCATTATGTTTGGGATTTAGGGGAAGCAGTTAACGATCCACGGTTGGGAGTTACGTTTAAGTTTGATGAAACCTATCCCTATACCTTTGCTGTCACGCCATTGTCTGGAACGAAGATGAAAAGCTCCAATCTCGGAGGCAGCGAGTTGTTGTCATTCTTATGCATCCAAACATGGAAATTTACCTATGATATGGTCTATCCAGTGCTGGTTACGGTGCGGGATGACACGACCGGTTACAATTTCCAGATTGCCTTTACTGTTCACTTGGTCAGGAATGAGCCCAGCAGGAAAGAAGCATTCGCCCGTCCTTCATATATCCTTGAAAAAGCAACTGATGAAGATTATTGTGCCGTGCTGAACATTCCTATGACCGTCAAGACTTATGAGTTGATCGAAAATAAGGAAGGCATCTTTAACCGCTTGGATTTGGGAAATGTTAATCTTAGCTTCACCTGTTTGCGCTATGCCTGTGACATTGGCGAAACTGACTACGATTTTGCCAATCAGGGCTTTGCCGGGTTAACTCAGAACTTTCCGTACTGCGCTGGCGGGATTATGCGCGGCGTGAAACGTGGATATAAAGAAGATTGGGAGCGTGTTGTCACCACACCGGGCGCGACGATCGAATTAGGCCTGGCTCCTTTGTTCAAATTTCCCGCGTCTAACATTAAAGTTGTCAAGCATGCCTTCCGTTCAGACTTGAATGCACCAGTGGAAGATCCAGGAACGGCGCTGACAAACAATGAGATCGCGCTTATTGACATCATCTATCGAAAAGATGATGATTTTCCGGGAACGCCGTTCCACAAAGTTGAGTTTGTCAAATCTACTGGATTGGGTTCACAATTAGAGGAAGCAAACAGGAATATCGGTGAGGAAGATTCGATTGAATTCCTTGCAAGGGCAGATTTCACTTATGAGCTGGATATTACGATCATCCAGGATGAATTGATAACCGGAGGCTATAAGGCAAACTGGACTATTCCCTGGGAAGCGTTAGAGAGTGCAGATGAACTTGTTTTTCATGTCCTTAGCACTGGAAAGGCGAATGAGGAGACCATGTTTGAATTAGTCAACACTCTTGGCGAGAAAAGTGTATTCGTGCCCTCGCCGGAACTACGATAAGGAAGAGCAGAAAAAAATGGGAACAACAATGAGCAAGCAAGTCGGAGTTTTGGTAGTGATACTGCTGTTCCTCAATCTGCCGATGGTCAGCGCTCTGGAAATATCAAATATCCGTGTCCAGGATCTTAGAGATGATAGCGCAGTCATAGCCTGGGAAACTGATGAGCCTGCCGATAGTTTTGTTAGTTACGGCGAAGAGCAAGAGAGCCTCAACACCATCGGCGATGCCAGTCAAGTGACCAGCCATCAGGTTCCTCTCACAGATTTGAAATCAGAAACGGCCTATCTTTATAATGTTAAAAGCGGTAGTCAGGTGGATGATAATGCTGGTTCGTTATACTCTTTCACCACACCTGCTCCCGATACTACAGCGCCAGAGCTTGCGGTTGAACTTCCGGAACGAGTTCCTGGAAATAGCATTGATCTGGCCGGCTTTACAGAAGTTGGCGCAGAGGTAAGACTTCTGGTTAATGGAATTGTAGCAGGAACAACCATTGCTTCACAGCAAGAAGAACTTCAGGCTGATCTGCCGGCTGGGAAGTTTCTATTTACAGGAGTTGCTCTTGCTGCCAATAAGGCTAACACTATAACTCTTGAAGCCCGTGATGCTGACGGAAATATGCAGAAAGTTGAAGGAAGTGTCTTTTCTGACACCAGCAGGCCGGTCATCGACCTCAAGAATATTCCTACCATCACGGATGCGAGGTCCTTCAAGCTTGCTGCAGGCATTTCTGAAGAGGCAGAGTATGAAATATTTGTCAATAACAAGTCTGTGGCAAAAGGAAGCGGAGTTTCGATTACAGAAACAATCACCTTCCAGGAAGGGGAAAATGAGCTGCGCATCACCGCTAAGGATGCAGCGGGATGGGAAACTGTTATCTCGATGATGATAACCTCAGACACCCAGGCGCCGCAGATCAAGAATTTTAATGTTGAGAAAGGAACAGAATTCTACCAAGGCAGGGCGGTCTCTTCCCTGCACGGGGAAACAGAGCCTGGTTCAGAGGTGTACTTGTTTGTGTACCGGCAGACAGGAACTGAATACCAGCCTGAATTTGATAAGGCTTGGGAAAAAGTTACCGCAGGCGCGAACGGCGAGTTTACGTTTAGCGAAATCAATTTTGAATCACAGCCCTTCGATCAGATTAATCTTGAACCAAAACTAGTTCCTTCTGGTTTGCAGGAACAAACCATTTTTCCAATCCAGCAGGTTGCTGCCCAGCAGCAGTTTACCTATCATGTCTATCTTATTGCCGTCGATAAAAGTGGGAAATCAGGGTTTGCAAAAACAACCCTGTCCTTAAAATCATGTTTTGGCGAAGGGGATTTTGCCGTCATTTCTTTAGCTCAGTTCCAGGCTCCTTTCAGGCTTGATCCTGGATTGCTTGACGAAGGAAGAGAAGTGGCGACTGCAGTCTTTAACTTATCCTACCGAGGACAGGGAGTCGCAGGACGTGATGTTTCTACCGGCGCGATTATTCCAGGTCAAGAAGCGTTTGAAATAAGCAATGTCCAGTTTGAGAAAGCCTGCACGCAGGGGATGATGAAGGATGAGAGTTTCAAGCTTGGCTGTACCATCCTTTCGCCGCAGCCGCGCCGACCGTTACCGAATGCTGACAAAACGTCATGGTATATCACCTACAACCTTAACAGTGCAGAGAAGTTAAGCGAGGGAAGCACTGACTATTGGAATGAGTTTAAGAAGCGGCAGGTGATCTTTCCATTAAAAATCAAGATCACTTATCGCGAACGATTATCTGACGGAAAATTTGGTGAAACAAAGACGGACAATGCCTGCTATGATCTCAGTTATTTTGTTGATGTTCCAGTTGACAGCAAAAACATGCTGCCCGATTTCTTGGTAGAGGAAGGGGTGGAGGCAATTAAATGGACCGTTGACAAGATCGATGTCGTTCTCCCGTACTTGGAAAAAGCCATTTTGGTGACAGGAGTCGGCTGCATCGCCTCGTTCTTAAGCCGGCTCACAGTACGAGTGTCGAGAGTATTTGTCTCTAAATTAGAAACGTACTTTTCCAGAAATAGCCCGGAGGGTGAGAAATGCCCCGGCAATCAGGATCAATTATTGATGGAATCAGACATTGACCATTGGAAGGAAATCGAAAGCTTGTTTGGGCCAGAAAATCAGCCCCGGGCGGAAAAAGACAAGGATTGGGCGGATAAAGAGAGATCCTTAGATAAGCTCTGTCCCCAGACAACCGCTTTATGGAAAGCAGAAGCAGCACTTGATCAGGCTTACAAGTGGACCTGCGATCGGGTCTTATGCCGGGCTGTTCCGGCTGCTTGGACGGAAGATAGAAAAGAAGATCAGATCAAGACGGTCATTCTGGAACAGCAGCAATGCACTGCCACCAGCAGGGGCATACCTCTTATTCCTGTTGAGAACTGCCAAAATTTAGTGGTGCAGGATGTGGGTGTGAAAGTAAGTCCGAAAGCGCTGGCATTGAAAAAGGAAGGTTCATTCCCTTGTTACAGAAATCCAGTCAACAATCAGTTGTATTATATCAGTGAAGCTGCACGGGATACAGATGAAGGAAAAGTTGTGGAATTGGACTGGTTGGCGCCGCATGGCGCGTTAAGCATTCAGGAAGCATTACAAGCTGAGAGCAAGCCCTTGATTGCTTACAAGCCGCAGAATTCCAAAGACTTGATTGTGGGCGTGGATCAAGCCTGTAAGTTTGTCTGCAAGAATGCGCGAAAACCAGGATATGTGGCTGATACCAGCGACCGTAAAAATGGAAAAGGTGATGCCAATGGATGTTATACTGAGAAAATAGATCCGACTGATAATACTATCAAGTTATATGGAACAAATGGGGAACCTCTCAAAGGAGAAAATACCTATGCAGCAGGATATACCAGTGATTGTTTTGTTACAAAACCTGGAGAAGCATCTGTAACTAGAGCTGGGGATACGTGCAGTAACACTGATGATTGTAAAAGTTCTCTTTTACGATGTCTTGATGCTAAGTGTGTTCTGATAAGTCCGCAAACTGCTCCAACGACTCCTGCACAGACAACGGGAATTTCAGGAACTGAAACAGGCTTATCACAATGTGTCTGCACCGGAGAGGAAGCCAAGGAGTCTGCATATGGAGCAAGAGTTGGAGCAAAAGCTGAGGGTGATTTAGTAGAAGAATGGGATTACCGGCAGGCGGTGATCAACAAACATAATCCCTTTGCGGGAACGCGGTATCCAGATGTTCGTTATTATGGAAACAGGGACCGATCAGGCGCTTTTGGTGCAAATTATCTCACTGATTATCTTAAAGCTGACGGGGAGGAGGAAGTTCATCAAGTCAATCCACATACCCAGCATGTTGGTGCTTTCCAAGCAGTCTGCTTAAGCGGCATCCGGGCACGGTTATTGCAGTTGAAAAGCATCCTGGTTGGATTGCAAAACTGCATCCAAGAAGCAAAAGTTACAGGTTTGCATGATGCCGGTGTTTGTAAAACATTATTCACCCAGCACATGTGTGGCTTGCTCTATAAAGCGATTGCCTATTTCTTTACCAGCTGTACACCATACAATTTTGCTGATGCTACAAAAGGAGGGGCTTTTGAAGATGTTGAAGCTGTAGTAAGTGCGGGTGTAAGCTCAGTAAGTGAAGCAACTTCTTCTTCCATCCAGGATATTCAAGACGATTATGGCAATGCTCAATTGAACCAGTACTTTGCCGGCGGTACGAAAGGATTTGCACAATCGATGTGTTTAGCTGCCTTTGGTTATGACTGGCCTTTAGGTGCAGATTTCATCTTGGATGCTGCCTATGCTTTCCCCTTTGCTTCGACGGTCCATGTCATCCCTGCAGAACGGGAGTTTTCGTCGTACAATCCTGCTAGCGGGAATGCGGTGTATAATTATAATATCGGTGCTTTAGTGCTTCCGGGCTGCCGGATCAGGAATTATGACGTTTACCTGAAGTGCATCGGTCAAGAAGATCTGGATCGGCCGGGCATCCAGTGCGGTTCACAGGGCTGCGACTGTCTCCATGCAACACAAGCTTCTGCCTTGGAAGGAGAAAAGATAAAACAACTCGACGGCGGGAGAGGATTTGATCTGAAGTCTGGCAGTTTTGTGGAAGTTCCCATTCCTGCGCCGCAAAAAGTGGATTCAGGCTACCGCTATGACCATGTCGTTGTCGATCTCAAGATAGATCCTAACGAAGATCCCAGCAAATGTTTTGATGAAGGATACCGCGATGGAAAATTTTATTACCCCATCATTGACGTCTCCCCTCCAGGTGTGGGAGTCTGCCAAGTGCAGCCGACGACAGGGAAGTATTATTGTCCTGAAATTGTCAAGCTCTTCGGCGGCGGTTCAGGAGCCTATTTAGCTGATCCATATATTTCCTGTTACGATAAGAACACGCAGTCCTTTGTTTCCTGCGACACGCCAAACTTGTTCGTCAAAGGTGATCAGATACGGATCAAGACCAATACTTTCACTGATGGAGGAAAATATTGTTTACGAACAACAGTTTCCGGCTTGCAAGACAATCCAGTTCCAGACTTACCTAGAGAATTGCCGCAGGGGATTCCTGGCCCTTACAATCCGGAAATAAATGTAGGGACTGTAACCGAAGCGATGTTCTCCGGAACTGGTGGGTTTGTAGTTTTGGCAAACAGTAAACAACTTGGATGTTCAGAACCCCAATTTGGCCCCATACCACAGAATTTACCAACGCAGCAGTTTGCCTTTGGATATTCAAACACTGGTAATGGTTATATTGTAACGGTTCAAGCAGGTGTTACTATAACTAATACTAACCAGGGATATGGTCTTTCAGGAAGTACGCTTACGAGGGATGGTAACACAGTTTTAAGTTCCGCTGAGATATTAGGAGCGCAGTTCAATCTTAACGGAATGGTCGTGCAGAATTTGGTTGGAAGTCCTCAGGGGAATAGTGGGCAGTGCGTGTACCAGACCCAAGCAGCGGCAGGATCGACCTTCCAGCAAAAGAGTAAAGTAGTTACAATTACCTCAGAATTATTATTGCCTGATGCAGCCGGAAGCTGTTATAATGCGCAGTATCTAGTCAAGCCTCCTGCATACGGCAAGCCATCGTTCTCGCAGAGAATTACCTTGCAGCTTGAACCAATAGTCTCGCAGGTTGTCAGCAAGATGCACCAGGAGTTTTCCCGCGGCAACTGCCAGAACGTGATGCAGAATGCTCAGTCAATCCTGAACAGAAGGATTGCAGATGGTGATGATGTCAATGCTCTCTATTATATGGTGGCCTGTCTAATTAACACGGGAAAGGAGAATTGGAAACAGGCTTATGAGACTGATGTGTGCAGGTATATGGGCATCTTCGCTAACCGGTATTATCCGGGACTGGAGTTTGAGGCTCCTCGATATCCTGATGAGGTCAAGAGCAGCGCTGAGTATCAAAAAGTGCAGGCCTATTTTGCTGAGATTAATAAAGAATTGTCATGTACGGGTGTGGCTTTCCCTGAATTTAGTGGAGAGTATCAAAGTCCTGCGGTTCCACGTCCGCAGCCTGTGCCACAGCCAGCGCCACAACCTGCTACACCAGAAGAGCCAAGGGTTATTGATATTGATGCTATTACCAGTGGCGATACAATTACGTTACAGTCGGCTCACGGTACATATTGTTCTGCTTGGCAAACGGAAGGAACTTCTAATCATCCTGTCATTTGCACCAGGCCTGTTGCAAGTGGAGCCGCATCTTGGGAAAAATTCATTATTGAACTAGCGGACGGTGGTAGTGGGTCCATAGAGGATGGTGATACCATCACTTTAAAATCAGCTCATCGTACTTATTGCAGTTCATGGGCTAATAGCGAAGATAATTTTGTTGGATGCACCAGGCCTATTAGTGAAGGTTTTGATTCATGGGAGGAGTTTGTTATTGAAAAGGCAGATGGTAGTGGAGCCATAGAAAATGAAGATGCCATCACTTTAAAATCAGCACATAATACTTATTGTAGTTCCTGGGCTGGTGTTTTGCAAGATGGAGTTGATTATCATCAGATGATCTGTACTAGACCTGTCAGCAGCGGCGCTGATGCTTGGGAGAAGTTCATTATAGGAAGCGGATAGGCATGAAGATATAGACAATGAACGCGCACGGAAAACTAGCACTGGAAATCTTAATCATCTTAGTAGTGATGGTCTTTACCAGCGCTTTGATTTTAGTACTTGTTAAGTCCGGAGTGATTGACGTGAAATCAGATGTTGCTGCTGAACCGGTGCTGAATGCCGAATTTTTGCCTCTTGGCAGGATGGGAAATGTTGCTATAACTGACTTTGAGTTTTGCAGTTTTGTGGATGAAGAGTTCAATTGTTTAAACGTGCAGGATGAATTCAAGCGTGATGGGAATGTATATGTCCGCTTTATTGTTGAGAGCAGCACGTATCAAGGGGATATTTTGCTGCTTCGGAATTATCAAATAAAAGATCCTGCAGGGGAAATCGTTCTGCAAGTAGATCAGAGGAATAGATATACGTTTGAAGTTCAGGGAGGGGAGGAGTCGGAACGGATTGTCTTTGCTGATTTTTTTACCCTAGATGAAGATGCTCCCCCAGGGGAATATACTTTGGACATCATTGTTGAAAATACGTTGCTCGATAAAAAAGTGATCTTGAGTAAAAAATTTATGGTGGTAGAATGAATATAAAAGTGATTATTGTACTTGCACTTGTTGTTCTTTTAATGACAAGTGTTACTGCGCAGATTCAAGTTAATAACTTAGGTGCGCAAGTTCTTCCTACTTATGAGGGCTGCAAGAATAAAAAGATCGGTTTAGTAGGAGCTTCTAATACGGTGGATGAAGATCCTCAAGGAAGGAAAGTAGCCGGTTCGATGAGCCAACTTTTGAGAGAGAATTGCCCAGGAGCCGGTGTTTTTCTGTATGCTAAAGGCGGCTGGGGTCCTAGGGCGCAAAAAGAATTAGTAAGTTCCTTACTTGCAGATCATCCAGATTTAGATTATGTTATTTTAGACGTTTCGGTAAACCAGATGAAGGAATCTTCTCTAGAAGTGTATACTAATGATGTAATTGAGCTTGCTCGAATGGTGAAGGAAAAGAATTCTAACACCAAGGTTGTGGTTCTTACTCCAACTCCTTTTAAGGGATGGGAGACCTGGGACCAAGCAGTGCAGGCTAAGCTGGATGGGTTTAATGCAAATTTGTTATCTCCGCAG
Organism: Candidatus Nanoarchaeia archaeon; assembly: GCA_035288985.1. GTDB lineage: Archaea > Nanobdellota > Nanobdellia > Woesearchaeales > GW2011-AR9 > DATDYP01. Next base: position 23,228 of record DATDYP010000009.1, read on the forward strand.
CGATTAGGAGTTCCTACTTTGATTGATTATGCCGTTGATGCTTATTCAGCTACGGAAGATCCTTTAGGCAGTGATGGATGTGGAAAATATTGTCAGCAGGATCATTTACATTTTTATGATGGTACTGGCCGAAGGGCAGTCATCAACGCAGTCCTTAATACCGTTTTTGGATCTCCCAGAACTCCTCTGCAAACATCTTCAGCTAGCGTGTCAAGTGAGGGGATTAATCCCTCTGCTAACTGCCGTAACCCACAGCGGTGCAAGGAAGTGGATGAAGTATGGCGGCAGATTGCGCAATGGCTGCTCTCCGGCAGAAAGGGCAAAGTATGGGATACTACCAAGGGCTGGATCGGCTTTGATGAGTTGTATGCTCCAAAAGTTCAGGCACCCAGTCAGCCGTCTTCTCCACGGGGAACCGTGGTAGGGAAGGCAGTTTCCGTCGTAGAAATTGATAACCTGCGTAGTGAATCTCCTGAGGTGGTGAAGGATTTTATCAGAGTTAATTTGGGGGAAGTGTATGTTGAGGATGTGGATTACCTAACAAAAATACTTGCCCAAGAAAGAGGATGCACCGATGATTTTAAGCAGGAGAGGGGGGCTATTGCACAAGTTGCTATTAATAGGGTTCGTTCAGGACAATACGGGCAAACAGTGAAAGATGTTGTAGCTTCAAATAAGTGGAATGCAGGTTTTGCAACTAAAATCCCGGCCCAGAAAGGCATAGATGACAACACAAAAATAGGATGCACTATCTCGGCGTTAAAATTTATGATGTGTGCAGGGGAAGAAGATATTGGCGCTAAGGAGATTGGCGGCAGGGATCATTTTGTGCATAGGTGCACTCAAAAAGGAGATGGGCTTGCTGTCCCCTCTTGGAACTTTGATAACCCATTAATGGTACAACCAGAAAACTGGAATGCTATTTGCGAAAATCCCAGCAATTCAAATCAGTGCTATAGTAATAAGTGCGGAGCTCATTTCTCCGGCACTGACACATCACCAAAAGATTGTTCCCTACGAAAGTATAAAGGAGGCACATCTCCTTCCTTAGCGTCTTCATCTTCTGCAGGCCCTGCTCCAGTAAGTGTGCCAGGACCTGTTGTCCCCTACACGCGAGACAGTCTTCAACAGGCTTGCACTCCGGAAAGCCTGCTTTGTGTTATTCCGAAAGAAAATATCGGCAAGCAGGAAGCTCCGGGAATTGGGAAGTGTCTGCCTGGTATGGTACAAGTTGGTGATTTTTGCATTGATCAATATGAATCGATGTTAATTGATAAAAACACAGGCGCGGCATGGTCGCCGTACTGTAATCCTGGAAAAGACATCAGTCGGTTACGGACAGTGTCTATTGCTGGCGTAATTCCACAGGGTGCAATCAGTCAATTGCAAGCCAAGCAAGCCTGTGAAAATGCGGGCAAACAGCTGTGTTCTGATGAACAGTGGTTAGCAGCGTGCCAGGGGTCGCAGAAACGGTTATACCCCTATAGTTCAGATCGTAAAACTGCTGTTTGTAATGACGATACGATTCCCAAGCCTTATGAGCATGTGACGGGCGCAACGGTACGGGCCTACTGTCCAACGTGGAAGGAATTTTCCAAGTCTGGTCTTTATACAGATGACCCTTGGATGCAACATCCTAAAAATAATCAAAATGAAGTTTCATTAGAAGCTACAGGTACCAGAACTTTATGCAAAACTCCTGAAAACGTATATGATCTTGTAGGTAATCTTGCTGAATGGACAGCTGACACTAGCGGGATATTTCGAGGGGGATATTACCAGCTCACTCAGAGCGAGACCACTACAAACGATGGCTGTCTCTATAGGACAACAGTTCATCCAGTTCAGTATTTTGATTACTCCTTAGGCATCAGATGCTGTGCTGATCCTACCTCTTAAGATGTCATCCATAACTTCCATCAAAGCCAGGGAAATTCTTGATAGTAGAGGAAATCCTACGTTAGAGGTTGATCTTTCCACCAAACAGACTTGTCAATCAGCAAGCGTTCCCAGCGGTGCTTCTACCGGAAAGCATGAAGCAGTGGAGTTACGAGATGGTGGGAAACGATACCTCGGTAAAGGCGTGCAAAGAGCGATAAGAAATGTGGAACAACAGATCTCTCCCTTGCTGCGAGGGATGGATTGTTACGATCAACGCAGGATTGATGAGGCCATGATTAAAAAAGATGGCACCAAGAATAAAGCTACATTAGGTGCAAATGCTATTCTTGGGGTTTCCTTAGCAACAGCCAGAGCAGCCAATGCAGAAAAAAAGAGATTTCTCTTCCAACATCTCCATCAATTGGCAGGAGTTGATCAAAAACCAAGTATGCCAAGACCTTTTTTTAATGTTATAAACGGAGGCAGGCATGCAGGAAATGAGTTAGCCTTCCAGGAATTCATGATCGTTCCCAAAGCAAAATCTTTCAAGGAGTCGTTGCGAATGGGAAGCGAAGTGTATCATGTTTTGAAAATGGTTATTGAACAGAAGTCTGGAAAGGAAGCGACTAATGTAGGTGATGAAGGCGGTTTTGCTCCACCATTGAAGCGAGCAGAAGAAGCCTTGGATTTGTTGCAGGCAGCAATTAAAAAAGCTGGTTATCTAGGAAAAGTTGAGATTGCTATTGATTGTGCCGCTTCTGAATTTTATAAAAATGGAACATATGCTCTTCATGCAAAGATGAACAAAGAGCAACTATTAGCGTATTATTTGAGATTGATTAAAAAATATCCGATAATCTCCATCGAAGACCCTTTTGAGCAGGAAGATTTTGCCGGTTTTGCGGAGTTGCGGCGAAAGAGCAAGATTCAGATTGTGGGAGATGATTTGACTGTCACCAATGTAAAACGCATACAAAGAGCTATTAAGAATAAAAGCTGTACTTGTCTGTTGTTGAAAGTAAATCAAATCGGAACTCTTACCGAAGCGTTTGATGCAGTGAAGTTAGCTTATGATGCAGGATGGAAGGTGATGGTCAGCCATCGCAGCGGGGAGACGGAAGACACGTTCATTGCTGATTTAGCGGTTGGTATTGGCTGCGGGATGATCAAGGCAGGAGCTCCCTGTCGTGGCGAGAGGACGGCAAAGTACAATCGGTTGTTGAGGATTGAGGAAATTCTATGATCTCTGATTATAATTAAGGAATTAGGTACACAACCTTTTTTAATATAGGTAACTTCTTGCAACTGATATGAATCTCCAGGAATTGGTTCGCAAGAAAGGGTATAGTGAGAATGATGTTCAAGTATTTATGGATGCACAGGTTATTGCAAAGGAGTTTCTTGGCAAGCAAAAGCGGCTTTCCGGGGATACAGTTTTTGATCATAATGTACGGGTAGCTGAAATTCTTGCTGACAGCAAAGTTCCCCCTGAAGTAATTACTGCCGGAATTTTGCATGGCATTCTTGATCATTGTGATGAGCAGAAGCTGAAGAAGTTTGGAGATGAGGTGCTACAGCTGCTGAAGGGAGTAGAGTATGTCAAAGAGCTGAAGTCAAAAAATAAGAAGCTTGAAGCGGACGCCTTGCGCCGGATATTGCTTACGACACTTAAGGATGTTAGAGTCATTTTCCTCAAACTTGCCATCAAACTTGACAATCTCAGAAGCATCGGCATCTTCCCGGAAGATAGGCAGAGGCAGATTGCGGAAGAAGTGTTAGAAATCTATGCGCCCCTTGCTAACAGTTTAGGCTTGGAAAGAATTAAGAACAACCTGGAAGATGTCTCCCTTGCCATTCTTCACCAGCAGAAGTACAAAGAGATTGTCGAATTCCTGCACCGGTCGCAAGAACAGCGTGATGAAGACCTTCGCTATGCCATTGATCTTATTACCAAAGCAGTTGCTGATAAGGTTACAATCATAAAGATAAAAGGGCGTTCCAAACATATCTACAGTATCTTCAAGAAGATGGTGCAGAGAAAAGTCCCTCTCGACGAGCAATCTGACTTGTCGGGCGTGAGGATTATTGTCCCTGATGTCAAAGATTGTTACACGCTTCTGGGCATCCTGCATGAAAATTATCAGCCTCTGGAAGGAAAGCTGAAAGATTACATTGCCAATCCCAAGCCTAACCTTTACCGCTCCCTTCATACTGGTGTGAAACTGCCCAATGGCAATGTTATCGAAGCGCAGATCCGCACGCCGGAAATGGATGAATTTGCTGAAGAAGGCCTGGCGGCTCATTGGCGGTATAAAGGCGTCAAGTCAGACCAGTTTTTTGAGAAGAAGATGAGCTGGTTGAAAGGAATCATCGATCTTCAAAGCGAGCCAAATAAGGAGTTTGTGGAGATCGCAAAAGTAGATGTCTTTGGCGACAAGATCTATTGTTATACTCCTAAAGGTGATGTGAAGGAACTTCCCAAAGACGCTTCCCTGCTGGATTTTGCCTTTCTTGTTCATGAAGAAGTTGGCAGTAAAGCAGTTGGCGGAAGGGTTAACGGGAAGTTTGTTCCCCTACGCCATACCCTCATTCTTGGCGATGTGGTGGAAGTGATCACCAACAAGAATCAGCATCCTCGACGGGACTGGATCAAGATAGTCAAATCAGCCCGAGTTAAACAGAAGATCCGCAGATTCCTGCGCCAGCATGATAAGTTATCGCCTTTCCATTACCGGGATCTTAAACCTATCATCAAGGAAGAGCAGGGCGCTATGGTTGAATCGGAAGAGTTTCCTAATGCTGTCTGCCTGCTTGCCAAATGCTGCCATCCTCTTCCGGGGGAGCAAATTGTGGGAATAATTACCAAACGTAAAGTGATCTCCGTGCATAAGGAAGACTGCCGGCATGCGCTGAAAGAAGAATCCCGCTGGATCGAGGTGAACTGGAAAGATTCATTCAATCAGCGGATCAAGTTTTTGGTGCGGGCTGAAGAACGGAGAGGATTGCTGGCTGATCTGTTAAATACGATTGCTACAGCAGGGTTTGAGGTAAAAGAAGCCAAGGCAAAATTAATTGATATCAGCAATGCGGAATGTTCCTTTGTTGTCATTCCCAAGGGCTTGGAACATTTACAGGAACTGGTTCAGAAAGTCAGGAAAGTGAAGAGTGTGCAGGGAATGTATTTTGAATGAACGTCTTTTCGATGACATTTTTTAGTACAGATACGGTAGCGTCCTTGTTTTTTATTTTTTCAATGCCCAACAGGCCAATTCTGAACGTCTTTGGCAGCTGTTCATCCTCAAGCATGAAGGGCAGTGGTCCGCCGATACGAAGGTCATTTTTCTTGAATTGTTCGACTATTGCAGAAGGCTCATCAGCATAATAGACTACGACAGAGGGGGCTTTAAAGCAGTCAGCAGCGACGCTGACAAGCCCTTTTGCTTCCAATATCTGTCGCACTGACTTACCTAGGTCATGCTGTGTGAGGAAGCACTTTTCCTTTCCATACTGCGAAATTTCCTGCAATGCTGATTTAAGGACTATAAGCCCGTCAGAAGGAAGCGTGGCATGATAACTGAATCCTTGTCCTTCAAAATTCTTCATCACTTCCAGCCATTTCCGCAGGTCCAGAACCAAGCTGGTGGATATTGTGTTGTTGATATCTGCCGTTGTTTTTTCATTAAAGAGCACGATTCCACAGCCGGCTTGGGCCGACAAGCCTTTCTGTGGCGCAGTAATAAGGACATCAACTCCTACCTTTTCCAGGTCAAGCCAGACCATTCCTGAGGCAATGGCATCAATGACGACTAGGGCGTTTATGTCTCTGGCAGCCGCGGTGATTGTTTTAATGTACTCATCAGGAAGAATGATTCCCGTTGAAGTTTCCACATGCGTCAAAAAGATGAGGTCCGGTTTTTCTTTTTCTATTATTGCCAGGACTGTTTTCAGTTCCGGAGGATGGTATTGTTCTCTTTTCTTTTCTGCCTTCAGGATAATGGCCTGATCGGTGATCTTTCCTTGCTGCAAGGTCAGCCTCCAACGGTTGCCGAAGAAGCCATTGCAGATGATCAGGCATTTTTTATTATTGGCAAACTGCCTTGCTACTGCTTCCATCGCTACTGAACCGCAGCCGGGAAGTACTGCGCAGGAATGGGCGTTATAGAACTGTTTCAGGATCCTTGAGATCTCTCTCATCGTTTCCCTGAATTCTGGAGCGAGAATATTTGTGGCTCGTTCGGTGAAAACTGGCGTGAATTCTTTCATGTCTAAGCTTCAGAACAGTTTAAATTTTAAGGTTTTTGGAAGAAAATGGTTCGAAAAGTTTAAATATGTGTTAACACATAAACTCAATAATGTTCCTTAGAGGCTCAAAATGACAAATATGACTTTATCAATACCACCAGAACTGCACCAGGAGATGAGTGCACATTCGGAAATTAAATGGAGCGATATTGCTCGCCAGGCTTTTCAAAAAAAAGTTGAAGAACTGCATTGGATGGATAAGATTCTACAGAAAAGCACACTAACGGAAAAAGATGCGGATGAAATAGGGCATAAAATAAAAGGAGAAATGGCTAAGAGATTCAGAAAAATGAAAAGTTCGTCTTAAGGCTTTCCTGATCATCATCAAATGAAACTTATTGTAGATACAAATGTTCTCATTTCTGCGCTAATAAAAGACTCTGTAACCAGAAAAATCATAATGCATTTCAAAGCTAGGCTTTATTCACCAAAGTTTCTGCAGGAAGAAGTTGACAAATATAAACCTGAAATTTTAAGAAAAGCAAACATAAATGAAACTGAATTTAGAGTATTGTTCGATCAAATCAAGAGTAAGATTATCTTTCTTGAATCTGAATCTTTGAGCTCAAGGTACGATGAAGCTGAAATGATAATGAATCAAATAGATCCAAAAGATGCTCCTTTTATTGCTGCTGCATTAGCAACAGGCGCAGATATCTGGTCTGACGATAAGCATTTTGAGAAACAAAAGAAGGTTAAAGTTTGGAAGACCAGCGAGTTGGCTAAGATGGTTTGAAATTTATTTTTTTCGATGACACGGATTGAAGAGGATGTATTTTGAATGAGATTATTCGTGTTACCTTTCCCATTCTTTTCTAACCATATCTTTAAACTGTTGTCCACTCATTTTGATTTTACCTTTTAACGAGCCAAAAATATCGGTTAAATCTGCTTCTTTTATTTTGTTTTCTTTTATCATACAATCACGCAATCTTCTTGATCATATCCACCATCCTAGAACTATATCCCCATTCGTTGTCATACCAAGCGACTATCTTCAGAAATTTTCCATTGACAACAGTGGTGAGTTTGGAGTCGTAGATAGCTGAATGAGGATTATGGATAATGTCAGATGAGACAAGCTCGTCTTCTGAATACTGGATAAGGCCTTTCAATTTTCCTGCCGCTGCTTTCTTGAAGAGCTGATTAACTTCTTCCGGCGTCACTTCACGCATGGTTTCGATGGTGAAATCAGTAACACTGCCGTCAGTGATGGGAACTCTAAAGGCCAGTCCTCGAACTTTGCCCTGCAATTCAGGGATGGCTTCTACTGCAGCTACATCTGCGCCAGTGGAAGCGGGAATGATGTTGACGGCAGCAGCTCTGGAGCGGCGCAAATCCTTATGCGGGCCGTCCACCACTTTTTGTGAGGAGGTATAAGCATGGATAGTGGTGAAGAAACAGCGCTTAATGCCGATATGGTCTTCTACTACTTTCAGCACTGGAGCAACGCAATTGGTGGTGCAGGAGGCATTGGAGATAATTTTATGTTTGTTTTTATTGTATTTATGATCGTTAACTCCCATGACTAAGGTTGCGGTGTTGATGGGGCAGACTTTATCTGCTTCGCATTTGCAGGGAGCGGAAATAAGCACTCTTTTTGCGCCGGCCTTAAGATGCACTGCTGCCTTGTAAGGGTCGGTAAATCTTCCTGTACTTTCTACTACTACATCAATGTTTAATTTCTTCCAAGGGAGCTTGGACGGATCTTGTTCCGCCAGGACTTTTATTCTCTTCTTGCCTACAGTTAGATATCCATCGCTTGCGGTAACTTGTTCTTGAAATACTCCATGAACTGAATCATATTTGAGAAGATGGGCTAGGGTTTTGTTGTCAGTAAGATCGTTGACTGCGACTATATTGATCTTTTTATCGCTCCAGGCAGCGCGGAAAACCATTCTTCCGATCCGGCCGAATCCATTGATGGCTACGTTGATGGGCATTTCTAAACCTCTTTTATCAGAAAAAGGAAAGAAATAGGTGTTTATTAAGGTTTCCGAAAATCTGTAATCACTTTTAGAAATTAGTTTTCAAGAAACCGCCTAGGTTGTAGCTAACAGCTGTTTCTCCAAGCTGATGGTTCGTAGCTTCTTTTAAATCGAGAGCCGGACCAACTTGGTATCCAATCAAATTTACTCCTAAGCGCAATCTTTGGATGCTGTAGTTGTGTCCGTCTTCACCAACAGTTGTAATTAGTTCTGCATTGGTTGCTAATCCCACAATATCATTAAATTTTGGATTGTAGCTTAGATTGACTAAAAATAACCCCGTAGGATTCTCCTGCAGAGAAACGCTGGTAAAACCAGCCAATTTGAAGTCATCGAGCTTTCTGAAGTATTGAATCCCTGTTCTTGGTTCTAATCCTACGCCTGAGATGGCATCTACTTCTGCTACTAAATCCAGACCCTGAACAAATGGGCTGTACGTTAACATAAAAGCGTGAAAACTGCTTACGCTCCCGTCTTCGTATAGCCCAGTAATTCTATTACGGTTGAAAATTTTTGTATTCGGAGCAATAGGTAAAGAAAGTTTGGTGTCTAAAGTTCCTGATTGATGCCCGGCCATTACTTCGACCATGCCGTGAACTTGCTCTTTTTGCGGTTCTTCGGCAGTCTTGGAAGTTTCGGACTTTTCAGCTGGTGTTTCTGCAAATGCAGTTGCTGGGTTAAGTGTCTGATATGATGTCAATAAAGCAGCTAAAGGGAATACGTGTTGTGGTTTCATTTTTGTTTCCTCCTGATTTGGTGTATTTAATCTAATGGGGAGCTCTAGGCGGAAATATTTAAGGGTTGTTATTAAACTATATATTCTAGTATAAATATATTTATTTTACAAAAGTTTATATAATTCTCTTGATTTTTGAGGGAGATGAAGCGAAAGTTAATCAAACAGGGTGCGGCTACGATGATGATTAGTCTGCCTGCCAAATGGGTCAAAGAATATAATCTAGAAAAAGGGTCAGAGGTCAATTTAGAAATCTCTAGTGATACTCTGTTAATCTCAGCCAGGGAGGTAGTCTTAAAGTCTGAAACCTCCATAAAATTAGTTGACCTTACCGAATCTTCTATTCGGACTTTGATCACCAATACTTACAGAAGTGGTTTTGATAAAGTAAAAATCTATTTTGCGAATGAAAAACAATTTGCAGTATTAAATGAAGTTATCAAGAGTCGCTTGATAGGTTTTGAAATTATTAAGAAAAGCAAGGATTATTGTGTTGTCGAGAACATTACCGAGCCATCTTTGGATCAGTTTGAGACCATCATTCATAAAATATTTTTTAACATCTCAGAGCTGTTTGAAATCACCAAAAAGAGGATGAATGCGGAATTGGATACTGATGATTTTGAAGAAGTAGAGGAAAGGATACAAAAATATGACAACTTCTGCCGCCGTGTTATTTCTAAAAGAAATATCTCCCACAAACATTCGGAATTCTTGTGGTCTTTTCTTGCTTTGATGATCCATGCCCAACGAGAGATTTATCTGTTAAACAGAGTTTTGGATGGTAAAACAGTCTCACTCAAGATCAAAGGGCTTCTTGAAGATGCGATTGAGGTTTTTGATATCCTGAAAAAAGCCTATGTGGAAAGGGATTTTACCGGTCTTACTAAACTTCATTCTTTAGAAAAAGATCTTATCTATAAGAAAACCTATCAGTTGCTGCAACGGCAAAAAGGTTTGGAGAATATCTTTGTCTATCATATTGCTAGCTGTATCCGCAGATTCTATCAATCTAATAGTCCTTTGGCAGGTTTACTCATGAGCAAATAATTCTCGATGATATTGCTCTATTTTCTCGGAGAATTCTTTACCTGGGATTGAAAGTTCCCAGGAACAATCATGATTACTAACCGGTCTAATCTCAATAGGAAGATAGGTAGAAGAGATAATTCTCTCATCTGATTTAGCTAAACCAACCAAAGTATATTCTCCGGATTCGTGGCAAGCTGGCTGAATTCCCACAAAATGTACATTTACTGCATACTGATCCCTGCCCTTCCTTTCTTGTAACCCTGATTCTAAGATTCCTATTTCGTAGTTAATCTCTTTATTCATGTACCAATCTAAATGGGTTGCTAGAGATCCATCATCACCGACGTTCCTAAATTCGAGTCGGCGGAACACGTCTCTATCATAACCTAAGACATAGACTGTTTCTGAGGGATTACCTACTACTAAAGGTATTCTCTTTCTGTTCATGACCTTTCCGGGTTGATCAAAATGATAGGGGAATTCTTCTCTTTTCTCTTCTGTAAACTTAGATACATCGGGAGCATAAATTTCTGCTGCTAGTATGTATGTTCCTTCTGGCAGAGTAGTTGGAAGTACTATACTGGCTTCTCCTCCATAATGTCCTTCCGCTGCAAATTCATTTTGATTATAGGCGATAGGAGTTACTCCAAACTTTTCTCCAGGAAGTCCTTCCACGTACACCTTACCAATCAAGCTGTAATAGGTTATTCCTCTTTTATTTGGTTCGGGTCTGGATTGTAACCCTACGCGAATCCAAAGCGTATCTCCTGGTTGGGCTAGCAAATAATCCTCCCGAGGAACATATGATTCTAAATTGCTGGTATGAGCATATATACTTATGTCAGTCAAATTATTGGAAATTTCTAAGTTTCGCCCACTCCATTGTACTACGACCTTGTACTTATTTGATTCTTCTACTTGTGCTTCGAGTTCTTCAGTTTTATTGGTCAAGTAGAGCGTAGATCCAGTCGCTAAAAGTCCTGCTAAAATTGCAGCAGCAACTCCTTTCCATCTTGCAGTAATTTTTCCTGACAAAGAAGGCTCTTTAGCTTCATTGAATCGCTCAATAAGTTCGTCGATAGATGAAATTCTGGCTGATCTTTCAGCTGCCATGCAATCGTGAACTATCTCTCTGAACTTTCGTGCACGCCAGGGTATCTTATCAACAGCTTCTCCTAATATCCAGTTATGTGCAAGATTATCTAATCTTCCTTCTTGGTCTAAGACGCTGCGTATTCCTGCATAATGTTGCACTGCTGTACCATTATCAATATCATATTCAAAGGCAGTCTTTCCAGTTAGGGCAAGAAGCATGTTTACACCCAGAGCATAAATTTCAGAGCGCTCATCATATTGTGTTTGGGAACCAGTAAAAGTGGAACCAAGACAAGGATCAGTAACCAGGCGTGCTCCAGCTGTTGGTCGCGATTTTGCGGTTACTTCGTTGATTGGGCAGGCATTGGCCAGATCAGTGATACGTGCTTCTACTCCTCGATCTCCTCTGCGTATGAGGATGTTGGAAGGATTGAGATCGCGATGATACAATCCTTTTTCCTTAATTAAAAATCGTACTGCTTCTAGCACTTGGGAAAATGCTTCTCTGAAGTCTGTCGGAGTTAATGCTCCTAATTCTTCCACAATTCTTCGTAGTGATTTGGAGTTCTCAAACCACGGTTCTACTGATACAGTTAAGCCATCTCTTTCATAGTAATCAATTAAGGGGATAATGTTGTGTCTTACCGCATCTTCAGGCTCTATTTTCAGAGAAATATCAATTTCATGGCTGGTGGTGTAACCTCGCCTGACATGATATTCGGCATTTCTGCTTTTGGGAGACTTGTCAACTTTTACTGCAACTTTTCTCTCCCCGTGCCTTCCCCAGTTAGCAACAAAAATTTCTCTGGTGCCACCTAATTCTTCTTCAAATCTGGAGAGATTCTGATACTTTTGCGGTGGCAGGATTGCGACAATGCGTTCAAGCAGGGATTCAGAAGCCAGTTCAATCATTGTTAGACTCCTTAATTACATTGACTTTTATCTCTACCACAGTGCCAGGGCTAAGTTCGTCCTGAAGGATTTTTGGAATAACAATGATAGCTTGTTTTCCATGCTTTGCTATTTTTTTGGTGAGTGAGTATTGTTTCATTAGCTATTACATTCTGTATGTATATTGTATACATTTTAACAGCTATTTTATAAAAGTTAGGTTATAAAATGATAAGTTTGTTATTTTGAATAAGTTTTTATCCGGAGAATTCCCAATAAGAAGCTTTTTAAATTTAGGTATATTCTATTATCCTAACATGCCCATCCGTGACCTCCAGGAAAAAGATTTCTCCAAGCTTGCAACATTGTATCTAAAATTCTTTCCCACTCATAATATCTTCCAACAGCATCAGGACATAGTCGGCGCCTATCTGCGAAAAGAATCTCTGGAACGGGAAGCATTTTTGGTTCACGAAGAAAAAGGAAAAGTAACAGCGGCTCTGATCCTTGTATTGGAAGGAAAAAGTGCAGATAAATCCCATACGCGCTGGAAATTCCGGCATTTCGCCTTTTCTTCTGAAACTGCTGGCGAAAAACTCTTGCGAGAAGCAGAAAAACGGGTGCAAAAATCATCCCAGACAGCGAAAGTAGAGCTGACCATTGCGGAATCTGAACCTGGAGCAGCTTTTTACAAGAAGCACGGCTATGCGCAGGAAGGAATCTTGAAAAATCATTATCGCTGGGGAGAAAGATGCTTTGTGCTGGGAAAATCGTTTTCATGATCCTTCCTGTAACTACTACTTTTACCATGCCAACTGGATTAGAAAAGCTTGAATTTACTGTTGAATATAAGAATAAACAGGGAAAGGTTCGCAGAAGCTTCTACGATATTGATCAAAAGTTCTTCCGGCATTTTATTTCAGGAACATACCAAGAGGAGGGCACAAAAAAGCTGGCTGAAATCTTGCAGTCTCCAGCCGTCTTTCATAGCTACAGAATCAGTTCTTTTCTGATATTCTCCAGCAGGTCCAGTAAAGTTCCTGATCTTGAAGTGGAAGGCCCAAAATTGGAATTTACCAATCCCGATTTAGAACGGTTGTTGGAGGATCTAGGCTATGATCCTGATGAGGATGTTGTTTTGGATAAAGGGGAGTACTGGATAGATCAGCGCATCTTCGCTGACATCAATATAAAAGGTTTATATGCCCTTCTCGCTTCTGGATGTGTTTCAGAGATACTTATTGAATTAGCTGAGCAATAAAATAGTCTGTCTTGATTTCCAATAAGTTTTATATACAGCTATTACTTTATTTTATGATGGATCAGAAAGAACTGTGGCAATCAAAATGGAGTAAAATAACCAAGTCTTTACCTCCTACTCGGTTTGCAAGAAGAAGTTTTTCTTTAATTAAAAATAAGAATTTTAAGACTTTATTGGATTTGGGCTGTGGTGATGGGAAAGATTCATTGTATTTTGCTAAGAAGGGGTTTAAAGTCACCTCTATCGATTTTTCAGATAAAGCAATTGAACATTTAAAGTCACAGATTAAAAAACAAAAAGTGAAGGGAATTACTCCTTTAGTAATGGATATCAGACAATTACATTTAAGGCATAAATTTGATATTATTTATGCTAATTTAGTTCTTCATTATTTTGATGATAAAACAACAACGGCAATATTCAATGCTTTGTATAAGTTATTGAATAAAGGAGGTTTATTATTGATTAGGTGCAAATCAACTGATGATTTTCTGTATGGTAAAGGGGAAAAAATAGAGAGTGATTATTTTTTATTCGAGAACCATAAAAGACATTTTTTTAGTAAGAAGTATATGGGGGAAAAATTAAAGTCTTTCAAGATCATGAAAATAAGTAAAACTTCTTCAAGACACTCTCGCATCGGGCAGCCACCAGTTTATGCATCATTTGTGGAAGCAGTAGCGACTTCTTAGCTATGACCTTATCTTAAGATCACGTAAAAAGTGACAAGTATTAAAAAGAGAAGGAAGATTAGGGATTTTATGCCGGAACAAATACCATCCACGGAAAAGATCGAATTCAAGAAAGAATTTATCGACCGCTATTCCGCGCTTACAAACTGGGAT
>DATDYP010000010.1:0-7921 GCA_035288985.1 Candidatus Nanoarchaeia archaeon
TTGAGTATGGATTATACACCCAACGGGAGCTTACTGAAGCCATTTTCTCTTCGCTGAAGAGAAAATACGGCTCGAAGCTTCGAGCCAGAAAGTTTGGTACGCAGAAAATAGAATTATTACTCAAGATTTTAAGTTATAATGTGGAAAGGGCAATTAGGACTATACTGTTCTTAATCAGAATTAGGTATTTCTACAGAGCCAGCACATAAAAAAGCTTTATATAACCCTCTGAACTTTTTAAGGCAAATGCCTGAATTGCCGGAAGTTGAGACCATCGTACGACAGCTGAATGCCAAGGTAGGCGGTAAAACGATTTCCAGCGTTGAGATTTATGATCCAGTGGTAGTAGAAGAGAGAATAAAGGCTGTTTTGAATATAAGGATAACAAAGGTAAGGCGGAGGGCAAAAGCTATCATTTTTGAGCTGGACAATGGCAAATTCTTGCTGGCTCACCTTAGGATGACCGGACATTTCCATTACCTTCCCAGGGAACACAAAAATACTGATCACCAGCGATTCATGGTCGCAAAGTTCATCTTCTCTGATGGTTCGTTTCTTACTCATAATTCTATAAGAAGGTTTGGGCGAATACGGCTGCTGGATAAGAAGCAGCTTGAGACTGAGTTAGGGAAATATGGCCCTGAGCCTCTCGACCTTACGGCAGCCCAATTTTCTGCTGCCTTGGAAAGAAAAACAAGGGCAAATGTGAAAACGACATTAATGGACCTGCGAGTGATAGCCGGGATAGGGAATATCTATGCCCAAGAAGCGCTGTATTATTCCCGGATCTCCCCGCTGCGGTCTGTCGGCACTTTGTCGAAGTCAGAGATGAATGCCTTGCATAAAAATACACAAACGGTTCTCCAGAGGGCCATTGAGGAGCAAGGCTGCACAGTTGACAATTACAGCAATTTAGAAGGGCGTGGCGGATTCCAGAACTTTTTAGCAGTCTATGGCAGGGAGAAATGCCTAAAAAGTCATCCACTTACTAAGATCACCATAGGCGGCCGGGGAACCAGTTACTGTCCGAAATGCCAGAGGTAAGCGAATGTTGCAGAAATTATTAGGAAAGCTGAAAGGTGATGCCTATCCCAACCGGTTCCTTAAATTTTACCATCTCAACAAAGAAAGATTGATCAAGGAACGACGGTCTGCATACAAGAGCAAGAAAAAATCCCGCATCTGCGTCCGCTGTAATGAGTATGTTGTCGAAGGGATTGTCTTCTGCAAATATCATCAGATGAAACAGAAAGGATATAACAAAAGGGCGAGAAATAAATAGGTTAGAGTTTTCCTATTAAGATTTTTAAATGGAGCTCGGTTCTGATTATAAATGGTAAGCAGAGAGCAAATAAGTAAATGTTATGGCAAAGACGGAGTAAGTGATCTACCTATTTTTCCAGGAGATATAACTAATTTTGGCTATTGGAGAGATATTGATGTTACAGGAGAAATTACTAAAGAATTAAAAATTATCTCTGCAGTTAATTTATATAAACGTATGCTTGACAAATTATCCCTAGATCCCAGCGATGTTGTCATTGAAGTTGGTTGTGGTAGGGGTGTTGGATTGGGGATCATTTCATCATACGGGCCAAGGAGAGTTATAGGTTTAGATGCAGTCCAATCACAAATTGATCATTATAAAGGAGACCATAAAGTTATGCAAGGTTTTGCTGAGGAGCTTCCAGTTGAAGATGCTTCTTTAGACGTTGTTTTGTCGGTGGAAGCGATTCAACACTTTATTGATCCACATAGGTTTATCAATGAATGTGGTCGTGTTCTTCGTCCATCTGGAAGAATTGCTATTGCCTCATTTTTTGGTAACGGCGCAAGTGCAAATGAAAGACTTAAAGATTATATTCCAACAATAAAAACTGGGGAAGATGTTGCCTATCCTCTGGATGAGGTCGCTTCTTGGCTTAAAGAACTTGGTTTCAAAGTTGTTGTAGAGAAGATAGGTGAATACCTGTGGGAGCCTTTCCAAAGATGGTGTGAACAAATTAGCCCTGAAGAGGGTTCTTTTAGAATGCTTGATGCATACAATGACGGCTTATGGGAT
This sequence comes from Candidatus Nanoarchaeia archaeon, assembly GCA_035288985.1. GTDB lineage: Archaea > Nanobdellota > Nanobdellia > Woesearchaeales > GW2011-AR9 > DATDYP01. The sequence goes on from DATDYP010000010.1 coordinate 2,063, forward strand.
TATTCAATAATTACCGGAAAAAGAGAATGAAACCGAGAAATCCAGAGAAAAAGAAAAAAAAGAAGAAAGCAGAGCAAGAATTTGAATACGATCCTGAAGCCGATTACATAGTACATGAGAAGTATACCAAGGAAGAATTGGGAAAGGAGTGAACTAAATTTACTGTAGGTTTTTTAATTTTCCGAAATAAAAAACTTCCTTTTCTCCAACTACATATGCCTCAAATTTGCTAATGTCATCCAGAAAAGGGCTTAACAATTGCTCTTTCAAAACATCAGTCCCTTCCAGCAATGGATTGAAACTGGGAACAGCAATTAATTCTTTTCCCTGCCATTTCCCTTTCAGATAGCATTTGTATTTTTCCCATTTACTCCCTTCACGGATAGTTATAGCAGGATGTTCGTGGCCAATGACAATTATCTCGGCATCGGTTTCTACAAGCTCATCGCCGTGAACAATTAATATCTTTCCGATCCTGTACTCTGCCACCACCTTTACGCCTCGTTTTTCGGCAATTGGAGTGATGATTGGATCATGATTGCCCTTGATTATCACCACTTCTGCTACTTGACGCAGGCAAAAATCAAGAAACTGCAGCACTTCTTTCCATTCCCGCTGCAGGACGGTGCCAAATTCGTGCTTTAAGTCCCCGTTGATGATAATTTTCTCCGCTTTTGTTTTTTGCAGGATTGTTTTGAGATTAGCTATAATTTGTTCTAATTGGAACCGCGGCACTAAAACTCCTTTGCGGTGCAGGACTTCTTCATACCCAATGTGCAGGTCGTTAACTATCAAAGTCTTTTCTTTCTCGATGAACAGAGCAGTTCCGACTGTTTTTATGCCTGGCAGTATTTCCATAAGTATGGTTATGTCTCATCCGAGAACAAAATCTTTATAAAGAATTTGCTTAAATATTGTGACATGCCCCAGTAGCTGAGCGGCAAATGCCACGCCATTTGCGAGGCGGGTGCGCTTCACCTCGTTCACAAGAAATGTGAATAAATATCACATTTCTGTGCAGAAAACAAGTAGTTTCTTGTTTTCTTGCAGCAGCACAATCATTAAAAATAATCACACCATTAAGATCAATTATGCCCCAGTGGCTCAGCGGTTAGAGCACATGGCTGTTAACCATGCGGTCGCAGGTTCAAATCCTGCCTGGGGCGCTTTTAACACATTTTTTCTTTAGCTAGCTCTGAAGAGGGTCTTCTAGAGCTTGCAGGAAGTCATAGAAACTCAAAAGCATGTCTGGTTCTACAGCATAATAATGGGTTCCTCGCTCGCTGTTCTTAAATTGAATAGCTAAGTCTCCAACATACTTTATAGTTGCTTCTCTGCTTTTTCGTGTAAATCTTTCTTTGTTCTTGTAAATATGTAAGGCAAGGTGTAAGAATTGCTCAGGACTGTGATTGTTTCCTAAATCGTCTGGCAGCCTAGAGTGTAGATAAACAGCAAACTCTTGAAGATAGAGCTTGTTTCTGTGTATCAATCCACTTAAGGTATCTAATGAGTTTTCTTGCATCCTTGGATCGTATGGTTCTGCTTCTGTCGTGCTTGGCTGAGAAGCTAGTCTAGCTTCACTTCCGCGTATCAAGCTTTCCACAAATTTTTCAGCCCTATCCTCGGCAAGCGAGACTTGTAACGGAGGAAGATTAGCAGCTTCTTGTTCCAAAATCCCTAATTCTACAGGGGTTCTTCCCACTATTCCGAGTTGGTACAGATCACTAAATCCCAGGTATTCTTTTTTCAGTCTCTGCTGATCGGATCGGGATTCTAAGTGCCTTATTGCACGAACTAATTGGGAAATTTCTTCCACTTCCTCTTCAACAATCCCTCGTGCATACGTCCTGTCAGTCATTTTTATTAGCTTCTTCAATCTTTATGACTATATCCTTAACCCTATTTGATATATCTTTTCAGCAATCTCTTTCATCAACATTACATCTTCACAATTCTTGAACAGCAATTCACCATATCCGTGAACTACCACTTCAACCCCTTCAACTTTGACAACTACTAAGATCGGTGTTTCCAGAACAACCTCAAACTTCTCTTTGATTTTAGCTAAGTCTAATCTGCCCTGTTTTTTTAACTTGGCAGTATAGGCAGCCTTGGTCTTGCATTTTGCGATGGTAAAGGGGATCATCTCCTTCATTTTGCCCGTTTTTATATAAAATTAACCCTCCTGCTGTAAATCCTCAAAAAGTCGCTTTGGCCGTAACCTCCCCTTTACCGACCGAATGATTTATATACCAAAATATATTTCATAACCATATCATTTAGAGGTGATAGTCAGAATGGTAAAAAAGAGGCTGGAATTATCCAAAGGTGGGATGGAATTGCACCGTTTGGCTCATTATGCTTTCTTCATAGGCATTGCATTAGCGATCGTTGTTGGTGTTTTTCACAGGGTGTTTGACTCCTTGCTTGGAGTGGAAGCCTCGCGTGTCTATGTCACGACGTTTGTCCTTTTAGGAACCTTAGTGGGATTGTTTAACCTTACTGCGAAAGAAACTATGCCTTTCTTAACAGCTGCAGTTGCCTTGATGCTGGCAGGGATCGTTAACCTTAACCTGGTCTATGGTGTAGGCGACATTTTACGGCCAAGCTTAAGCAATATCGTTGTCTTCGTTGTTCCGGGAGCGATCATCGTGGGCATGAAAGCTATCTGGCGGCTGGCTTCAGATTAAGCTTAAGATCAAATTTGTTTTTTTTATCCTTTCCCTTCTGTTAATATCCCGGCTTTTATGAAACCCTCTCGTTCGCACCCTCTCTAGCAGGTAGGAGCTAAGTATACGAGCTGACTTTCCGAAGGAGAGGGCATACCTTGTCTTACGAACGGTACAGTGCTCACTGGCCAGTTGGCGAGGGTTTCATAAAAGTATATTATCCCTAAAATTTAAAAGCCAAGCTTCTTTCTATACGGCATGAATGACATACTCACGATAATCCTTCTTACTCTCCTTCCAATTTCGGAATTACGAGGATCCATCCCTTACGGCATTTTTAATACAGGTTTATCACCAGCAGTAGTCTTCGCAGTCGCTGTTGCAGCGAATATCCTTCTCGCCAAAGGAATTTTTATTTTTGTACGCAAGGCCATGCCCTTCTTCGTACAGTTTGCGCATATCAATACGGTTTATACTAAATTCGTCCTGAGAACACAGCAGAAAATTCATCCTTACATCGAAAAATATGGAGTGCTTGGTTTAGCAATCTTCATCGGTATCCCCTTGCCTGGATCAGGCGTATATACTGGTGCCTTGGGCGCGTATCTGCTGGGTTTTACCTACAAGGAATTCTTTAAGGCAGCTGTCATTGGCGTGCTTATGGCCGGCATACTGGTTCTTCTTGCTTCTACTCTCGGTGAAGGAGTTTGGAATATCTTCATAAAACAAGTATAAAATAATACTCTAAAATTAGTAAAAATCACAACAGGACAATAATCTACACATCCTTCAATTCCCGGCCGATGGCTTTCACTTTCTCGATTCGAGCGTCTAATGCAGTCATCCGGTCTTTTGTTGATGTTTTTTTTCTTTCCAATGACGCTTCTTTCTTCATCAATTCTGAAATTTGGTCTCGTAAACTAACTTCCCTATTCTGAGTTGACCCTAAGGCATCGGCAAGGGATTCCATCTTCTTTTCTAGTTTTCTTCTGGAAGTGCGCAAGCCTTTCAGCTCTTTGTTAAGATCACCCAATGCTTCATCAAGCAAATCCTTTTCTTTCTGGATTATCTCTTTCTTTGCACTCTTTTTCATTTTGATCGGTTTTGTTGTCGCGACCCTTTTTGCAACAACAGGCTTCCTCTTTTTTTCTTTCCTTAGTTTTTCAGCAGGTTTTTGAACGTCAGGATTCTTTTTTTGTTCAGGCAGCTTCTTTTTTTGTTTTTGTGCTTTCGGCTTTTTTCGTATAGGCTTTGGCGGCGATAGTATGCTTTTCCCCCAGATAGTTACACCTAACTTTCTGAATGTATTGGTAACTTCGCCTCGCCTAATTTTGCCATCCAATTATCATAAACCTTCTCTTTTTATCAGGTGGTACTTAACATGTTATTGTTTATAAACTTTTTGTCCTCTCCTCTGGGACGGGTTTGCGCTATCTTCGCCGTTCTATGGCCTGCTCAAGCCGTTCTTTAGTATTCCTGTAGGCTTCTTCGCTGAGATATCCCTGTCTGTAGCTTTCTTTGAGGATTGCCGCTTTTTTCCTCAGGCGCAGGATTTCCTCTGAGTTGATTCTTGGAGCTGCCAGGGCTTTCTGTTTGCGCAGGACTTTTTTGGTTGACTGATTGATTCTCTTATGGGTGAAGTAGAAGGCCAGGAATACTGCGATAGCTATCAGGATGATAAAAGGAACCCCCCAGGCAAATACTGATCTTCGTGTTACTGGCGCTGCCAATCCAACAAGGGGCGCTTTAGCCTTGACATCCTGGACAGTAAATAGTTCCGAGGAGGTAACGATTGAGTCTCCTTGTATCGCTTTTATCGAAAGCACATAGTCGCCAGGCTTGATGTCTTTAGGAAGAGGAATTTTTTTGGTAAATGAAGCTTGTTCTTCTATGTTTACGGTTTCTTCCTCTTCAAAGATTTTATTATTGTTTAGATCCTGGATTGCATAGATCAGGACAAGATTATCCAGCGCTGCCCGCCGTGGGTTAAAAATGCTTACTGCCGCTTCCACTTCTTCTCCTGGAAGGAATGATTTTTTAATCAAGTCTAGGCTCAGGTCGAAGAGGACATCATCCGAGACTATCTCTACAATTACTGTCACGGATCTTGAAAACGAATCGTAATTATCTTTTCCCAGAAAATTGATCGCTCCTGCATACACGCCGGGTTCAGCTTGATAGGGGTTGATAATGAAGGAAATTTCCCGCCTCAGCCCTTTCTGTAAATTAAATAACTCCGGGGAGATCAACACATTCTCCACTGGATTGGTAGCGATAACATCCAACTCCCCACCCCAGTCATTGACAACAAAGAGGCCTTTCTGCAATTGCTGCGACTTCCTGACATTGACTTTCATCAGCTCTTCGCTGAGTGTCAAGCCCTGACGCAGCGATTTAGTCTTGAAGAGCGCTGTTTTGCCTTTACTTTCTTCCAATCTGACGTAAAGGTCATTGATGTTATCCTCATCAATGTCTATCTCCAATGCTTCGCCTATTTTTAGCGTATATGTTTTTGGTTCGGACGAAACCTGTATCGTGACTGTATCCTCGTCGATGCTTACTAACTTGAGAGCGTGAATTTGTCCTCCAAAGGTGAATTCTCGTTCTTCTCCTATTCTCAGAACAAGTTCTTCTTCAACCTCAGTAAAGGGCAGCTTGCCTGCTTTAGCAGGAGCACCTCCTCCACCTCCTCCACCTCCGCCGCCACCTCCGCCAGATGGCGGGCTAGGAGATGGCTCTGCCGCGGCAGCGGAAATGGTGAGTTTAAAGTCCTCTGTTGAGCTTACCGTCAAGCATCCTGAAGCATCTTCTACTGTGATGAGAATGGAATGACTGCCGATGTCTGCCGTTGCCGGCGTGAAATTCATTAATCCATTACCATCGATGTTGAATAAAGAGGTATTGTCTGAATAGGAAATGCTGGTATTTTGCCCGTAGAAAGTTGCATCAACTTGGAGTGAGAAGGCTGTACCAACAGTAGCAGTCTGGTCACTTATTGCTGTTATTGACGGCGCTTTGGCTACGCAGAGAAAGGCTTGTCCGGCTGCAGATGAAGTAGCCTGGGCCGTAATTGTCGGCTCCTTGGTTATGTTTACGATGATCAGCGTATTGATCAGATTTATAGAAACCAGTAATAGAGCAAACGCTAGTATCACCCTTTTTTCTCTTTTCATCTGCGAAGAACGATGTC
>DATDYP010000011.1:0-96875 GCA_035288985.1 Candidatus Nanoarchaeia archaeon
GTTGTTTTCAAACTGATGGTAATTATTTCAGGTGCAGAACCATCAAAACTATAGGAATATTCTGTAGTAGGCAAGGTTGAACTATCCAATGGCTTAATCTCTTTCACAATCCTGCCAAAAGTATCGTATTCAAAGCTGTTCCTGATCCCGTTCTTCTCTTCATACAGCAAATTACCTGTACCCAGATCATAGGAGTAAGTCGTCAAATGTCCCAGAGCATTGACTACAGAAACAGGATAGGTATAGGTGGAATCGTAATTATAACTGACAGAATTTCCTACCGAATCGGTGCTTTTAACAACATTGCCAAAACCATCATACTCAAAATAGCTATAACTATTATTCCCGTCATTGTTCCAGTCTTCTTTCTTGCTCAATGCTCCTTTACTACCTACTGCATTCAATCCAAGATCGTCGTAATAAAACAAGGTCTTCTTCACTTCATCGCCATTGGAATCAATCACCGTAGAAGTAGCCACTCGATCCAGAATCCAGTCGTCAGTATCTTTACTATAGGTATAATTATAGAACCGTTCATCTCCGGAAACATTGACATTGCCAAAATCAGTCACAAACAAGACATTACCCGACGAATCATAGATAAAGGTCTTATTGGTTATCTTCGGATCGCCAGCGCCATCATACAGATATGAAGAACTATACCTTAAAAATTAATCTTAAAGTGAGCCATACTCCTGCGATGACCAACGCTCCAATAATTACCCTAACTAGAATCCACCAATATTTAGAATGAAACCAGTCCTTTAGAGGTATATCTGTTGTAGAGGGACCGATATAGCTGTCTGAAGCTAGCAGAAAAGATTTACCGGCAGATTTCAGTGCTTTAGAGAAACCAGAAATGTCATTGATGTAACACTCCAAAACTTTTCCTTTCCTAGGGATAACTTGTAACGTAGAAACAAAATCCATAATTCCGTAGGAGCGTTTACACTTCTTTTTAATGACCTTCAATTTTTTAATATTATTCCATGAGACAAATTTTCGTAGCTTAAATTTTAGGTTATCTAGGTGGTCATCTCTTCTTACATTTCCAATATGAATTCCGTCTTTTGTGAAGTATGATAATTTATGAGTAAGTACAGAAACAACACAAAAAAGAGAGATTAATACTAAAGCAACAAAGGAAAGCTTGTTTGATATTGAAGTCATTAAGAACGAATCCCAATCTATTAAAATTGGTAGAACTAAAAAGACCGATATTAAAACGACCGATGAAAAAAATAATAGGAGTATTAAGTAAGCATACCAGCGCCATCTATCTTTCCAAAGTTTCATTTTTGATTGTTAATCTTTACAGGTTTATATTAATTTCGGAGTATTACTTTTTAAGATTCGCGCTTTATCTCACCTTCGTTATTTTTACTCCTTGTGTTTTACTGCCCATTTGCACGGTCGTGTAAGTGGTTGAACCTCTCCTTACTGAACCACCGCTTGCAATTTTTCTACTCTCACTTTTTGTAAAGCCTTTATATTCGGGGCTCTTCTGGTTAGATTGGAGGGATAACGATAAAAGTCCATAAGATAAGGCTGTGTTTGCCGATGTTCTGGACAGAAAGTTTTGTCCGCTTTTCGTTGTTGGCAATGAAAACAAACTACGCATCGATGCAATGTTCTTATTCAGTTGTTTTGTAGGAAACAATTTTCCTCCAAGATATGAAGCGCCGGCGTTCAAAGCTCCAGCGCCGAGTATTCCACCAATATCATCCTTAAGAGAGACATCATCATAAACATCCTCTAGTAACTTTCCTGTTGCTCCCCCTAAAAATGCAGCACCTATGGCTAAACTAGCTCCTACACTACCAATCGCCCCTACTGCTGCTGCCCCCCCAGCAAGTGCTCCAGTTCCAAAATAAGTAGCTGCACCCGAGAAAGATGTATCTTCATGGGTTGAATAGTAGTTTATTACATTAGCAACTCCCCCTATTAATGCAGCTGCACCAATTATAACTGGAACAATTGGTAAATGCCCATCCTCATCCACATACTTATACGGATTCCCTCTTTCAAACATATACCTATTCAAACTTTGGGGATCATAGACATTCTGAATCAACGTATCGGGCTGACAGAAAATTCCAAACTTAACACAATACTTCCTAAAATGAAAATCATAATCACCAACGACAGAATCAAACTCCTTCCCTTCATAATCATACCTGCTAACTTCCCCACCACTTACGATTTCACCAAACGGTGAATACGTTGTTTGTTCTACAACTAAACCAGAACTATCCGTGATCGCTCCAGTACTTCCCAAATGATCGTCATGCATGAACTGTTTAGCACCATCATATTTTACTTCTGCAACCTTCTGCCCTTCGTGCATGACATACGTTGAATCAAACGTGCCAGAACTGTTAGAAATTCTTACAAAATCAGCAGTGAAATATGTAATTGTCTCCTTCACCGCGCCGGCAGAATCGTACACTATTTTTTTATAGATTCTTTCTTCCGTGGGATGATAGACAAATGTTTCCAGCAAACTTCCTGTTGAATTTTCTATTCTCGTTAGCTGATTCAAAGAATTATACGTTCTTGTGAATCCATCTCCTGACAATAAATTACCATTAGCATCGTATGTTAGTTGCAGTTCATCAGCAAAACAAACGGGGAGTAAAACTACGAGGGTGATGAGGAAAAGTCCCTTTCTGAGAAGGAGAACTTTACGTACCACAAGCTACTTCGTTTTTGGTTTCTTTTTAATTTTCTTCTTATCCTTTAAGTAAAACACCAAATAGACTATAGCGCCAGTAATACCCCCCCCAATAGCACCAAAGAAAATCCCGACAATTGCTGCTGCTACTATTAATATAATCCATCTCTCTTTATTGAAGTTTACATCTATCATTATTTTTCTTCTTTTCTTTTTTTATCATCCAAGGATTCAACAAATAAGTTATACTTCCCAAGCTTCTTTAAAGATTTAATGAAACCATCCTTATCATTAATAAAACACTCTAAGTCTCCTTTTTTCTTTAATTTAAGAACCAAGAAGTTACGTAATAAAGACATCCCTTTCCCTCTAACTTCACGGCGAACAATGTTTATTTTATTAATATCCTTCCAGAAAAATAAGGAAGATTTTTGTTTTAGGAATAAATCCCTTTCACTATTTCGGTATATATTACCAATTCTTATTCCTTGTTCAGTAACATAACTCAATTTTGATCTAAGAAATACATATAAAATAATTAAAAAGAAGAGAATAGAGATTATAGGAAATACGGCTTCCATAAATCTTAGAGCAGTTAATTGAGGTAATAGTAATATCCCCAGTAATATTACAAGCATAAATAACGCTCCTGTATAACCCCTTTTTATCTTAAAAGCAGTTTTACTAAACCATAAGACTATCACACCAATAATTAAAAGAGAAAGCAATAAACTCTTAATTCCATTAAAAGAAGAACCTGGCTCTGAAAACTGTTTATATAGGATTATTGATATAATTCCTAAAACAATGGACAGAAGAAACCATCCTAAGATATATTGATCCTTCCAGACTTTTTTCATGTTAAAGTGTTAATTATTTAGTCTTTATAATTTTAACTATTTAAGATCGGCTTGCTCTCCATCTTCTAATCACATCTCCTGCTGTTTGGCCTGCTCCCGCCTTAGACGACATTTTGGCAAGGCTAGAAAGTGCTTTGGAATTTCCGCCTCCTCCAAATACGTGCCTTCTATCTGTTGAACTTCTACGACTTGATTCAGAAGTTTCCTTAGTATTATCAGCTTGTTGATTAATCAAATTAACAATAAAGTTTGCCGATTCTTCTATACCTCTATTCTTTATGAATAAACGACCTGTCTTCGTAGTGAAGAAACTAGCAGGGTTCTTAATTAACCATGTTCTTGCCGATGGGAGTACCTCGTCGAAAAGACCGCCAGTTATCCCCCCTAAAATAAGTGATTCCGCTAAATTATCGCTTAATTGATTGCGATCTCCAATATTCATTGAAACCTGTGATATTCCAGAAGCGACAGAACCACTTATTGCACCAGATACAAAACCTGTTCCAGCAGTAAGAAGTATGGCCGTTCCAACAGCTCCTGCCGCAAGACCACCAAGACCATAAGATAGTATTCCTCTTGCCGTATACCCAGACTCTCTATGAGTAACAAAGTAAGTAGCAAGTCCTATTGCAGCACCTATACCTGCTCCAATTCCAACTGCTACAAGTGGTGCAATATGTCCCGTAGGATCAATCCTCCCATACGGATTCCCTCTCTCAAACATATAACGATTTAAAGATTGGGGATCATACACATTCTGTATCAACGTGTCCGGCTGACAGAAAATTCCAAACTTAACACAATACTTCCTAAAATGAAAATCATAATCGCCCACGACCGAATCAAACTCCTTCCCTTCATAATCAAACCTTGACAACTCCCCACCACTTACGATTTCACCAAACGGTGAATATGTTGTCTGCTCGACAACCAAGCCAGAACCATCAGTAATCGCTCCAGTACTTCCCAAATGATCATCATGCATAAATAATTTACTTCCATCTGATTTCAATTCAGCAACCTTCTGCCCTTCATGCATGACATACGTGCTGTCAAATGTGCCAGAACTGTTAGAAATTCTTACAAAATCAGCAGTGAAATAGGTAATTGTCTCCTTCACCGCGCCGGCAGAATCGTACACTATTTTTTTATAGATTCTCTCTTCCGTTGGATGGTACACAAATGTTTCCAGCAAACTTCCTGTTGAATTTTCTATTCTCGTTAGCTGATTCAAAGAATTATAGGTTCTGGTATACCCATCTCCTGACAACAAATTTCCATTCGCATCGTAGGTCAATTGCAATTCATCAGCAACACAGACTGGCAGCATGATGATTAGTACAGCCATGAAAAGTGCAATTCCGTTTAGTTTTGATTTATTCATTTTTTATGAAAAAGAGTGGCTGCGAGGGTGCTCGTACAGCCACTCCCTTAGTTCTACTCTCGTCATCATGTCACTACCACCCCTGTCTGATTGTCATTGTATGAACTTGAATTCACTATCGCAGTTGTTCGGAATACTCCAGCAGCCGAATAGTTAGTTGCAATGTAAATCAATGTTGTTCCATTCGTTGAATTCAACAACGTAGATGTCAAATTCTCCTGCCCGGTCTGGAATTGCCAGTTGAAAAACAAGGTGTGATTCAAATTATTTTTAACCACTAACTCATTAATTGTACTGGCTTGTGATTCAGACAGCGTATTCAACTCAGAAACTTGTAAAGGCTTGACGTCAAAATAATCCGTAACGGTATCAATGAACGTACTAACCTGAGCGGTCAGCAGAATATGCTTTGGTCCTTGTGTGGTGTAATTATGCGATATGGAAAATCGTACCGTTTCGTTATGGGCCATGGAAGTGGTATTTGTGGTCACCGGATCATTTAACGTCCAGGTCACATCTCCTGCAAACCAGTTGTTTTTGATATAGAACACATAATTTTGCACTGTTCCGGTTGAAGTTCTGGTATAATTCTCTATCGTTGCTCCTTCCAATGCGAAAGTGCTGGCGTAATTAGTTGTGGCATTTGCTCCGCCATCCAAGGTAATGGCATAAGATTTCCTGCTGCCATCGCTGTTATAATTGACTTCACTGAAGACCATCACAAAGGCATCCTTGTCTAAAGTAACGTTTTTGGAAAAGACTTCCTCGCCGGTATCGACGCTGATATTCGGATTTAGATTCCAATAGTAGTTTTTGGCATTGAAGGAGATGATCTGTTTTGAACCATTTTGTTTCAAAACGTCGTAGTTCTCGACTTCCAGGCCTTTAATGTCCAGCTCGATGCTCTTGCTTTCCGTTCCATCTACGGAAGAAGCAGTACAGGTAAAGTTTTTCTTGCCAGGTGAAGTGAAATTGACGTGCATGTAGTCATATAATGATTGATTGCCGGTTAAGTTGAATTTGTATATGCTCAGCAAGCCTTCTGAACAGTTCCAGGAAACATCCCGCACTTGCTCAGTCAAGTCGTTCTTGACTTCAAATTCAAAGAGGCTCTGAGAAGCGTTCCGCAGCAATAAGTTGAGTTGATTTGCACGTACGCCGAATTTGATGGCATTGACTTCTTTGTCAGTTACGTTGGGTGATTGTGCAGTCACCGTAAAACCGTGGTCTCCTCCGTCGGTGTAATTGTTTTGCACAATCACCATGACGTTGCTGTTCAGAGAGAAGGGTAATGAGGAAGCGGCTTGCTCAGAGCCGAAATCTATTGACCAGTTTACGCCTGAGGTTGATGTATTTTTATCATTCTCCAGGAAAAATTCAAAGGTTCTGTTTTTTGTGCCTGAGTTTAATTCCGTAATGTGATAGACGTCAACACCAGATGAGCCGGTAATGACTTTTGAAGGTGCATGGGCGTGAGTGCTGTTGTAGACGAATTTCTTGCTTTCGTTGTTTTTGACGATCTTCAAGATTCTGCCCAAGGAATCATAGCTGTACACAAACCGGTCAGGTCCGACTTTAGCTGATTTTAGTCGGTCTAATGAATCGTAGGTTAAGTTGTGTAATCGGCTGTTAACGATGTCATTGATCAATAAGATATTCCCAACTTGATCATAGGTATAGGTTAAATTCTGAACATTGGGTATTTCTATGCTGGTTATTCTGTTGGTGGCATTGGCATATTCAAATTTCTGGATTAAATTGTTTGCGTAGGTTCGGTTGGTAATAGAGCCGAAGGGATTAAAACTGGATGCAGTAATAAAGCCGGGAATCTGTGTAACCTTTCCTTGTTTGTTGAAGAGGAAATCAATATTTGTGAATCCTTCTTTGGAGATTACCCTATCTTGTGAATCGTAAATATAACTGAATTCAACAGCCGAGCCGCCGGAAGTATGAATCTCTTTAATGACGCGTAATCGGTCATCATACTGATAGGTAATGTTAGGATCACCTTTGCTAATATTACTCAACGTTCCTTGATAATCTTTATCATAGCCAAAGACAATATTCACATCCGTTGAATTTTTAGTCAGAACTCTATTCAACCCATCGTACGATAACCTGATTTCTTCCGTGCGTGAATCATTCTGTAACACCAAATTCCCATTCTGATCATAAGAATACGTCCACATTCCCAAATCAGGATCATCCATCTTGGTCTTACGTGACAAACTATCGTACGTGAACTTGAATTCGTTGCCTTCGTTGTCTACAATCTTCACTAAATTATCATTGCCGTCATAGGAATACGAAGTAACAAACGTTTCATTTTTAAAAATAATAGAATCGTAAAACAATTCATGCACTTTCACGATCCGGTCATGCGCATCGATCTCATAGATGTGTTCATTCCCATTTTCATCAGTATCAGAAATGTTCCAGCGGTCAAATGTTATATTCTTGGCAGTGCCATCAGGATTCAAAACGCCTACAACACGATCTAACGCATCATAGCTGTAAAAAGTATAATTCTCACCGGCTGAAACGTCGCTCAAATTATTATTAAACACCGCGAAATACGGATTCTGCTCCTGCTTAACCCTTCCCAAGCCGTCATACAAGATATTCTTGACAATCTGCTGGCCATTCTCTACATCTGTTTTCAACTGAATCAGATTTGCAAAACCATCATAATAATAACGAACATTATTGGTTTTATTGGATGTTGTCTTTAACGAAATTGTAATCGCTTCAGGAGCAACGCCATCAAATGAATACGAATAAGATTTGGTTGGCAAAGTAGAACTATCTAAGGGCATGATCTCTTTCACAATCCTGCCAAAGGTATCATATTCAAAGTTTTTCCTGATCCCATTCTTCTCTTCAAACAACAGATTACCAGTTCCCAGATCGTAATTATACACACTAACATGTCCCAGAGCATTGACAACAGAAACAGGGTAGGTATAGGTGGAATCGTAATTATAACTGACCGAATTTCCTACCGAATCTGTACTTTTAACAACATTCCCAAAACCATCATACTCAAAATAGCTATAACTATTATTCCCGTTATTGTTCCAGTCTTCTTTCTTGCTCAATGCCCCTTTACTGCCTACTGCATTCAAGCCGAGATCATCATAATAAAACAAGGTCTTCTTAATTTCATCTCCATTGGAATCAATCACAGTTGAAGTAGCCACTCGATCCAAGATCCAGTCGTCAGTATCTTTACTATAGGTATAATTATAGAACCGCTCATCACCGGAAACATTTGCCTCCCCAAAATCAGTCACAAACAGCACATTCCCAGAACTATCATAGACAAACGTCTTATTGGTAACTTTAGGATTACCAGCGCCATCATACAGATACAAAGAACTAAACCTCAACGTAACGTTAAAGATCCCATTATCCTGGGTATGGTTAAATTCTTTCAGATCAACAGAAAAGAGCGATCCATTCAAGGAAAACACTTCCGTCTTGTACTCCTTACCACGACGAGGATCGTCTTGATAGAAGTAATGCTTGACCACAGAATTATCTTGTATCTCTTCCGTCCTGCCAAAACCTCTGAACTCAAAATTATCATAATTATATTTTCCAAAAGAATAATTATACGCAAACGAGCTATTAACTCCTAAATCTCCAGAAACATTATTATGAGACGTAACATTACCAACAACAAAAATATTAAACCCCAGGTCAGACAAACCATCTTCAGAATTATTAAAAGAAGTAGAGGTCGTATAATTCAGCGTCGTCCTGCCGCCATACTCATTGATGATCGCCCGCAGCAGATACGGGATGGTTGAATTCTTCACCCACGTATATTTAGTGGCATCGTCTTCATGAGCAACAACTACATCTACAAAGCCATCGCCATTCACATCCGCCAAACGGCGGCCAACATTAAAGCCAGACGAAGTAAACGCTTCCGGGCTTTGCCAAGAAGAATCAGAACTCCATCCTCTTCCAGTGTTAATCCAGGCATCCCTTGTTGTTTCACTGGTATTGGTAAAATCAACAACAAGGTCAACCAAGCCGTCGCCGTTAAGATCGGCAAACCTTGCTCCCTTGTCAGCATCCGCGCCGTTAGTGAAATACACGGGAGGAGCCCAGATGCTGTTCTCAACCCAGCTTGAGCCATTATTGAGCCAGGCTTTCCTGACAGCTCTGGATTCAGAGCCTTCTAAAATATCCACCATACCATCGCCATTTACATCAGCCTCGCGCAGGCCAAGATCAACATGATTAGCATTCACAAAATCAAAGGTGGTATTCCATGATGAAGACACCTCCCATCCATGGCCATTATTGAGATACACAGCTCTGGGTTCGCTTCCACGCCCTTTGATGATGTCCACAAAGCCGTCGCCGTCAACATCAACTAAGCGCACCCCCATGTCAGAGAGAGGGTTATTAACAATGTCGTAGGGAAAAACCCAGTCAGAACTGCTGTAATCAGTGGCATTGGCAAAACCAGTGCCATTATTGAGATACACTGTCCTTGCCCCGCCAGCAGACTTGATCAAGTCCTGAAAGCCGTCCCTGTTAACGTCAACAAACCTGACACCCAGGTCCTCGCCACTTGGATTTACAATATATACCGGAAGAGTCCATGAAGGGTCTTCAGTCCAGTTGCCGGTTTTATTGTTGAGCCAGACTACCTTTACTAAGCTTGCTTGCCTCGCCTGCACCAGATCAGAAAAGCCGTCATTGTTGAAATCAACAAAACGCACGCCATAATCCTCATGGGCATTATCAGAAAAAATCACCGGAGGAACCCACAATGACATATCTTTTTCATACCCAGGTGTAGAAGCATAATATTCAAACGAAACATTGTACCAGATGGAGGTATTGTCAGCGCCATAATCAGTAATCTCGGAAATCGAACTTAATGCTGGATTTAAAGTACTATAATCGAGATGATACCTTCGCACTAGCACATTACCAGCAAACACAGAAATATCCGTCAGCCTTCTGCTCTCCTCAACCTCATTGCCATTCTCATACACCCTCCTCCTGTCCGGGCGGACAGAATTTTCATAACTAAACCTTACCTCGCGTTGGTTATAGACGACAGAACTCAAATACATGGAGCTATTATCCTGAGCAGTTGGATTTTCCAGATAACTATAGCTGATCTGATTGCCAAAAAGGTCTTCTACCAGATCCAGGCTCCATTTGGTGGAAAAATTCTGTCCCGTGTTAGAAGCCAGCTCAGAGTCAGTGTTATATCCAAACCGGTACTTCATGCCGTCCTTCTTCGTAACCTGCCAATACACGCCCTGTTCATTCGGCGCGGCAGACAAATTCTGCACTTTGAAATAATACTCTACTTCCGTATGCCAGTAACCATCAGAAGGGGCATAGCGCAGCTCATACAAATTGCCGTCTAGAACCAGCTTAAACTCATCATCGGAAATATCGCCGAGAGTATTATTAACCTCCCTGTAAATCTGGTTGGCAGGCAATGACCATCCTGCTCCCGCAACTCCCGGCCGACCATTGACCGCCTGGCTGTTATACGACAAGACTATTGAAGGCTGCAACCCAGTAGTGCCTTTAGGCACTTCTATCGGATAGGAATACGTTGCTGCTCCAGGAAAGAGATTAGTCTTATACTGCCCGAACAACTTCACATCAGGATGTTCAGGGACAGAGGCTTTATGCAAGTATGGTTTAAATCCATCGTCAGCAGCGTAGCTGAGAGGAAGAAGAACTACAAATACAAAAAATAACAGCGCTATCTTTCCCATCCCAGTACCTAGCTTTTGGTGGAATTTATCAATGCCGAAACCTTGCTGGTCATCTCTGTTGACGAGACATTGTACACATCCAGCGTATAGACGGCTGGCGTGATGTTAAACAATCCCAGCAGGGAAGCCCCGTCAAGGGCATTGTTGATGATCCATCTCTGATTGCCATAGACAGCAACTTTGTCAACGGTTGCGACCAGCTGGTTATTGTTCAGATTTCTCATGTAGACTTTCTGGTTGGTGTAAATTGTTGCTCCCGGCCAGATTGTACTGGTCTGTATGCCTAGATCTATTGCATCTTCAACCGTTCCAGCTAAGCTGGTGATGTCCATGATAAGTTCCGTGGTGTTTGTCAAGTCATCGTTTGAAGTGGAAGCGCAGCTCACATAGACAGCATCTGTTGAAGCGACAAGTTCATCCTGCGTTGTTAAGGTACAGGTATGGGTTGTTGATGCCTGCCCGCCGGCACAATCCCTTGTTGCACCTAGAGTAGTATAGTTCTGATTCTCATCCCCGATGCGACAATTGGCATTTACATCAGTATTTAAAGCAAATGTAGGCGTGGTGTCTGACGTAGTGTATGGAGCAACACTGTCGCCGGCAGGAGGATTGCTGACAGTGCAGTTGATAGCGCTGAAAGCTGGGATTGATCCTGCTCCTCCACCGCCAGTGATATAGCCGCAATCCCTTCCTGTACCTGAATTGTACAGCTCGGTTATTTCCGCTTCTGTCAAATTCCTGCTCCACAAAGCAATCTCATCAAGATAGCCGCTGAAAGGCGAGCTGGGTATTCCCGTCGCACCGATATAAAATTTATTAACGCCCGTATTCAGAGAACGGGCGGTCTTGTATGTGGGAGTAGCAGTTCCGTTGATGGTCGTGCGGATATTAGCACCGCTAGCTCCATCAAATGAAGTGCAGATAAACTGCCAGTCATTGACAAGAGGGGATGACCCTGAATCGTGATCATTAGAATAACCGACAATGTATAGCCCGCTCGTAGCGCTGGCGGTGGATTTCACGTAGGTATGAAACGCGCTACCGACAGATTCAGTTCCGAGACTGACCCCGGTATAATGGTTATTGCCGCTTTCATTCAGATAAGCCCAGAAACAAACAGTCCTGGCAGAAGAACCTGACACGCCAGCATCATCCATGGATCTGAGGTAGTCAGTAGTGGCATCATTGAAACCAGCGCATTGACCGATCTTGCAGTTCTGATCCAGAAGGGGGGAATTAATCATTTGAACGTCATTCGTTCCTGTACTGGTGTAATAATGCGTTGCGTTCCTGTCAGCAGAGTTAAGAGAGTAACAGGAAAGAAGGCTGTCAGACAAAGTTCCCCAGCCAAAGCTGCTGAGTAATATCAATAGTCCTAAAAATAAGATTGTCCGTCTCATTTTATCACCTCCGCAGATGATCTAGCTAAGAAGTAACTGTCATCACCTGCGGTAAAGTCATCTTCAGAGTTCTTCTCATACTTGACAAAACTCTCTCCTTCCAGGACAAATTTCTGGCAGCTTTCCCCTGATGAACATACACCATTGCCATTGCCGTCAAGCTTGCTGTCGCAAAGTACAGTAACAACTCCTCCTTGCTCGGTTGTGGAACAAGAATAGTCTTCAGTTGTAAGTTTGACGCTCTTCACGCCATTATCCAGCATATAGCCAAAGGTGTCGCACTCATCCCTGGTTTTTTGCACTTTCTGCGTTCCGGTAATGCATTGATACGTTTCCTGAGCTGGAGTATTGCAGCTGGTATTAGATGGCGCATCACTACAGACAACTGGCTCAGTAAGCCTTGTACAAGTTCCGTACACGCTTTCCAATCCTTCATAGGTGATGGGCGTGCATGTTTGAAGAGGAGTAACAGAACTCTGAGCCTGCACAGCTAATGGAGTAAGAACAATCTCTTCCTCAGCCTTCGGCGGTTCTTCAACAGTAACCTCCGCGCCGGCGGAACTGCCTTCATATTGATCATTTCCAGGATAATCAGCCTTGACTGTATATACTCCAGCAGATGTTGGCGAGGAATCCCAGAATACTGCCGCTTCCCCTTTATCATTGGTTATCTCGGAACCGATCTTCTGAGCGCCAAGATAAAAATCAATGGATTGGTGCGGGACAGGATTTTGATTTTCATCTACTAATAAAGCCCGTATCTTAACCATTTGCCCGATGAACACTTTTATTTTATCAAGTACGACCGAAAGGAATGTTTTGATCTTCTGAACTATTGGAACAGGCGTTCCCCCAGTAAGGGAGTCTGGAGTAACTGTTTCAGAAACAGGCTCTTCGGCTGGCGTGCTTTCGGCAGGAGTTTCAACAACAGGTTCAGCTGCGGGAATTTCTTCGACAGGCACTTCTTCAGGAATTATCTCTTCCACTGGCAGTATGGAGATAGGAGTGCTGTCGGCTGTCTGTTCAACAGGATCCGCAGCCGGCAGGATTGATATAAGAGGATTAGCCTCTTCGGCGAGGGTGGCAGATTCTGGAACAGAGCTATTAAGAGATTGATTTGTTTCATGTTCCGCAACGGCAGAAAAAAGCAACAATACACTTACCAGTAATATAACTGCTAATTTATCTATCATCTACACCACCTCTTTGTCTTCAGATCCCCACATCTGAATGATAATTGGAAATATGTTTAGCTATATAATAGTTTGGTATATGTATTATAGGGTATGCGTCTTAGTGAGAGAGAATTTGTATTATAGGGTATGCGTCTTAGTGAGAGAGAATTATGTTGTTTTCCAACACCAAAAGACCCCGCTCTTCCACAATCTTTAAAAACACCTTCTCTTCAGTTTTGCAGATGAAAAAGGTTGTGGTTATCGGCGGCGGCACGGGCAATTTTACGGTCCTTTCCGGGCTTAAAAAGCATAATCTGGATTTAAGCGCCATCGTTTCCATGGCTGATGATGGAGGCAGCACCGGAATCCTTAGGGATGAATTAGGCGTCTTGCCCCCGGGAGATGTACGGCAATGTTTAGTTGCTCTCTCCGATTCCAGCAGGTTAATGAGGAGCCTGATGAATTATCGTTTTGAAACCGGCGGCCTGGAAGGGCATAGTTTTGGAAACTTATTGCTGTCTGCGCTGGAAAAGGTTACAGGAAGTTTTGACCGCGCTGTGGAAGAGATGGGCAGGATTATGGCCATTAAAGGAAAAGTCATCCCGGTTACGACTAATAAAGTTCACCTGAAGATGATCCTCCACAACAACAAAGTGCTGGAAGGTGAGCACGAGATTGATGTTTCAGCAGAGATTGATAAAGGCTTTAAGAGTATTTACCTCGAACCCTTTCCAGAAGCCAATTCCAGAGCTATAGATCAGATCATGACCGCTGATTTAGTGATTCTCAGCCCCGGCGATTTGTATACTTCACTTATCCCTAATCTTCTGGTTGACGGCGTAAGTAAATCTCTGCGCGAGACAGGAGCGAAAAAAGCATTGGTGGTCAATCTGGTGAATAAACGCGGGCAGACCAGCCAGTTTAAAGTAAGCGATTACTTGCGGGAGCTGAAACGCTTCATCGGCAGGGACATTTTTGATTTTGTCGTTGTCAACAACAGCAAAGTCCCGGAAGAATTGATCCAGCTGTATGAACAGGAAGGGGATCCGGTTGTAAACGATCTGAAAAATGATTCCAGAGTGATCATGGTTGACCTGCTAAGCAGCGAGGTTGTTCAATCACAGAAAGTTGATACACTGAAGCGCAGCCTGCTTCGCCATGATTCCCAAAAATTAGCCCATGAGTTGATGAATATTGTTAATAATCTTTGACCTTGACGATACCTTAATAGACACGTCCGGCAGCACTGTTCCTGTAAAGCTTAAGGATGCCCTCAAAGCGATGGTTCAGGCTGGACTGAAAGTGCCATCGTTTGATAAAGCATTAGATCTTCTCACAGAAGTTGATTCGCGATCTCCCAATGGTGAAGAGAGCATCAGGACTTTTCTCCGCAACATCAAGGCTGACAGCTCCTTTGCAGTCATCGGTGCGGCAGAATTTTATAAGCCTCTGCATGAAGATATCACTGTAAAACTACTGCAAGGGGCGCGGGAGGTTCTGTCAGTGTTGCAACGAAAATACACCTTGGTATTAGTCTCAAAAGGAAGCAAAGAGCTGCAATATCAGAAAATGAAGAAAGCGGGAATAGACACAAGCATTTTCAGCAAGATTATTATAACAGAAGAATATAACAAACGGCAGAAGTATGAAGAGATCATGAAAGAATTCAAATCTACGCCTTTGGATACGATCGTTGTCGGGGACAAGTTTTACAGCGACTTGCTGCCGGCAAAGGAGCTAGGAATAAAAACCGTACAAGTATTATGGGGAAGGGCTCTGAAGTATCCTGAAGAAGGGGCGGATTATAAAATAAAAACATTGCGCGACTTGCCAAAAATAGTGGAGCAGTTACAATGAAAGCAGTCATCTTAGCGGCAGGGAAAGGGACGCGGATGCTCCCGTTGACAAAAACAATGCCTAAAGTCCTTATTCCCATCAACGGCAAACCATTCCTGCAATATGTCATTGAAAACGTACGCCAGGCAGGATATACCGAGTTAGCGATAGTTGTCGGGCATCTGAAAGAGAAGATCGCTGCCTTCCTTAAACAGAACAAGATCAAAGCAACACTGATCGAGCAAAAAGAGCTGCGCGGCACCGGGGATGCAGTGCTACAAGCGCGTAAATTTACCGGCAAGGATAATTTTTTAATCTACTATGGTGATAATTTAATCAGCGCTCAAGACTTGAAGTCCATGCCGCTGTCAGATGGGTTTAACTATACCGGCGGCATCGAAGTGGAGCATCCGGAAAACTACGGTGTCTTAGTTGAAAAGAATGGTTTTTTACAGGAGATCAAAGAAAAGCCCAAAGACTTTGTCAGCAATCTCATCAATCCCGGGCTGTATAAATTTACTCCAGAAATATTTTCTGCGCTGGAGAAAGTCACAGTCTCGCCGCGGGGAGAGATTGAGCTTACTGATGCAGTAACCATCTTAGCCAAACAACGGAAAGTGAAAGTCATCAGATTGAGGGACTATTGGCTGGATCTAGGAACTAAAGACGATGTTAGGAAAGTGGAAGAGTTTTTGAGGAAGTTGAAGTGAAGGAGTTTAGTAGATTAAAATTTAGGCTCTAATAAAATAATCTTTCTTTTCCCAATCTTAAATTTCTTTATGCATGAATAGCCTTCATGTAAAATCTCCTGCTTCTTATTAAGGATGATAGCTACTATTGCAACAGGACTAAGCCTACTTTTTATTTTATCCAAACAGATTTTAATAGGATTGCTTTCTTCTTTTAGATCATCCCACTGGGTTAACTTCCCATACGGAACATCAGCTATAACCAAATCTATTCCAGAAACTGGTTTTGGGAGGTTAGTATCAACAAGAATGTTAAATTGAAATATTTTAGTCTTAATAGATAAAGATATAACCTTTGATTTGAGCCGATAAGCACTTTCTAGTGCTTCTTTGTGTGAAATTTTATTATAATCTTGAATGAATTTCTCCAGTTCATGTATGCGATTGTTAATACCTTCAGTATTTAAGAGAGCTAGATTTTTGCTAGCAAATTCAAGTGCTTTTTTATCTGAATCAGAAGCAAAAAAAGTTCTTATACTTGATCCGTGAAGAAAACCAAGCACTGTAAGAGTATACCCTGCACCACAAAGAGGATCATAAACAATGTATGGTGAATATTTTCCTTTTTTTGTCAAATACTCGCTACATCTCTGAAAGATTTCACTAGCCAGACGAACAGGAAAATTTGTTGCCTTGGGCACCCCATATATTACTCTCCCGCTAGAGTAATCTTCGTAATTCTCTTTCATTGCTGTAAATTTGTATTTATTCATATTGGATGTATTTTAGTTTTTTCATATGATAAAGCTTTACTCAACAGCCTCTCTTACGATTCAATCAACAAATTTTTCCGCCACTTGATCCGCTTTATTTGCTCCATCTACAATATAATGAATTTTCTCCCGTTTAATATGTTTTTCTAAATGTTTGGCTCTGTCCTAACCTAAAACTATATAAAATCAAACTATTTCTTTCTCCCTGCAAAAAAGAGGCATTACCGTGAAGCATAAGAACAATTCCAATATGAAGTATAAGGTTAAGGATATGGATATTGCTACCGGCGGCGCATTGGTGGCAATCCTTAACCAAAGTGATTCCCAGAAGCTTGATCTGCACTCCGGCGACCGCATCCTGGTCAAGCATAACCACCGCTTCATCACCTGCGTCTTAGACATCTCTGAAAGCAAGAAAGCCGTCCCGCCGGGAAGGATTGGCTTGTTTGAAGAAGTTCTTGATAAGCTGCATGTCAAGGATGGCATGATCGTCAAGCTGGGCTTCACCGGCAAGCCGGAATCTGTTAAGCACATCCGTGATAAATTATTGGGAAAAGAACTCAATGCTAAGGAATTATACCATATTACAGATGATATTACACACGATCGGCTGACCGATATTGAGAAAACCTATTTCGTGGCCGCGTCCTTTACGCAGGGATTAAGCCTGAAAGAAGTTATCGGTTTGACGAAGGCGATGGTCAAAACAGGTAAGACGCTAAAATTCCCTGGAATTACGATCGACAAGCACTGTATCGGAGGAGTTCCGGGAAACAGGACGACGATGATCGTTGTGCCGATCGTTGCTGCCGCAGGGTACACGATTCCAAAAACTAGCTCGCGGGCAATTACTTCACCTGCAGGAACTGCCGATACGATGGAATGCCTGGCTAGAGTGGAGATGTCGGAAGCAAAGATTAAACATGTTGTGCATAAAACAGGAGCATGCATTGCCCACGGCGGCTCTATCAATCTCGCTCCTGCCGATGACAAAATCATCGAAGTTGAACATCCTCTTTCCATCGATGCAGAAGGCCAGTTATTGGCATCCGTCATGGCTAAGAAACATTCCGTAAGCGCCAATCATGTGCTGATAGACATCCCCATGGGAAAACATGTAAAAGCGCGGAATCTGAAAGAAGCAAATCACCTTAAAAAAATGTTTCAGCTGATCGGCAAAAAATTAAACATGAATGTCAAGGTAGTCATTACCGACGGCTCCCATCCTATCGGCAACGGTATCGGCCCATTATTGGAAGCGAAAGATGTGATGGCCGTGTTGCGCAATGATCCTGCAGCTCCGCAAGACTTACGGGAAAAGTCATTGATGCTGGCAGGACAATTGCTGGAACTAGTCTGTGAATGCGAGAAAGGCCAAGGGCTGCAGGTGGCGCAGGAAATTTTAGAAAGCGGTAAAGCGCTGCATAAGATGAATGAGATCATTAAAGCTCAGGGAAAGCAAAAAATGCCAGAATTGGGAAAGAATCACCACCAAGTGCATAGTCAAAGATCAGGAAAGATTGTTGAAATCGATAATGATGTCATCGCCAAGCTGGCAAGAATCGCCGGGGCTCCGAAAGATAAGGGTTCAGGGCTCTACATCTCCAGAAAGATCGGCGAGCATGTCAGAAAAGGAGACCTTCTTTATACCATCTATGCAGAAAACGGGTTTAAGCTAAGGCTGGCCTTGGAATTGCTGCAGAAAAATACAGGATATATCATTCATTAAATTCTATTTAACTTGATTGATTCTAACTAGATTGGTTTATAGCAAGTCTGGTTAGTTAAGGAACAATCAAATTGTTCATTGAATGAAATTTAGCGACCAGACTTGCTTATTAGAAAATCTGGGTCAAAGATCATTTATTTTCCAGATTTTCTATAGTTGAGGATCTGAGGTGCTGGAGCTCGGTGATGCTACTTCTGAACTCCTCCTTCTGTTTCGCCGCGCTTTTTGCCGCAGCAAGCTCTTTTTTCTTTTCGTAGTTTTCTTCTCAGAGTCAGCCATGCTTGTCTGCTGGGACTGTACTGATGGTATTTGGACGTCTTCCTGCACAGACGATTCCTCCTGCGTATCGGGCTTGCTGGTGTCCCATTGGATGTGCAGCCGAGGAAGTTTCCAGGATCTAGTTTCAACTGCTACTGACTGAGTAGAGGTTTGCTTAACTTGCTGTTCCCGCACCGCTTCCTGCAATGACTGGCTGTTGGAGAGAAGACCGATCATCTCTTCTCTTGTTGCTGCTTTCTTCATTCTACGTGCCAGCTTCACATCCCTAAAGGCATCCTTGAGCCAGAGGGCAATTTCGTTGCCGCCCTTGTTCACATAAATGCCAAAATCTTCTTCACTGATTTTCTTGAGGGCCCGCAGCAGCTCCTCCTTATTCTTGATCAGCGTCCCGTCCTGCAGGCGGAAGCAGTTGTCTTTCGTAACATGGGGCTTTCGCAGGACATTCCTATTTGCTGAGCCTTCAAAGAACCAGGTGGAAGAGAGCTTTTGGAACACAACTACTAACAGCGCGGTAACAAGCACATAGGCACCCAGCAAGGCTAGGCTCTTGCTCAATCCGCTGAAGCCAACATTAAATAAAACAGATTCCTTAATCAGTTCTGCGCTGAGCATATAAGGTGTAGAGGAAATGACAGTCCTGATGATCTTAGGGAAACTCTCTACTGGCAGGATCACGTTTGATAAAAACAGGAATAAACTGCCGACCGAAATCGAAGCGATAGTCGTCCCTTCCTGGCTTTTGAACAGATGCCCTATCAATGTTCCAAGAAGCACGAAGAAACTGACGCTTAAGAATAAAATGACGACAGTGACAATAATGTTTTCCAATAGCGCAATCTTGAGATAATAGAGTGCGGCAGTCAGGATTACCGCCAGCTGCGAAAAGAGGATGGTAATGTTGGTCAGGTATCCTCCTAAGAGATGGTGCATGCCGCTGGTAGGTGCAGTAAAGGTCTTGAAGAAGGCCCGTGATTTTTTCTCCATCACTACCAAAGTGCTGGCAAGCATGATTCCTACAAAAAGAATGATCAAAGTCAGGAAATAAGGAAACATGAAGATCGACCTGTTTGTGGAAGAGAGGATCGGATTTACAGAAACCTCCACGGGGCTGACGATACTGGCAGCTGAGGTGATTTTTAAGCTGTCAATCTTGTCCTTAGTAGCCTGGATGCTTCCTTCCACTTCGCTTATTTTTAATTCGATGCTGCCGACTTCTCCTTGAACACTATTAGCATTATCGGTAATGACAGCGATATTCTCACTTGTTGAGCTTATTTTTTTGTTAACGTCATCCAGCACGCCTTGCAGGGCAGTGGTGGCATTGTTAATGTTATAAGTCTCATTCTTTGATACAGTCTTGAGGCTGACATAGCTTTTCTTCAGATCTGAAGAGGCATCTTCTGAACTATCGAGATACTCATCCAAATCCTCCAGCAACTGCTCTGTTTCATTCTTAAGCGTTTCTGTCGAGTTATCTATTGATTTAACAGTATTCTTGGCTATAGACAGCCCTGCTGTTGCATCGCCTAAGCTGCTTTCTTCGCTTTTAGATTTGATTTCCTTTGTTTTTGATTCGACAGAATCGACTTTTGCCTTGATCTCGCCCAATGCTGCTGTCTCCTGGGCAAGCTGGTCAGCGGTGAGATCAACAGTATCTACCAAGCCTTGAGTGAGTGATAAGGTAATCTCCTCAGATTTGATGCCCACAGTTGAGGAGAGCGAGGAAATAATGGATTCAACAAGATTCATCCGTGACTGGTCTACATAAAACTCGATGGTATTGACCTTATCATTTTCAAGGACAAAATTTTCCGGAAGCTTGAGGCAGATATTTGCATTTCCCATGTGGATCTGCTTCTCGCACTCCTCAACACCACCATAATAAGAGATGGCATAGCCGCTGTCATGCAGCTGGGTAATGAATTGGTCGGTAAGTTCGCCTTCTCCGGCTGCAATTACCCCTACTGTTAGGCTGTACTCCTGCGCATTGGATAAAGCAAGAGCAATAAGGGCAACAAGCAGCAGCGGTCCTACCACTACGACAAAGGCTGATGATTTAGTCCTGAGCAGGATCTTAAAGTTCTTGACAATAATGTTCCATAATTTCATTTTCGTTTTCTTTTCTTTCCTTTTTTCTGTTTTCTTTTCTTTTCGCCCTCTTCTAGTTCTTCAGTTATCTTCTTAAAGACATGATCAAGACTCGGCTTTACTGATTCTATATTTATCAGTTTCTCACCAACAGCATTAACTGCCCTGATCAGAGCAGGCAGCACTTCACCGGCTCTTTTTGTGTGCAGCACCAACATTTTATCCTTGATCTCAACCTGTTTTATGTCCGAACCGACTTCTCCTGAGCGTTTCAGCTCCGCAACAATGTGTTTATAATCACCCGGAGAGGATCGCAGGTAAATTTGTTCATGGCAGGCATTATGTAACTTGATTTCAGATGGTTTTCCCAAAGCTGCGATCCTGGCGTCTTTGATGATCGCTATCCGCGTGCAGGCACTTTCAATATGGGACAGCTCATGGCTAGCAACGATAACAGTCGTGCCTCGCTGGTTAATCACCGTCAGCAGTTCCCAGATCCTGCTGCTTAAGATTGGATCCAGATCTGCCGTGGGCTCGTCCAGGATTAGAATTTTAGGATCATGGATCAACGAACAAGCGATATCCAACCGCCGCTGCATACCACCCGATAGTTTTGCCGCTAAAGTATGCTGGGCGTGAGTAAGATCCATCAAGCCGAGCAGCTGCTCCGCATTAGACAGCGCGGACTCTTTAGAGAGATTGTATAAGGCGCCGAAATACAAAAGGTTCTCGAGAACTGTCAAGCTGGGATAGAAACTAGGGCTTTGTGAGGCAAAGCCGTACAGCTTTTTAAGATCGCTTTGTTTTTTAAATACAGAAACAAAGGGGTCTTTGCTGCTCTCAGGAAGGTAGCTATCCCTGAACTTGATATCTCCTTTTTCGGGCTTGATAAAACCTACCAAGAGGTTCAGGAGAGTGCTTTTTCCCGACCCGCTTCCTCCGATAATGCCAAAAATTTCTCCTTCATGAATAGAAAAACTAACATCATTGAAGACGTAATTATTTCCGAAGACCTTTGAAATACCTTCTATAAGGTACATTTCCTTGCCAGAGGCAGTCATGGCCAGAAAGTGGCAAGAGTCTTTTTAAATTAATTGTACCACTAGTGGGTACTAACGCAGTTATTTTGAAGGTCTTAGGCTCCCAAACCAGTACTGCCAAAGCCGCCTCGGTCATTATTTCTTGCTTCCTCAACTTCTTCAAAATCGGCGCGTTCAAATTTGACAAAAACCCCTTGGGCGATCCTGTCCCCTCTCGTGATAGTGATCTCCTGATCGGTCATGTTGTATAATGAAATCATGATCTCGTCATTCGGACCGCAGAAATCGCTGTCAATCAGCCCGACGCTGTTAGCCAGAAAGATTCCTGGATAATTTTTGGCCAGGCTGCTGCGGGCCATGACCTTAAGCGCATATCCTGGCGGTGTCTGGATGATCGTATTTGCCGGCGCCTTTGCCCATCCTTTGGCTGGGATGATGGTGGTTTCACGGACATAAAAATCAAACCCGGCCGCGCCTTGTGTTTTATATTGCGGTACGGGAAGTGTTTTGTCAACTCGTAGTATTCGCACTTTCATAGTTTTACGAGCGAGGTGTGTTTTTTAATGATTGTTGTTCTTTAAAAGTGGGATGAAGTTTTTTATTTTGAGAATCATCTTTAGGCTTTTCTCACAACTTCCTGCAAAAGGTCAAGAAACCAGTATGTCCGAGCATCTGAAATTCAGGGCGCATGGTCTTCTCAGTAATATTCCACTTACGTTCAATCAGTTCGAGTGTTTCCTGTACGCTGATAGAGGTGCCTTTTGTTGAATCAATGAATTGTTTAACTTGATTTAAGTTAGGAAGATAGACTACCAGATAAGCCCCCTCTTTCAACGCTTTCTCTGCATGTCTTGTAACCTGCCATGGTTCCGGCAAGTCTAAGGTAACTAAATCCAGATCCTTCTCTTTGATGCCTTTATAGACATTATCCCGCTTTAAGATTATATTGGTCAGACCAAAGGCTTTAGCATTCTTCTGGATGATCTCAACATTCTCCGGACTTATTTCGTACACTGTAACTTCCTTGCAGATGTTGGCTACGGACAGGCATAGTGATCCGGAACCGCCGCCGGCATCGAGAACCTTAGAGTGCTTGTTTATTCCGGTCTTGGCGATAATCAGGCCTATATCTTTCTGCAGGATGATCTGCGGCCCACGTTTTAGATTTTCCCATAAATCAGGGAAGGTTGGATGTACCAGCAGGAAGGTTTGACCCTGGCTTGATTTCACTGTAGCACTCTTGCCTTTGAGATCCTTGCTTTTGATGATTCCGGAAGAAGTATGAAAATCTTCGTCCAGATCTTTCACAAAAAACTTTTTTCCAGTCTTAGCTTCGATAAGAATTTTTTGGACAGTTCGCATGGGCTTTGAAAGAGGCAGCTCTTTTTAAAATTTGTCTATAACCTAGCCTAGTAGGAATCTGCACTACCTTACAACAACGGCAATTGAAGAAATGAAAACCGCTCAGGAATACGCTGCGGCCCTATAACTCCATTTCTGCGAATATAATCGGTAAGGCTTGGATCGTTTCTGTAATAAAACCAGGCCCACCAGTTTATCTGGTCCTCGCTGTGCCGGGTATGCAGATCCAAGTCCATAACAAGGTATTCAAACGCATGCAGCCATTCATGATTGATAGCGTGGTCTTCAAGTC
The DNA here is from genome assembly GCA_035288985.1 of Candidatus Nanoarchaeia archaeon. Classification (GTDB taxonomy): domain Archaea; phylum Nanobdellota; class Nanobdellia; order Woesearchaeales; family GW2011-AR9; genus DATDYP01. Next base: position 23,344 of record DATDYP010000011.1, read on the forward strand.
TTTTCCCTTCCAGTCGTGTTGCAGGGTTAATGCCGATAAGCTTTAAGTCGGGAAGCCATTCTGAGGGAGGATCGCATGACAGCATGGAATAATCATAAAACATCCTGACTCCTTCTCCCACGAGATAATCGACCCAGTGGCGGTTGAAATCCCGCAGAGATAAGATCGCCATTGATGAGAAAAATGCATCAAAAAATATAAATGTACCGTCAAAAACCAGCAAAATATGACCTTTATGAACAATAAAAAAACCTTCCTGGCTAAAGTAGACCAAAGCAAGAAGGGAAGTATAGATGCACGGGTAACTCCACTACTTGACACCATTAACAAGAAAGCAGATTACTACACTACCTCTTCCTGTTCGGGCCGGGTCTATCTCTGGAAAGGAACAGAGAAGAAATCAGAAATGGAATGGCTGAGAGTAAGCCATGATCTTATTGACGAGGATTTTGTCAAAATAGGACTGGGCGGACCATCGGTCAATAGACCGATGGCATGTTCGCTTTCGCTCACCGCCCAGCCTAATTTTGAACACGCAAGTATTCCACAAATAATTAGTGGTTTGCTTGCAAACCACCATTCACTAGAATGGTGGAATACTCCGCGTTTTAATATTGAAAAATCAGGAGTGGTATGGCTTCGCTTGGAGCCATTCATCCTTCACGTGGCCTGTAAAGACTTGGAGTGCGCCAGTGCTTTCCTTGAAAAAGCGCGAAGAGTCTACAAGAAAAGCTCCCTGCTCAGCACGGGCAGCAAAATCATGGTGGAAGTGCGAGGCTCTGAATTTATCGAGATGCCGTTGTACAAGGATGGCAAACTTCTTTTTTGTGGTGATAAAGAATGGTTGAGAAAGATGATCAATACTAAATTACAGAAAATATGGGCTGGAACGGCTACGTTTGCAAAGAATATCTAATAACAGCCATCAAAGAAAATAAAGATAAATAAAATATAAAAAAAAGGATTAATTACCTTTTCTTCTTTACCAAAACAGCAAAAGTCAGCACTGCTGCAACGAAGGCAAGGATGACCAGCACGCCCAGGAAGACTACATACTCATCACTTTCCCGGAAGGAAGCCTTAGCAGTCTTGGCAGTCTCTTTGGAGAGTACATAACTTTCCAGCTTCTGCTGCAGTTCTGCCTTCAGCGCATCATAATCCTGTTCGGTCTCGCTCTTACTGGTAACAGCAGAAGCGCAGCCTTTAACTTCCAGCTCAACATCTTCTGTCGCTTCCAACTCGCCGTCCCTGTACACTTCCACTGTCAGAAGGTGTTTGCCTTCTGCAGCTTCAGTAAGCAGGATCTGGAATGATTTAGAGTATTCAGTATCATCTCCTGAATATTTGTCCAGTTCGATATCGGATTTTACAAGGTTGATTGCAAGATCATCGTTTCGTACCTTTATTTCAAGATCATCTTCATCGCTCTTGCCAACATTCTTAATCTCGACATCAAGGGTAAGCTGCTTAGTGGCTGAACATTGCAGCAAGGTTGAGGAAAGTTCTGCCTGAGTGATGATGACCTGATGTTTTTCCCGTTCAACATTCAGAGTGTACTTTTCTACTGTTATATGAACTGTGCCGTCATCAGCTTCGCCTTCAACAGTAACTTCAAGGACATATTCTTCCTCGTCAAGATCTTCTCCTTGTAAGTCAAACTCGAAAGTTTCTTCCTGCTCATCGCCGTCTTTCAGCTCAAATTCGTCGCTTTCCTCTTCTAAGTCATCACCGTCAACATCAAGAAGCTCAACAGTGATAGTAACATCATCCATGTCTTCAGTGTATTCGTTCTTAACTTCAACAGTAACGTCGTTGACATCTTCAAGTGAAAGGTCGCCTGTTGTTTTGCCATTGACTTTTACTTTTGTAATGTCGAGAAAACTCTTCGGCAGCACATAGATTTGAGCTTCTTTCGTCACAGGCTGGTTATCTTCATTTGTTCCCATTACTTTGAAAGTGCCAATGCTGTGTTTATTGGTATCTTCATCATCAGGTACTTTGATCTGAAGAGTTACCGAAGCCGGTTCACCGGGAGAAAGCACTAGCTCATCTCCAGACAATCCTTCGGTAATCAGCGCCGCGTACTTGCTATTAACGTCGACAAGTTGGACGCTTACATTGCTTAACGTTTCTACCGTGCCGTTATTCTTGAACGTAAAAGTAGTTAGTACAGTCTTGCCTCGCAGGACATCGTTGAAAAGGATTTCTGAGATTTCGAAATCAGCAGCTTCGACAACTTGGTATGTTGAAAATCCTGCAACAGTGAAGACAAATTTTCCGTTTCCGTTACTGACAACCGTACATCCTACAGTACACTTTTCAAAATCCTCGTCATTTCCAGATTTCAGAATGACAGGCTTTTGGTATGTTTTCTTGACTGTAACTTTTCCACCCAGTTCTAGATGGCTGTCTGTCGGCAAGTCACCAGAATCTACGGAAACTTTTCCATCTTCTATTGAAACATAATCAACAAGTTTCAGAATCTCTGAAAGATCAACTTTGCCATTCATTCCCGTGAATTCTATTGTGCCAAAGCTGTTTTCAAGCACGAAGTTTTCAACCTGTGTTGGGTCAGCAACAGTATCAAGGGCGGTAGTTCCAGCACCTGGGAATTGGCTTATGTCAACAGGCCTGTCGGCAACGTGAACATTCCATGATTTGGTTAGTTCAGAATCATCATTTACTGTTACTTTTATTACATAATCGTCTGCTTCATTGGAAGGAGCGTCGAATATGTACGAATCGCTATCCATACCTACATCATCGCCATCCAGAGACCATTGGTAGCTAATCATAACATCATCAGGATTATTCATCGTTACACTAAATGTCTGGGAATCGCCATCTTTCATTACAAAAGGGCTTTCAGGGGCAGTTTCATCAAAGGTTAGTGCCAGCGCACTGCCGACAGTTATCAATAACGCCAATACAAAGGCGATTACAAGTCCAAGTTTTTTTGTTTCCATTTTGTCTACCTCAATAGTAAACATCCTACCACCAAGTATTAATCTAATTTATTTTCTCACTAATGCAGCCAGAAGTACGGCTATCATCACGATAAGAGCAACCATGGTAACCATGATTGCAGCAAAAGCGAAATCATCGACAGTATAAGGATCTTCGACTGTTTTAACCACTGTCGAGGATGTGATCAGGTCTTTTCCGGTTGAAGGTGCAGTCGAAGGCTGTTCTTGCGGTGCTGCAGTCTCAGTAGTGTCTTGCTCCTCTTCTTGTACTACTTCTTCCACAACCTCTGGCTTGCAGTCTTTGACAATGATGTCAACAAGCTCCTTGTCAGAGAAGGTATTGTATTCATACAAAGCATTAATTGAGAGTGGATACTTGCCGGTCTTCTGCCCTTCCTTCAGTTTTATGAGATATTGATAAGTATAAGTGTTGTCCTTTGCCGTTCCCCGTTGAATTTCAAACTCAACATTATCATCTATGCCAAGTTCAGTATTAAAGATGGACAGAGCAGCATGTTTTTGCGTGTTGGTGCCGTAATTCTTGACTTCAATAGTAAGCATGGTAGTTCGCGAACAGCTTAGCTCGGCTGGTGAAAAGGCGACAGATTCGATCCTGAGATCATCTTCCTCCCTTTCTACCATAAGGGTAACATCCCATTGTGTTGAATATGCAGCTCCAGTACCGTCTTCACTTTCAACCGTGATTTCCAGCGTGTACTCTCCTTCATCTGCATCGCCTGGGATGGTAAAGAGAAGAGCGACAGAATCAAGCGTCTCCCCTGCTTTGAGTTCAAAATCTTCTTCTAAGTCAATATCATCGCCAAAATCGCTGTCATCCAGCTCGACAGTTATGGTACCGTCCAGGTCCCCTTCATCATAATCTTCATCCAGAAGGTTTCGCAGATCAAATTGCAATTCCACCTCATCGCCGGGAGCTAGTTCATCAAGCTCTTCCCCGTCTTCGTCAACTTTCTTCTCAGAAACTCCATTGACAAAAAAGGTAATTTTTCGCACTTCCAGCATTTGCTGGACATCCGTCTTGAGATCATAACTGGTTGTTCCACTGGTTGTTTCTACTTTTAAGGTGCCGATGGTGTGAACTCCTGCATCAACGTCAGCAGGAACGGTTCCGGTGATGGTAACATCAGAACTTCCTTGTGCAGACAATTCCAGTGTCAAGGGTGAAACAGAAAGACTATATCCAGAAGCTAGTCCTTGCAGCGAGATGCTGACGTTTTCTGTAGAGTCGCCAGTATTTTTTATCGTTACTGTATGAGAGACATTTACTTTGTCATCATCATCCTGAAGATTGTTATAGCTGATATCAATAGTAAGATCTTCAGCTTCAGCCTCTACAGCTGCAGAAACAAAGCTGGATAAAAGTAGTACTACGGCAAGTACAAGTGCTATCTGTAATGTAGGTTTTGCCATCTATGTTCTTATTTCAGGGTAGTACTATTTAAATGTTATGTTACAAAAAAGGACACTGTAACTTTATCGGCAGGTATTGCGTAATTACCGATTTGCTGAGTCTCAGAGAGATGATTTAAGATGTTCCTTCACAACCTATCCCATCCTGGTCTCTATCAAATCCATGACGATCGGGTGGAAACACGCGAAAACCCCTATATGGAATGTCTACACAATCCAAATCAGGACCTAAAGAATCAAGACATAAATCAGGGTATGAAGGATCACAGATCTGCGCCGCTTGTAAATCTTGCCAGTATTCGAGGTCATCTTGCCACTTTGCTAGTCTCTGCTGCTCTTCCAGCTGCTCTTTTTGCAAATCTAACACCATCTGCCCAGTTATTAGACTTGGCTCAGGAACAGATGGAATAATTAAAACAATGATAAAGAAAATTAAACAAGTTGCCACAACCAAACCCCACCCGAATTTAATCCAACCGCCCATATTCCAAAACTGGCCTACTTTAGTATATAAGCATTGTGTAAGAAATACCGTCCGCCGATAAGTTAACAGTGTCCAAAAAAGAAACATATTAATAAAAAAAAAGGTTGAAAAAGGTTGATGCTTATTTACTGCCCATGTAAAAGAACTTCTCGACAGACACATCTCCTGCGGTATAATTTCCCAGGCGGGGATGGCTTTCACTTTTCTTCTCTTCCCCTCGCACCTGTTTGATTTCCTGCGATTTGATTTCCTGCGGCTTAACTTGGCCAGAACTGTCCCTAGCCAAGACCTCGCTGGCAGACTGAATGCGATTATAGGTCTGTGAAGTTCTAAGGTTCTGTATTTCCTTCTCCATAGCAGCGATCTGTTCTTGAAACTGAGTTATTTTCTTGACCAGGAACTTAGTGTTCTGCTCTAGGATGTCCTTAATTTTTTCCGGCTGAAGATCTTCCTGCGGTGATGATGAGTTCTTGCCCTGCTGCGGTTCCTGCTGCATGCGGTCGCGGATAGAATTATATTCCCCATCCTTGGCATGGAAAACTTTTTCTGCCTGTATAACAGCATCCTCGCGGTCATGGGCTAATCCCTGCCGCATCAAGTCAAGAGCAAGCTTGTTAATTTTCTGAATTTGTTCGACATCCATGTTGTGACCTCTTTAGTGTTATACTAGCGTTCCCTCTTTTGTTCTGCACCTAAAGAACGAGAAGTTATACAGGAGTTAATTAATAACGTTTTCCATACTGAGGTAGATATACCAAAGGCAATTAATTTTCGAACATATCGAATTGCCTTTGTATATACAAAAGCATGAATAATAGTTCGAATATTTTGTGCTTTTGTATATTATGAAAACACGATGATTAGAAGGGACTTATTTTACAGCTGTCTGGCACAGGAAACCTAGAACATTAGGTATGACTCCTTTCGTGCTTAAGAATACTAATATGAGGCCGGCAACAATACCGATGGCTAAGCCCATGATGAAGAACTTAAACTCGATAATGCCTAATTGTCCCCTTTTTTCCATACTTTCAGGAAATTTTTTACCTATATAAATGTTTCTGTGCCGCAAAAAACTTTTATTTTTGGTCAAAATATTTATAAAAAGATTTCTTTATGGGGTGTTTATGGATAGGAAAGAATTAACTGATTATTTAACTGGATTGCCGGATGCACAGTTATATGACCTTAAAGAACTCTATAATGTTCTGGTTAGAGAAGGTCCTTCTAAAAGGGTTGAAACTCTAGCTATTTTAGAACCTCTGATGCCTGGCAGCATCAATCTTATTGATGCATTAGATGAGGCTAGTGCTTGGTATGCCCAGGCAGAATTTAGCGAAAAACCGTGGGCGAGGCCGTTTGGCGATACTTATTTAGGTATGATACAATATCAAAAACTGAAAGCGGAGGGAAGATTAGGCCCATTCACTGAGGAATTAAGAAGCATGCGAAGACGTATTGCTGGTGCAATACTTAGTTTACCTGCTTTTCAGCCCGATAAGGACGAGTTGAATTGACTTAGTGGATCCATCCAATTATCCACCAAAACATTTATAAAGTATTAACGTAATTTATATTTAAACATAGCGGTGATGGAAGTTCTATAGGCAGGCACAATGATCCGAAAAAATATTAAGGAATGCCCTGAATGCGCAAGCAAGAACATTTTCAGGAACGTTGAGAAAGGAGAGACCATCTGCCGCGATTGCGGGCTGGTTATCGAAGACCGCATGGTCGATTTCTCGCAGGAATGGCGTAATTTTGAAGATGACGGCCAGACCGGCAAGGGCAGGACAGGAGCTCCAGCCAGCCAAACTCAGTTTGACCAGGGTTTAGGTACAGAAGTAGGCACTACAGCAGACTTTTACCGTTTAGGCTCAGATAAAGAAAGAGACAGGTTCTTCCGGCTGCGGAAATGGAATATTCGCATCAGCACGGCTATTGAACGAAACTTGAAAGTTGCCCTGGCAGAATTGAAGAGGGTCAGTTCATTCTTACGCCTGCCAAAATCGGTAGAAGAAGAAGCCGCGCGAATCTACCGGCTGGCAGTGCAAAAAGGCCTAGTTCGAGGCCGATCCATGGAATCAGTCGTTGCTGGTGCATTATACGCTGCTTGCAGACGGCATGAAATTCCGCGAACGCTGGATGAGATGGGCGAAGCTTCCGGTATTGAGAAGAAAGAAATTGGCCGAACTTACCGCTTTGTAACCAGAGAATTGGAAATCAGCATCCGGCCAAGCAATCCAGCTGATTACATTCCACGCTTTGCTTCCGCATTAAAATTAAGTCCAGAAACACAGTCAAAAGCAGTGGAAATTCTGGAAATGGCTCGGGATATTGAATTGACTTCTGGAAGAGGACCGACAGGTATCGCTGCTGCTGCATTATATGTTGCTTCATTGATCCATGGTGAGAAACGGACGCAGCGGGAAGTGGCTGACGTTGCCGGCGTAACTGAAGTTACGATCAGGAACAGGTATAAGGAATTAATCAAGAAACTGAAGCTTACGAAGGATGTTGAGAAGAGCAAGAAGAAGTGAAGATTTTTCTAGAAAATGCCTAAGTACGAACCGACTTTAGATGAGCTGGATGAAGCTTGGTATTTGATTAATGAACGTATGGATTGGTATTGGGAAGAAACAGAACCAAGGAAGCATATGTTGTCCTTTGAAGCTTGTTATAGAAAAGGTGCAAGACATTTATCCAACGCGAAAAATTCAGATCATGGAAAAACTCTACTGAAAAATATGTTAGAAGCTCCAAAAGCATATTTTGAGAAAGGTCTGAATCCGAGATTTAATGAGGTAAATGTTTTTGGCGCTTACGCCGCTGCAATACAACTGAATAATGATTATCAAGCAGGCGGAATCCAGACAGGTAAACCGAAAACAGAGCCACTTGCCTTTCTAGGTCAAGATGATGTTGGAACTCTCCAGATAAGAATTAACACCCTCAATTATAATCCCTACACAATAAATTAATTGTTAGGAAAAAGTGTTACTTAATACTGAAAAGTAACTAACCACAAAAAAAATTAAAAAGAAAATTTTTGAAACAGCTTTAAAATGAATATTTCACCGGAATTAAAACAGCAATTAGCTGAACAAAAGAAACAATGCGTTTTCTGTAAATTAATCTCCGGCGAAATGCCGGATGCAAAAAAAGTTTTCGAAGATGACAAGACTATTGCTCTTCTCGATATTTACCCCGCCGTGAAAGGACATACCTTATTCATGACCAAGGAACATTATCCCATGCCCGCATACATGCCTAGTGAGGAATTTAAACAGATGTTCTCACTGATCCCTAGCTTGGGAAAGGCAGTGAAAAATGCCATGGTCAGAACTGGACTGAATGTGTTCATCGCACTCGGCGGCGCTGCCGGACAACAGAGTCCACATTTTATGGTTCATCTCCTGCCTCGGGAAGATGAGGACGGCTTTTTCAATTTCCTGTTTGGCAAGAAAGGAGAAGTCTTGCGTGAGGAAGAGCAGAAGATGCTGGCACAACATTTGTCCCAGATCATGCAGAACCATTTTGCCCGCAACCCAGCACCCTGGCATTCAGGAGCTGGAAGTATTCCTCCCTTTCTGGAAAAAATCAAGGCAGCTTCTAAGACCCTTTATGAAGATGAGAAAGTCCTGTGCGTCTTTCCCGAAAAGAGCGCTGGAAAAGGACATCTTGTGATCTACAGCAAAATGGAAGAGAAGGAGATTGAGAAACTGTCACAGGAAGATGCCGCTCATCTCTTTTCCATGGCTTCCCTAGCCAGCACTGCTGTCTTTGAAGGACTGAAAGCGCAGGGAACCAATATCCTCCTTAAATCAGGAAGGTGTGACGATAATCTTAGTGGAATGTTAGAGATACACATACTTCCACGATGGCAGGATGATAAATTGCAGGGATTGATGTGGCAGCCTAAACAGGCCAGTTATGATCTGGATGGCATTGCCGCAAAAATTAAGGACAAGACCTGGAATGTCAAGTACAAGAAAGAAGAAAAGAAAGAAAAAAGTGCTGAAGGAAAAAAAGAAGTAAAAGAAAGTAAGCCAAAACCATTAACAACTCCTGATGAAGAGATCATCAAGGCTATTGAGAGGTTACGGCAATAGCTTATCGTATGGATCCTGTTAGTTCCTCCGACCTACGAGCGAGGACTAGAATTATCGTTAATAAAATCTCCGAGCGGAGTGGGGAGAACGAGGAACGGAGGGACGACTTTCAGATTTTACTTCAGGGAGAAAAGTTGTCCGTCTGTCGTCAGGAGGGCGGCATACACAAAGCAAGAATGATCTTCATGCTTTCCAAGGTGTTTTTCTTGGCATAACTAAACACAAAATTGTAGTTATACCAATGATGAATAATGACGCTCCAACAATCCAGACAGGTTTATCAATAATGTTTCCATAAATAAAAAGAGGAAGTCCTACCACGAAGGCAATCAGAACACCCCAAAATACTCCTCGAGCGTCTAATCTATTCCAATACAGGCTTAAAACTGTAGGAACAACAACACAAGCAGCAACGGTGTTAAATATCCACCAAAGATGTTTTAATCCAAAACCGGGAATATTCGCTGCTGCAAGAGCGACCAAAAATCCGAGAATAGTAATTCCAAGCATAGCTAATCGTGAGTGATGAACTCCTCTTTTATCAAGCTGAGCGTGAATTGCTTCTTCATCTTTTGTAAGAGCAATCTCTTTTTCAGCTTTCCCTAAAATTTTGCGCTCTTTATCACTATACTTTATGACATCTATAACATAAAGTGAACTTGCAGCCATGACTCCAGAATCAAGAGTTGACATCAGGGCGCTTAGGAGCATAATAACAAATAGTATGACGGCTGCGGCAGGCAAAAACTGACTTACCGTTACAACACCAATAAGGGAAACATCTATTCCCGCAGGTAAAGAAACGCCTAGGCTTTGATTCGCTGCGAGAAAACCTAAAAGAGAAAGTGCAAGGGGAACGATACCAAACATAATTGCACCAAATACAAATGATTTAACAAGATTTTTCTTTTTAATTGCGAACGCTCTTTGCCAGTATTGTTGATCTGAGATAGCTCCAGAAATAAGTCCAATCGCAGTTACTATCCCAAAGGAAAATGCTACGGAAGGGTCAAAAATATTTCTAAATTGTCCACTTACTCCACCTAAGCCAGCATTTACTGCAGAAAAGCCTCCAACAGCAGAAAGAGTCCATGGAACAACGATAACCACGCCGAGTACAATTAAAATAAACTGGATAAAATCGGTAACTATGGAAGCTTCCAGACCAGAAATAAAAGAATAGGCGAGAACAATAACCGCCATAATCACCATCGCATTAATGAGTGGAATGCCTGTAAGAAATGAAATGAGATTGCCGCCAGCAAAGAGCTGAACGGTAACAGCCATGAGTTGGTAGAAAAAATAAGGAAACAAATACATTTTGTGAACTTTACTGCTCTCCAACCGATATTTTATCCATTGCGGAAGCGTGTAACCATAAGGAAGTTTTTCTCGGATTTTTGGAGCAAGGAACATAAATAGCAATAAAGCGATTATATTCGGAAACGTAAACCAAAAAATTCCAGGTAAGCCCTGCTGATATGCAAACTGTGTTGATACAAATAAGGCAGGTGCCCAAATCCATGATGCAGCAATGCTCGTTGCACCAAGCCACCAGTTTACATTTCGTTCAGCAACTAAGAATCCCCGAATTGATTTGTATCTAGTCCAGCGAGCAAAGAAATAAGTAATAAGAATCATAAATACGCCATAGGCAAGTAAAGTAAGATAACCTGTGGATTGTGATAAGTATGCCATGCAGTTAGTTCCTCTTTTCTTTGATTAAATAGTTTTTCTTTTTAAAGTTATCCATAACGTTTGCCCCCTGAGAAACAGAATTATAGGAAAAAATTTGGACGGAATGAAATGAAGTCGTTAAATCAACGTTATAGGACAGTTGCAGAGCAATTTCCTGCGTTTTTTCTTTTATCGATTTAACGAAGTCAGTCCCGTCAAAAAGCATCGGTTTTCCAAAGGAAAGAACCTCGTGAGGCAATGTAAAAATTGAAACTAACTTCCATTCAATCTCCTTCATATTCAACCAGATGAAAGAGGTTATACTTTTCTAATTTTTTTGAGCCTTGCAGATCTGGCAGATTTATTACCACTGCCAATCCGGCTACTGTAGCATTTAGCTTCTCAACCAGCTTACAGGCAGCTTCTAACGTTCCACCTGTAGCCAGCAGGTCATCGACAATCAAGACCTTGTCCATTTCATGAAGAGAACTCTTATGGATTTCAATTTTATCGGTTCCATACTCCAGGTCATATTCGACTGCAACTGTTTCCGCAGGCAACTTGCCTTTTTTGCGGATCAAGACAAAAGGAAGATGCAGTTCCTTAGCCAGAGCTGCACCAAAAATAAATCCTCTTGACTCGATGCCGGCAACTTTTGTTATTTTTTTATCTTGAAATTGTTCTTTAAAGCGTGCAATGCAATATGCAAAGGCTTCTGGATTTTCTAACAAGGTTGTAATGTCTTTGAACATCACGCCTTTTTTCGGCCAATGTGGAACCGTCCTGATAACTGTTTTCAAGTCGTATTCCTCTTCTTCATCCTCTTCCTCTTGCGCCAGATTTTTTCCAGCGGCTGTGAAGGAGATCTTGGTAACTTTTGGAATAGTCTGCATAAGAAGTTTGATTACTTTGCCCACATTTTTTGTAAACACAGCTAATACTTCTTCATGCGTCACTGGAGCAACATCATCAAACAAGCAGTCATAATCGGTGCTCATAGCTACAGCTGCATAAGGAATTTTGGCTTCGTTAGCTAGTGCACATTCCGGCGCGATGGACATATTGATGACATCAGCTCCCCAGGAGGCAAACATTTTACTTTCTGCTTTTGTCGAGAAACGCGGGCCTTCGATAGTCACGACAGTCCCCTTCCTGTGATGCTCCAATCCTAATTCCTGGCAGGATGTAATAAAGGCATTCCGTAATTCTTCAGAAAATGGCGTGGCCATCGGCGTATGCCCATGCTCTCCCGGAGAAAAGGAATCGTAAAAGGTCAGATCCCTGCGTCGGGTAAAGTCAATGAATTGGTCAAGAATGACCAAGTGACCCCTTCCAATCTCTTTCCGCAGACTTCCGCAGGCAGTTGTAGCTAAGATATGCGTACAACCGATATCCTTCAAGGCCTGGATATTGGCTTTATAATTAACTTGTGTCGGCGGTATAGTATGCTCCCGCCCATGCCTGGCGATAAAAACAACTTCAGTGCCAGCTACCTTGCCTACCCGCAGCGGGGAGGATGGCTTTCCATATCTTGTGACCGCATCCAAGTCATGTTGATCTTGTACTTGTTCTATTTTGTACAACCCCGATCCGCCGATAATACCTATTTTCACCATGTATCATTACCTCATGCTGTTTTTACGTTTGTCTCTTTAAACAGTTCACACCACTGATTGAACTTTTCAACCTTGTCCTTTCCGAATTTAGCTAGCTCATCCCTGATCTTTTTTAAAGATTTTTCTTCTGTAAGATACATTGGATCTTTTGAATAAAAGCAATCTGCGAAACAGATTATCTCTTCTTCAAGTGAGATCGGATTCATATCCCTTTTAGGGATGGGCAGCTTGTTTTTTTCGATCTCTGGTTTGGAAATACCCACCCCTGTATGCCTCTCGCAGACTAAAGCATGTTTGGATAGCCCTTCCTTTTCCAACACTTCCCGCCCTAGATAACCATGACAAATATAAGGCTTGTCGCCATGGCAGCCTATATCCTGGGCATCTGTTTTGAAAATGCCGATATCATGCAGCATGGCCGCTTCCTGGATAAATTGCAGATCCGGTTTACGTTCAGGAATGCGTTTAGCAATTTCCAAGGCTTTCTTTGTGACCATAGCCGCATGGATAACAAAGATCTTATGTTCCTTAGAACCGGGCTGGTAATATTTTTCAATGATCTGGAGAGGCTGCATTTATTTTTTAGTAAGCTAATACTATTTAAATTTTAGTATCTGTTACATTAGCCAAGAAAATATTTGCCATGTTTTTCAAACCATTTCCGGTCTTTATTCACCCTATAATGTTTGGGATCAGCTATGAGCCTGTCTGCAGTGACTATCTTAAAGCCATTTTTCAAACCGCCGACTGCAGTCTCCTGGACGCAGAAAGAGGCATTAATGCCCATAAGATAAATTTCAGCAACATTCCATTCTTGCAAAACGGAAGTCGCTTCTGGGTTAACGAATCCGTCATCATCAACTTTTGTAAGAACCCTGTGCCTGGGCACTGCTGTTACAGCTTCATTTAATGGAAAGATTGTGGTGCCATCACCTTCATATTCAAATACCAAAACTGGAAGATCAAATCTAGAGCAATAATATAAGACTTTTAATTGTGAAAGAACCATATGAATACTTTCCTGCTCTTCAATCTCTCCCAAAAACTTCTCTTGCATATCAACTAAAACAAAAGCCCTGCCTTCCTCAGCCGACAGGAATGTTTCTAATCCTGCTCTGCCTTGATGTTCTCTGTTTCTGGGAAAGGTATTCAGAGAATAATCTCTATTAATATCATTAGGAAGCAAATTTCTCAATCGTTCATATAAACCAGCTGCCATTCAACCTCATTTTTGAGGTTAATTTATTAATTTTATCTAAAGTTAGGCTTTTATGAACACTCCTTCAGTATCTTTTTAAAGTGTTAATTAGCTTTTCATAAATATGGATAGAGTGGCTTATTTTAACTGGGTAAGAGATATCCCATATTGTTTACCTCTTGATCAAGAAGAACAAGATTATTCCTGTCAAGGTAAACATGTCATGTTGGCGAAATTACTAAGAAAAACTGGTCTAGAGGTAAGGCCCAGAGTTTGTGAGGCACGTTGGACTGATCTTCAACTTCCTCAAGAAATAACGACTATCACCCACGATAATGAGATCCTGCATCTATATCTTGAAGTAAAAATTAATGGAAAATGGTACAACATCGACGCTAGTTTTGATAAAGGTCTTGAAGGAGTTCTCCCTGTAAGCGAATGGGATGGTCAACATGGTACAAAACTTTGTGTAAAGCCACTCACAATTTATTCCCCAAAAGAAAGTTTACAAATGTGTCAAGAAGAAGATGACTACAGCGAAGATTTAGCTAGGAACAGAGATTTCTACCTAGCTTTTAATAATTGGTTACAAAGTGTACGAAAAACTTAATACCTATAATGCTCTGGCTTGTAGGGCCCTTGTTTAGGGATGCCTAAATACGTTGCCTGCTGGTCGGTTAATTCGTCAATCTCCACGCCAATTTTTTTCAGGTGCAGCCTGGCCACTTCTTCGTCAAGTTTTTTGGGCAAGACAAACACGCCAGTTCCATATTTATTCTTCCACAAGTCTAGCTGAGCTAGAACCTGGTTGGTGAACGAATTGCTCATCACAAACGAAGGATGTCCAGTCGCACAGCCAAGATTTACCAGTCTTCCTTCAGCGAGAATGTAAATTTCCTTGCCATTCAAGGCGTATTTGTCATACTGCGGTTTGATATTCTCCTTCACCGCGCCGGATTTATTGTTGAGCCAGTCCATGTCGATCTCGTTGTCGAAATGTCCGATATTGCAGACAATGGCCTGGTCTTTCATGGCTTTGAAATGCCGGTCCACGATGATCCCATAATTTCCCGTTGAGGTGACGAAAATATCCCCTTCCCTGACAGCGTCATCCATTTTCTTGACTTCATACCCTTCCATGGCTGCCTGCAGGGCATTGATAGGGTCTATTTCGGTTACGATAACCCTGCAACCAAAGCCGCGCAATGATTGGGCGCAGCCTTTTCCAACATCACCATAACCGGCAACGACAGCGACTTTCCCTGCCAGCATCACATCAGTAGCTCTTTTAAGACCGTCAACAAGGGATTCCCGGCAGCCATATAAATTATCAAATTTGGATTTGGTAACAGAATCATTAACATTGATGGCAGGAAATAAAAGTTTTCCTTCCCGCATCATTTGGTATAGCCTATGAACACCGGTTGTTGTTTCTTCAGAGACTCCTCTCACACCTTTGGCAACGTTAGTCCAGGTATCTTTATGTTTGGAATACATCTCTTTAAGAGAGGCTATCAATTCCAGGAAATCGGCTCCTTCATGCTGGTAGTTTTTGTCCAACAAAGAAGGATTTTTCTCCACTTCCACTCCTTTATGGATCATCAACGTAGCATCCCCACCGTCATCAACGATCAAGTTTGGTCCAGAGCCATCAGGGAAAGTTAATGCTTTTAATGTGCACCACCAGTATTCTTTCAAGTTTTCCCCTTTCCAGGCAAAGACTGGAATTCCGGCTTTAGCAATAGCAGCGGCAGCATGATCCTGCGTAGAGAAAATATTACAAGAAGCCCAGCGTACTTGCGCTCCTAAAGCAGTCAGTGTTTCAATAAGAACGGCAGTCTGGATGGTCATATGTAAAGAGCCGGTAATCTTAGCTCCTTTCAGCGGCTTTTCCTGGGCATACTTTTCCCGTAAAGCCATCAAGCCAGGCATTTCTTTTTCTGCAATAGTAATCTCTTTTCTTCCCCACTCTGCGAGGGAGATGTCTTTGACTTTGTAATCTTGTTGTAGATTCATGGTAGTACCTCTTTTGAAGGTTTATTGTAAACGATATATAAAGTTTTGTGAAATAAGGGACTATAAAAAGCGTGATAAGTAAATGGCTACTGAGACTAAAGAATAAGTTGTTTCATAATAGAGTTAAGGGGATTACCTATATTTTTGATCCACTTCCAGGCTACGAATACATTCCCCACAAAACCATGCTTGATTTAGCCTCGTGATTAAATCGTCGAGTCCTGCATCAAATCGTTTTTGGCCGCCGACAAGAAAATGGCCTTCTCTTGGATGCGGCGTTTGGACATCAGCAACCTGGTATAAAACGCAATCATTGTTAGGGCAATGGGGACCAGTTGAAACAGTATATCCTGTTTGAGCATTGACCCAAGTAGCATCCTGCAAATGCCCTCCTTTAACAACATCATGCCCGATTTCATGTAAGGCTATTGCTGCTAATCTTTGAAGATAGAGGTTTTCAGGGATTTCCAACTCTTTTCCAGGACTGCTGTCCCTGCCCTTCAAACGTGAAGTAGAGATAACAATAGAAGTTTTAGGAGGATTGTCTTGTTCGTACGCAAAACACCAATTATCTTCCCGGCTTTCATCATTAAAATAGATGTCTCGCGAGGTTAAAACAATAATTTTTTTTCCTCTTGTCTGGCTGTAAAGATGTTCAGAGATTCTATCACAAGAATGCCAAAAAGCATTAAACCTTTCAAGTCGTTCAAACAGGTGTGAAAGGTCTTCAGATTGGAGAGCGCAGTCAACAGAAAGCACTTCCTCAACTATTTTAGCGATGTGGTTAGCTTCAGAATCCAAGGCTTCATGAATAATTATCATTTATGTTATCCTAGAGAAGGTATTTATTAACATTCCGCCCTTTATTCCGATTTTATATTTTCTGCAAGAATAATTATATCCCTCATCAAAACCTTAATAAACATCCAATCTTTCTTCCATCCATGCCCAGCACAGGTGATGTAGTCAAAATAACGACAAAGAAAGGCGCTGAAGAAGGAGTACTGCTGCCCAGCCCTGACAAGAATGTTCTGATCATCAAATTACAGAGCGGCTACAATATGGGATTTGAGAAGAAAGATGTGAAAAAAATCACTGTTGTCAAAAAAGCTGCACAGACAAGACCGCCTGTGAAAAAAGTCACTAAAAACAAAAATCTTCCAACCATCTCGATTTTACATACCGGCGGAACTATCGCCAGCAAAGTGGATTACAGAACTGGCGGCGTAACTACTGACTTCAGCCCGGAAGAGTTAGTGGCCATGTTTCCTGAACTTAAAAACATCGCCAATATTGAATCAGAGCTCATTGCCCAGATGTGGAGCGATGATCTGCGGTTTGCACATTTTCCCCTTATTGCTAAAGCGATTGAGAAGCATGTCCAGAAAGGAGTGAAAGGAATTATTGTTGGCATAGGCACGGATAATTTGGCAGTCGCTTCAGCAGCATTATCATTCATCGTGGAATCTTCACCAGTTCCAATATTATTTGTAGGATCGCAGCGTTCTTCAGATCGGGGCAGCAGTGATGCAGCCATGAATCTCATCTGTGCTGCGGAATTCATCACCAAAACAGATTTTGGCGGAGTAGGGATCTGTATGCACGAATCGGAAGATGACTCCTCTTGCGTCATCCTGCCTGCCGCAAAAACATATAAATTACACTCTTCGCGGAGAGATGCGTTTAAAGCGATTAATGCCAGCCCCATTGCTCGTGTTGATTATAACAGCAGGAAGATAACATTTGTAGAAAAGCACTATATGCAAAAATCGTCAAAATTAGTACTCAAACCAAAAATGGAAGAGAAAGTAGGCTTGCTCAAAATTCATATCAACATGTCACCGGAACAATTTGCTTTCTTCAAGGGCTACAAAGGCCTGGTCATTGAAGGAACTGGCTTAGGACATACACCCGGACAAGTTCCAAACAAAGAAAGTACGATCCACAAAAAAATCTACCCCGCAATGAAAGCAGTTATCGATTCAGGCTGTGTAGTAGTCATGACCACGCAATGCCTATTTGGCGGCGTGAATATGAATGTCTATGACAAGGGCAGGGATCTCCAGGAATTAGGCGTTCTCTCAGCAAAGGACATGCTTGCTAATACTGCTTTGGTGAAATTATCATGGCTGTTAGGAAATTATCCAAAAGAAAAAGTAAAAGAACTAGTGGGTACAAATCTAAGAGGAGAGATAAACGAACAATTAATGTATGAAAGAGATTTTTTACGTTAGACTGATACAATTAATATACAGTAAAAATATACGGTCAAAGAGGTGTTGGCATGAACAAGGCAGGATGTTTAATGTTATTAATCTCATTATTTTCAGTATTCTTACTTTCCTGCACTCCAGCAGAAAAAGTATGTTCAATCGATAGTGATTGTGTTCCTGCTGCCTGCTGCCATGCTACCGATGCGGTCAATGCAGAACACGGCCCGGACTGCAGGGGAGTTTTCTGTACAGCAGTCTGTCAGCCTGGCACGCTCGACTGCGGGCAAGGAAAAGTAAATTGCATCTCCGGACAATGCACGGCGGTGATTGAATGAGAGAACGGATGAAAGGCGTAGTCCGTGACTTTGTCTTCGGCATGGAGGATGGGTTAGTATCTAATCTAGGTCTGGTTTTGGGCGTGTATGTAGGAGGAGGAAACACTTTTACCATTGTTCTGGCCGGACTGGCCAGCATGTTTGCCGGAGCATTTTCCATGTCAGCTGGCAGTTATCTCTCTGCCAAAGCACAGCGGGAAGTCTATGAGCATGAAATAGAAGAAACAAGAAATTTTTTGGAAAAAAATCCGCGCAAGTGTTACGACAACATGAAAACGGCGCTGATGAAAGAAGGCCTGGGAAAAACCGAGATTGATGCGCTCTTTAAGAAATCATCTAAGTATAAACATCCCGAATTTGTATGTAATTATATGGTCCAGAAAAAAGTAGGAATATCCAAGGAAAAGCTAGACGCTCCCTTAGAGAATGCCCTAACGATGTTCCTTTCCTTTTTAGTGGGGTCGGCATTTCCCATCATGCCGTTCATCTTTCTTTCCTCAGGAATGACTGCTGTCAAGGTGGCAGTGGTTCTTACCATCTCAGTGCTATTCATGGTAGGCTGGGCCAAGACCTATTTCACACGGCGCAGTTGGTTCAAGTCTGGGATGGAAGTAGTGATAGTTGGCGTAGGAGCTGGAATTATCGGCTATCTGGTCGGCTGGCTGGTTGGAATTATAGCCTGAGCAGGGGAAGCTTCCTAAAAAGTCTAACTATATACAAACTATACAGAATAGAGTCAAATATTATATAATTCAATTGTCTCTATCCTTTGAAATGGTGACTTCCCTTACTCCAGCGCAACGGGATCATCTTGAAAGATTGAGACGGGAACAAAATCCTGGAAAGTACCGTGAACAACCACGGCAGCAGCCTCTTTGGCTTCCTTTGGAAGAACGGCTGCCGCAGGGAAACCCTTCTCCGGAACAGAATGTGCTTTCTTCGTATCAGGTATGCTACGTCTTTAAATCTTCTTACAATTGTTGAGATTATTTCTCTTCTCTCACAAAAACATTTTTAATATTCTTTCATTCCCTAAGGTCATGAAACCGCTTCCTGCCTCGTTTTTTGCCCGAGATACTGTAGAGGTAGCAAAAGATCTGCTGGGGAAAATTATTTCTGTCAATGGATTCAAGGGCAGAATCGTGGAAACAGAAGCATATGGACGTGACCCTGCATCGCATGCCTTTACTAAAACTGAACGAAGCGCGTTGATGTTTGATACCCATGCTTATGTGTATGTATACTTAATCTATGGGATGTACCATTGCCTGAATTTTACGTCTGACCGGCATAATGCTGGAGCTGTTTTAATCCGGGCAGTCGAGCCTCTGAATAATATTGAGGAATTGAAAAGGATCCGAAAAAACAACAAAATTACCAGTCTTTGTTCTGGTCCTGGAAAGCTATGTCAGGCCTTTGGAATCAACAAGAAACATAACGGTTTAAAATTGGGGGGGAAAATTACAGTTTTTGATGACGGCTTTACGGTAGGAAGCATTGCCACAAGTTCCAGAATTGGCATTAAAGATGCCTTGGATTTACAATGGAGATTTTATAGTAAAGACAACCAGTTTGTGAGCAGACGCTGAGAAACTATACTTGACATTCGCTTGGATTAAGAATTATTTCCTAACCAAACCCTTCTTGATGTTAGCCATCAATTTGTCAATCTGTGCAGGATCTACATTATCATACCGAGTTTGCGGTTTGACTTCCTTGTTATCCAGGGCACTTTGCAGCATGGAAGCAACAAAAATAGAGGCGCCATCTTTTTTAAGAGGTTGTTTTTGATTCATAAGACAACAAGTAAAATGTTAGGATATTTAAGGTTTATTGTTGCACACAGTTAATCTTTTAAACTAGAAGTGGATTTTTCTGTTCCATGCGAGGGTGGGAGAGCGGCCAAATCCGCCACCTTGAGATGTAGTACAACTACACAAGAAGGGGTGGTCCCTTAGTGGGTACGCGTGTTCGAATCACGTCCCTCGCATGTTTCATTTTTCTAACTTCTTATCCATCCAAACATACTGATGACCTTCTGTAAAACCTTCTTGTTTCATAAAATCGATGATCTTCCCACCGCTTTTGGCCCAGCCGTAGATATACGAAATACCTCTTTGTTTCAGCTCTTCTTCACACTGCTGGTACAACCGTTTGGCAATACCTTGTCTACGATGTTCAGGGTGGACGGCAAGATACACCAAACAAGCATATCGTTCCGGCCGTTCCACATCCTGTGTATTTGCATAGATGAAACCAACAACAGATTTTTCCGTTTCGGCAAGGAGAAAGACACTGGCAGGATTCCCTATGCAATACCTTAATTCATCAAGAGACATGAACGGCTCGGTAGCGCTCGCTCTGAACTCAGGAGTCTTGCTGGCAAGATCATATAACACAACAAAATCATCAATAGTCGCTCTGCGAATATTCATACTTTATTTCCTCAACCATTCCACGATCAGATCCACAGCAACAACAACCTTCGTGCAAAACTTTTTTGTGAACCCAGAAGGCAACTCCTTACTAAGAGGAATTTTATAACTCTCTTCAAGAGCCTTGCCGCCATCAAAATCAACATAGGCCAGCCTGGCAGTTAATTCTTCCTTTGCCCTTCCAAATACGGCTCCGGGAAGTATCGCTACTCCCGTATCCTGAAGAAGTTTTTCACATAATTCGGTGCTGGTTCGTATTCCCCTCTTTTCTAACTTCTTTGCAAAAGGGGAAAAGTCAATAAAATGATAAAATCCTCCCTGAGGGATGTGAACCTGGCAGCCTGTTGCAGACAGTTTTTTAGCACTTTCACTGCCGAGCGCAGAAAAAATACGCCGCACGTGCTTCAGATATGTCTCAAGATCTTCCCCCCCCTTGAAGGCAGTTATTGCTGCATGCTGTATCGGCGAGCTTACCGAAGAAAAGGTTTCACTGGCAACTGTTGCCATTGCATTCCTCAGCGCGGACAATTGTGGAGGAAATACAAATGTCCCTAGCCGCCATCCGCCGGCTGCACACCATTTCGATAATCCTGAACAGACTATTGTTCCTTCCGGATAGAAGCGCGCAACTGAAATATGTTTCCCCTGATGATGGATCTGCCCGTAAATCTCGTCTGAAAGAATGATCAGGTTATGCTTCCTGGCTACGGCCGCTATTTCCCTAAGTTGTCCCTCTGTATAAGTCGTGCCAGAAGGATTGCCCGGATAATTTAAGATTAATAAGGAGCGGCTCTTACTTCTTGCCGTAGTTTTGCATGCCTCAGCCAGTGATTCCGGGCTGATCAGCCATTGATCAGTAAAGCTGGTGTGCAAGACTTGAAATTTATTTCCAAGAATTCTTGCCTGGGATTCGTAGGAAACCCAATAGGGACTGGAAAGGATAATCTTCCCGTCAAAGGCAAGCTGCAAGAGAAACAGCAGTTCCTTGGTTCCAGGGCCAATCACAACATCATCTGCCTGGACACTAAGCAGATCTTTTTTCCTATGAAAGTCTGCCACGGCTTCCCGTAACGCCTGCAACCCTTTTACTGGTAAATAGCGGTTTTGTGCAGCATTTTGAGCAAGCGAACGTACTACTTCCTTCGGGATGGGGAAAGGAGACTCTCCCAAACCAAGATTGTATACAGCTTTGCCTTGCTTCTGCAGCTCAGCACATTTTTGGTTGAGAGCAAATGTCGGAGAAACACCCATCCCTTGCAGCTGCGGATTGATAGGATCTGAAGCAGTCATTTTCCGCAATTAAGTGCTGGTGGAGTATATAAAATTAACCAGCAGAAACCGTGCTGTCAGCAGCAAAGATACTATTTTCCTGCTGGCAGTCATAATCTATCTTCCAGGTGATGATCCTCCCGCCCTGAAATTCATCATTAAACTTGCTGAAACATTTCAGGCCATGCCCTTCAAGGAAAAATAATCTTGTGAATAAGCTTGATGCCAGGGGAGGATCTGCAAGAAGGAGGTTATAATTACCCTTGTCAGGTATCAGAACAATGGAGAGGTCAGGCCCTTCACCCTGAAATGATTTCTCTTCTATACCCTTGTCCGTCACATATACTATAGAACGAGGCACAGCCCCGGGATTATTTTCAAAACGCACATCAAAGGAAGCGATGTTAATGAATGTATTAATGGTCCGACCTTCTTGGGTTATGATAGGGCAGCTAATCTCAGTTTCAGATGATGTTGTGCACTCTATCGGCTTGTAGTTCTGAAATCTCAGCTTCGAGGCGATCCATTCCGTGCTTTTTGCTGCTCTAATCTCATCATAAATCTGATCTGCACGCTCTTCGCTGACGCTAAACGTTTCAGTCAAATAAGAAACAGCTTCCGGTCTGGATAAACTTTTAGTATTCTGGTACATGGTCGCTTTTTCAAAATCCCAGCTGCCAAAATAACCCCATGAAGTTGTTTTTGCCACCATATCTTCAGAGGTGATGAAATAATTTGGCAGCAAGTCCTCGCAATGTGTATACTCCAACATTGCCGCTGCCTGTTCCTCTGTCAAGCCCAGCTCCTGATATTTCAGGTAGGCCTGATCTCTGTCAGAGAGAGGAATGACACTATGCAGAATCTTGACCGATTTTAATGGATCCTGGGTATAATTATCCATAGTATCTATCGCTGTTTCTTGGGCGCAGTTGAGCATTCTCAGGATGCCGATGGCTTCGCTTTCATCGCCGGTTAATAGCGCCTTTCCGACCCAGTAGATCCTTTTTTTCTGATCACCGCCGTCAAAGGTCACCATTCTCTCTGCAATGGCCACGAAGATGTGCCCAAAATCCCACCAGCTGGTGATGATTGCTTTATTGGAATCATCCTTGATTTTTATCAAGGTGTCATGCCAGCCGTCGTTGATCAGTGGAGCTTGAAGCTTGACGACAGATAGTGTTATGGAAAACGGGCTTATAAGCAATAATAACAGTAGTACAGATACAATAACCTTGCTTATCGTTGCGTCTATCTTAATCCCCTGATGCAGCCAGGCACTGCTTTTTTCATAGATGATGGCAAAGGCTGCTCCTGCAGCAATGGAGAATGCCGGCGCCGGCAGCAAGGCAAAGCGCACTCCTCTCGTGAAGGCAAAAGTCCCGCCTAATATCCATATCGCAAAAAATATGAAATACATAAACTCCTGTTGACGGCCGAGCTGCCGGTGATCCTGCTTTTTCGTTCGCAGCATCACGATAAGACCCAGGAGGGCCAGAACTACAAAAATGGGTCCGCCTACTTGTAAAATTAAGTCAGAAAGATCACCTGTTCCTAATTCCTCCACAGTTTCTTGAACTTTTGGCCAGATATTCTGAACATTTGATGACACTCCTGTCTTCGTGAATTTAAGGAAACGGCTTAACGCTGTAAAATCCTGGAAGAAGACAGCAGTGTCTTGAAATAATGAAACGAAGATGCCAGAACTGAAAAAGAACGATGCAAACATCACGGCATGATCCTTAAGCAAGTTTTTTTGCAGCCACTGGAAGCTGAACTTGCTGCTGCTTTTAATGAACGGTAACGCCTGACCGAGGAGAGCAGACGCAATGATTGCAGCAAGAATAAAAAAGAAAATAAACGACCATCCGCCCCAGGCAGCTGAGAAGATACCTACACACAATCCGGCAAGAACGCACAGGACTACTCTAGCACTGCTCTTAGTAGTGCTGTATCCTTCCAGGAACAGCCAGGAAATGAGCAGCGGAAGCAGTATGATGTACAGATCAGTGTCGGCATCAACAGTTCGCTTGAGGATCGGAATATTGATTGCTAAGAAGAATGCGGCAAAAAAACCGCCAGCATTGCCGCCCAGCTTTCTGCCGATGAAAAAAGTGCAAACGAGGGACAGGGCCATGATAAATAGGGGAAGCAGGGATAACGCCTTCACCAGCGTGATATCTTTATCAAAAAAATGCAGAAATTTGTAAAAGTAGGCCGCGACATAGGGATGCAGCTGCACCGTTGATTTTTTATCCAGCCGGCCGTCACGCAGCGAGAAATAGGATTCACCATCAATGATCTTGTCGCCAAGGTGTCCATAATTGATGACGTTCCGAGCTTCACTGTACCATAAGTAGGTGTCTACACCTAAAAGATAGACATCGCCATTGTCATCCTTAAGTATGTTTTTATATTGTCCTGAAAGCTTGCTGATCTCAGCTTCAATAGTGTCTCCATTTTTCTCTAAGAAGGCCTCCCACTCCCGTTCAAAAATAAGTTTCTTATTCTGATAAGGCAGGGCCGGAAATTGCTGTTCTACCTTCTTGCTTATCTCGCTTTTATAGAAATCGAGAAGATCCTGTTCAGCCTGCTGGTCAGTAGAGGGGAGATAGAAAGGCATCACTCGTAAATACGTTGATATAAAGACTACCAGCAGTATCAAGACCAGAGGGATAAGCCATCGGGCATTGTTGGAACTGAAGGCTTTGAAAGCTTTAAATCCCGAAGCCAGATCAGCGATTTTGATGTGCTTTTCTGAATTCTCAACCCTCTTTTTTTCACTATGAGACTCAGAACGTCGTTCATGACTCTGGCCATGAGCAAGCCGTTCGGTTTTTTGTTCCATTTTGGAAGTGGTAATAATTACCTTCTCGCGTTCTGCTTCACGGTCCAGCGTTGCAACTCCTTCAACAGGAGATCCACCCAGACTATCTTCGTTCATAAAGAGAAAAAGACTATCCTTTTCATCATCTTTCTGCCACGGCTGCTTTTCAGTCATACTATGAAGAGGCACTGTTACAAATCGTCTTATAAAATTTGTGGTTCTGCAGGCTTGTCCAGAAAAGCTCTCCTGCATAAATCATGACTTGAGTATCATTACCTTTAAAAACAGATTTTTTCTGTGACTGAAGATGACCACGTATACAAAAAAGGCAGTGAAAGGGGCAAGCATAACCCTGCTCATGAGCGTCCTGGCAGCTCTCATAGCGTATGTCACCAGAATTGTCCTGGCACGAAATCTCGGACCTGCTGATTACGGTTTATTCTCTTCAGTCCTGACCTTCATCCTCTTCTTCCTCTTCTTCAGGGATCTTGGATTAAGCTCTTCCCTGGTTAAATATATTGTTGAATTTAGAATCCACGGGCGCTACGACAAGATCAAAACAGCGATAACCGGGGTTCTTTCTTTTCAGTTTGCCAGCTCCCTCCTTTTTGGCTTGGTTTTCCTTGCTTTATCAGGTTTCCTGGCACAGAATTATTTTAAGGATCCCAGAGCCCAGACACTGATCATACTTTTGACTGTCTATGTGCTGTTCAGCATTTTCTTTATCGTTCTTAAAGGCATCTTCAACGGGTTCCAGAGAATGTTTTTGTTCTCTTCCATAGAGTTTGCCAAGAATGCTATTATACTACTTATCGTCTTTGTCTTCTTTAAACTCGGATTTGACATCTATGCACCGGTGCTTGCGTATGTTCTGGTCTGTCCCCTGCTGTTCTTGATATATATTTTCTCTGCAGCAAAGACCTCACAATTTTTCTCATCTACAATCACTGATTTTAGACCAATCACAAAACAGGTTGTTCTCTTTGGCATCCCCCTCTTTGCTACTGCCTTCGCCGGGAAAATTATCGGTTATATCGATACGTTGATGTTAACCTACTTCCGCCCGCTATCAGAAGTAGGAGTGTATAATGTTGTCCTTCCATCTGCCTTAGTGCTGCTGTTCTTCGGCCGTTCCATCTCCTCGATAGTCTTCCCGATATCTTCAGAGTTATGGGAAAAGAAAGATTACAAAAAATTGGTAGCCGGCGTTCACCTGCTGCATAAATATGCCTTTGTGCTGTTCATACCGGTTATTTTTACTGTCTTTTCATTTCCAGAATTTTTCCTTGAACTCTTCTTCGGCGCCGAATATGTAAGCGGTGCCGTTTCCCTGCAAATCCTGCTGGTGGGAATGCTTATCTTTATCGTAGCGATGATGAACAATACGATCATTTCCGCCATCGGAAAACCAAAAATCATTGCAAAGATAACGATCTTAGCTGCGGTAACGAATATCGTCCTCAACCTGATTTTGATCCCCAACCTTGGCATCAACGGCGCGGCCATGGCTACAGCTGTCAGTTACGCCTTAGTGCTGGTGCTGACAACTGCACAGATCAAGAAATACCTGCCAGTCAAACTTCCATTCCTGGAGTGGAGTAAGCAAGCCTTTACGGCGCTGCTCTTTATCGGCATTATATATCTTCTGAAGGGAACCTTTCAGAATCCCTGGCTGGACCTAGTAGTCTCAGCTTCATGTGCGGGTGCAGTGTATATACTACTGCTATTTGTCTTGAAGATCATTGATTTGAAAGAAGTGAACTATTACCGCCGCCTGTTGCGAAGATCATAAGGTGCTGGTTTAGGAAAGAGAGGTTGATGGGATGGATTTATTTCTTTTTAGGTTTTTCAACCGCAATCCAAACATCATCCTTTACACAGTGATAAACGGTTCTGGTGTATTTTTTCTTGTTTTTAGAATTAACACTCGTATCTTTTCTAATTACTTTCATTAGTTTTTCACAGACAATGCATTTCATAGAACTTAGAACCCCATCCCTTTCGGCATCTTCCCGCCCATCCTCTGCATCAGCTTGCCCATATCCTTCTCTCCTTTAAACATCTTGACCATCTTCTTGCTCTGACGGTATTGTTTTAATAATTCCCGCACTTCACCGATGTTCAAGCCAGAACCGGCAGCGATCCGGTCAAGGCGCTCGGCATTCATCACCTCAGGATTTTCTAATTCTTCCCTAGTCATGGAATCCATGGCATATTTCCATTTTTCCAGCTTGCCTTCCTGTACATCCAGCATTTCCTTCGGCAATTTCAGCGCTCCCATGCCTGGAATCATTTCCATAAGCTTGCCAAAAGAACCCATCTTTTTCAGCGCTGACATCTGCTGGTAAAGGTCCACAAGAGTGAACTCCCCTTTCAGGAATTTTTCCTGCATGTCCGCGGCATCGTCTTCGGAAATGACTTCTTTTGCCTTTTCTAATAAAGACTCTAAGTCACCCATGCCGATCAATCGGCCCACAAACCGCTGCGGATGGAATGGTTCGAGATCGTCAACCTTCTCCCCGACACCGATAAAAATGATCGGAGCTTTGGTGACAGCACAGGCTGATAACGCTCCTCCCCCTTTTGCTGTTCCTTCCAGCTTGGTGACGATAACACCGGTAACACCGCAAGTATCATGGAAGGCCTGCGCTTGTTTCTGGACCGCCTGGCCTATATCAGCAGAGATGACCAACAATTTTTCTTCTGCCTGGACAGTATTATGAAGCTGATTGAGTTCTTTAATTAAATCATCAGATAAGGCATCCCGCCCTGCCGTATCAACAATAACGATATCATAATCAGGAAGCTTATCTTCAAAAGCGAGGTAGATGGAAACTGGATCTTTTTCTTTCTTGATTCCGAAGAAATCCACGCCGATGCTTTCCGCGATTTGTTTGAGCTGCTCGTACGCTGCTGGCCGCCAAGTATCGGTCTGCATCACCACAACTTTATAGCCTCTTTTCTTATAGAATTTTGCCAGCTTGCCGGCAGTAGTGGTCTTGCCGCTGCCGAAAAGGCCTACAAGCATGATCTGCGTCGGCTTTTTAGTGATTGAAATCTCATGGGCTTCCTTGCCAAGAAAATTAGTCAGCTCCTCATAGACAATCTTAATAAGCTGTTCCCGTTTAGTGATGCCTGGAGGGGCTTTCTCCTTGGCACGTTCCTTGATCTTCTTGCTGAGATCAAAAACCAGCTGTACATTAGTGTCCGACTGCAGCAAGGCCCGCTGGAGGTCTTTGACCAGCTCATTGATGAGTTTTTCATCTACAAAAACCGATTTGGTGATTTTACTTAAGGTGTCTTTTAAGGATTCGCCCAGTTTCTCAAGGACCATTTACATCCAAAATGAGTTATGTTATAAAAAGGTTATGAGAAAGAATAAAATTGAGCCCGTCCGGAACTTCGTGAGCCTTGCGGACGAAGAAACGAACGCAGTGACTCTTTCGAACCGGAGTCTGATGGTCTCTTCTGCCATAACAGCAGCCGAAGCCACCTGTCCTCTCTGGTATAAATCTATATCCAGGCTAGACTACGGGCCCAATAGTAGGATAATTAGCAAGTTGTTTTAAAAAGATTATGGTTGCCAGGGCTAATATGAAACCCTCTCGTTCGCACCCTCTCGCGCATGATGATAGTCAAGAACATGGACAGGTTTTCCGAAGGAGAGGGCATAGCTTGTCTTGCGAACAGCAAAGTGCTCACTGGCCAATTGGCGAGGGTTTCATAAAAACCGGTTGCCAGAAAGAAATATAAAGAATAAAGGCTTAGCTAAACCTATGAAAACACCGCTCCGGTTCTTGAGATTTTACCTTGTAACAGCACTGCTGATAGGAGCAATAAACCTTTCCGACAGCCTCTTAGCGCTCATAAATATCAACAGCAGCATCTTCAGCCTTGTGCTGATGATCCTCAGTTTCCTTTTTTTCTTTTTTAATATCCTTTCCATCACCATCTTCCATCACCAGAAGGTTGCCAGGATTGCTTATTTTCTCCCAGTATACTATATTGCCAGTTATGTTATCTTCTTCATACTTAGCAGCATCCTGATTTTCAGAACTGTACAGCCTATAGTCTGGAACATTCTCATAGGGGTTGGCATTGCTACATCCCTGTTTGAAATGATCTTCAGCACTTACTTATTGAGGAAATTTTCCCGCTCTTCAGAAACTCAGCCAGCAGCGAATTATCGTCCATCTTTATAGAATAAGTAATATTGTCTAATTGTTGGACATTGACAAAATTCAGGAAGGTCTGTCTCTGATCAGCATTCCATGTATCAAATTCCCGTGCTGTCTTGCACAAATAATTAGTATCACAATGCCCGATTCGCAAATCCTTGCCCTGATGCCGTGCCGGGTGTAATGAACAGAGGAAACGGCCTTTTTCCTCGATAAGATTCCTGCACACGCCATCGCGTAGATCCATAGGATGACGGCGATCTCTGAAGGTGATAAATTTCTCTTCCGTATCCGGCTGTAGCTGTGTAAACTCCTTGGTATTTTCATCTATAGCCGCTTTTATTTTTTGTTTGGAAATAAAATCATGCCCGCAGCAGCCCATACAGCCGCCGTTTAACTGACAAAGAGGACTACTGGTTGCCATCTTCAAAATTCAATCTCCCTTTTGGCTTTGTTTACAATAAATGTTTTGATCTCTCCACCAACATGGGATTGTATCAACTCAGCTAATTCATCAATAATTAGTTTGATCTCATCCTTGTTTACTGGAGGCAGGCCTTCGACAACGAGAGTTATATTTTTGGTATTTTGGGTCATTTTAGACTTATCGCATTCTCTCCAATTCCATCTTCTACACAGAACCTCGTTACGGTCAACATAGATCACTTCCCCTTCATTCGGGCTTTTCACTTCATCAGAATTAAGCTCCTTAAACAACTCGTCTCCTTTCGCAAATGTCAATGTAATATCTCCATCGACGTGGTCTATATCATCACCGCCAACTGGAACGAGATGCTTGATTGAAATATAATTGTAAATATCGACAACTGTATTGATATGATGAAGAGCAAGACCTTCAAGAATCATCCTGTACAAATTCTCTACAGAACATCTGTATTTTTTAGGTTTCGCGCCAAAAGAAGAATACGCTTTTCTCCAAGATTCAATTTTAGGCTCTTGGGAGAGAGTTTCAGAAGTGAACTTCTGTCGGATCTCTCTCTCCTGATCTCTGAGCAGAGCTAAAATTTCTGCACTTTCCCCTGTATTGTTGATACCTCTAGCTACAACAATGCCTATCTGCAACTCAGGAAAGGCATCAAAAATTGAATCTTGTATTTTAAATTTCATCTCACCACAGCCTACATCTTTTCTGGAGCTTCTATCCCTAGCAAATTCAGTCCGTTCTCCAAAACCTGCCGCACACTATCAACCAGCAGCAGCCGCGCCTTGGTGATATTCTTCTCTTCCGATAAGACTGGACATTTATGATAAAACTCGTTAAAGGCCTGAGACAGCCCGATCAGGTATTGCGCCAAGTGGTGGGGCTTGTATGTTTCTGCCGCTTTCACAATCGCCTCAGGAAATTCATATAATTTTTTAACTACGGCACTTTCCTCAGCAAGATTAAATGTTTCAAAGTTGACATGGGGAGCTACTTGCAGCTGATACTCGGTGCGTGCTTTTCGCAGTATCGAATGCGCACGGGCATGGGTATACTGGATATACGGCCCAGTTTCGCCTTCAAAACTCATCGATTCTTCAGGGTTGAAGACGATATCTTTTACTGGATCGGTCTGGAGCATGAAAAATTTTATGGCAGCAAGGGAGATGATCTTTGCACGTCTCTGTACCTCCTCACCATCTATATCCTGATGCCGAGCTTTTATTTCTTTCTCCGCCAGCACTGCGACTTCATCCATGATGTCATCTGCGTCAATAACAGTTCCTTCGCGTGACTTCATCCGACCAGAAGGGAGATGGACCATCCCATAGCTAAGATGATACATGTCTTTGGCATATTTTTTGCCAAGCAGCTCTAGAACTTTGAACAGCTGCTGGAAATGCAATTTCTGTTCTGACGCCACAACATAGAGCATTCTATCAAACTTGAAATCTTTATAGCGAAGAGTAGCAAGATGCATGTCCTGGGTGATGTAAATGGAGGTCTTGTCTCCGCGAAGGAGAATTTTATCAGGCAGATTGAAGTCTTTCAAAGGAGCACTGATCGAACCAGTTTTTGCATCCTGCGTAAACACGCCTTTTTTCAGCCCTTCAAAGACTAGCTCCTTCCCCTGCTCATAATATTTTGATTCAAAATAACTCTTTTCAAAATAAGCGCCAAATCTCTTGTAGGTTTGCTCATGCCCGGCAAGGACCCATTCATTCATTTTTTGCCAGATTTTTCTTGTTTGAGGATCATTATTCTCCCATTTAATTAACAGCTCCTGAACTTCGGTATTGAGACTCTCGTCTTCGGCAGCTTTCTTTGAGAACAGGACATAAAAATCACCAACAAAATGATCACTTTTTTTATCAGGTTCCTTTCCTGCACCCCATTTCATATAGGCCAGCATGGACTGGCAGATGTGTACGCCACGGTCATTGATGATATTGACTGGAGAGACTGTATTTCCTGCAAACTGTAAAATCTTATACATAGAGCTTCCTAAAGCCATATTGCGGACATGGCCGAGATGCAAAGGCTTGTTGGTATTTGGACCGCAGTATTCAACAACGACTCGTTCGCCGGTGCTTTTTCCTTTCCCGTAATTCTTAGCCTGCTTGTAGATCGCGTTCAATGTTTCTTCTGCCAGCACTCTTTGATTGAGAAAAAAGTTGAGATAGGGACCGGAAACTTCTGCTTTCCGTAAAAATGGGGGGAGTTTTAGCTTCTCTTGTAATTTTCCGGCTTCTTGAGGTGCATTTTCGCCCAGCTTAAAACAGGGAAAGGCATAATCCCCAAGCCGTGGATCAGGAGGTACAGCTAACAGAATACTTACTTCATCCTTGGCAAGGCCAGTCTCCGCAGTAAGAAGCTGGATCAATTCTTCCTTAAAATTCATGATGATGAAAAAAGAGGGGCAGTTTATATATATTTTTGTGTGGGCTCTGTCCTGAATCTCACTTTGTTCGGGTTAGCGTGAACTCGCTTTTCGTACCTAAGACAATACTGTGGGTCCTTCCCGCAGGGAGCTTCCCCTCCCACACTCACTTCGGTGATGAGAGCACCGCTCGAACTTACACGCTAACCGCATCCATGACAGAGCCTTTTGTGCGGAAATGTTTTTAAAGAAGGAAAGTTCTGCCTGCATTTTAATGGACAATATTTTCTGGGGACTATCTGAAACAGTTGCACGATACGATCAAGAACAATTCCGCAGGTTCCTGTCCCTGCCTCCAGACCAGATCGAGCGAGCCTGCTGCGACGAGAAGGGAAGATTAAAGCATATCATCAGGGCGGAACATTTTGACCGGGAGTTTTTAGAAAAAATCTGCCAAACAGCAAATGCTGCACGGGTAATAGCCAAAAAAGAAGACAATTTCCTGAACGGATTGCTGCGCTCAAAATCAATTCTAAATTATTTCAGCCAGCCGAGTTCAAGAACGTTTCTTTCTTTTTCCATGGCCGAGGCTCACTTAGGTATGCGCAGGGAAGAAGTACGGGATGTAAAAACATCTTCTTCAGTAAAAGGCGAAACCGAACAAGACGGATTACGGACTAACTCCTCCTATTTCGATGCCATTGTCTGCAGGCACCCCAGCGACATTTATGATTTATTTGCAGTATGGGTGATGAAAAATTGTGACCGCGAAGTGCCGATCATCAATGCCGGCTCGGGGAAAATGGAGCATCCTACACAAGGATTGTTAGACTATTACACGCTTTGGGAATCATTTAAAGGAAAATTGAATGATCTGACAGTCCTCTATGTCGGAGACTGCCGGCGGGGAAGGACCGTTCATTCTTTAGCTAAAATACTGTCTTTACATGCTAACCAAACAGCATTGTTCGTAGCTCCAGATGAGCTACAGATAGATTCCGAAACTGAACACTATGTCACAGGACGGGGAACAGTTGTCGGGAAAATAACCGACAAGCCTTTACGAGAGCTTGTTCCCTTGGCAGATGTTGTGTATATGACCAGGATTCAAAATGAGCATGGCGGGGAGGGAAATTATAATCCAGATTTTATTTTCACTGAAGATATGCTAGATTCCATGAAACCTGGCGCAATACTGATGCATCCCCTTCCCAAGAGAGAAGAGATCGATCCTGCCGTAAATTACCGCCATAAGGATCCCAGAATAGCGTATTGGCGACAGATGCGAAATGGAATGTGGACCAGAGTGGCGCTGCTAGCCAATGTTTTTGGCGTTGATGACAGAATCATGGAACACTACGCAGGAAGCATATCAGACGCCAAAGGACCAATCTAAACTTGACTAAATACTAACAGCTTTCCTCTTCTTATCAACAGTAACAACCCGCGCCTTCCCGCCGCAAAATGTTTCAATCAGTTCAACAGCTTCTTTAGTAATTATCTTCAGCTTCTTTCCTGTAAGAGGAGGGAGGAACTCAAAATGGATCAGGGCAGATGTAGTTGTCGGTGTTACTGCCGTAGCAGGATTCTTCCAGTAATCGAGTTTTGCGCCTAGAATCTGCTTTGAATCATGATAGTATAGTTCTCCTTTCTTCAACTTTACAGCGCTGCTCTTTTTTAGCGAGGAAGCGACAGTAAAGGTGATGTCGCCGGTAACTTTATCGAGATCATCAGCACCAAACGGGACAATATGCTTTAAGGCAAGATACCGCAGCAGATTAGTAAGAGTGTTGGAAGAGTGAATTTTCTTCTTGGCTAAAACATCTTTCAGGAGCTTTTCGACAGAGGTATGGTAATGTTTGGCAGCGCTGCCAAATTCCTGCCGCGCGACATTCCAGGGGCTGATAAGATGATGGCTCTTATAGGTATCCTTATTGAAAGTAAGGTGGATCAGTTTTTCTGCTTCAGCAAGAAGATGCCGTGACTCAGTAAGTTTCCGTTTGCAGTCAAGATCCTTAGCGATAATAAAAGCAATTTTCAGCTGCGGGTTGAGTACAGTAAAGGCAGATGCAGTGATGCTGAGTTTCATTTTTTAGAGTTAGTTAGATATTTAGTCTTTTTTCGATTTTTTCTTCTCTGAATGTTCTTTCCATCCCAATGAACGCAGAAGCCTTTGAAAGAAGCCATTGCGTGATCGTGAATGGGGAAGATTATAGTGTTTATTGAGATTATCCAGATCGTATCTGATATCTTTCAACAATTTCACGGTCTTGCGTTCGTAATGGATTCGAACCAAAATCAGGATGATGTAAAGACCAAATATTCCGCCAACGAGGACATTTGCTTTCCTTATCAAAGGCTGGAGGGTATTGACCAGAGGCTGCAGCAAGGGATCGACTTCTTCGACGTTTGCTCCAAGTACGCTTGGTGGAAGTTCTTCGATGTCAATGGCTGCATGGACTGCGGGAATAAGAATCAGCATAACGAGCGAAAATAGGATTATTTGCTTCATGACACGCCTCTTTTGCTGAATAAGGGAAATATGATATTTATATGTATCGGAAAATTTTATAAAGAACTTAATGAAAAGTGCTTCATTCACAGCCCCGTGGTGTAGAAAGGCGGTATAGAAAGGTAAACTGCCTTGCATAATGGACTATCATAGTGCCCTTTGGTCTCTAGAGGGAAGATAGGCATTGACCTCGGTTCGAATCCGAGCGGGGCTACTTTTTTCCTTAAAAAAATTACGCCCCGCTTTAGCAAGTTTCACCTAAATCTTTTTAAATAAAACATGATTTTAGAGTTCATTCAAGAGATAGGTCGGTCAAGGCTTACCTATACTGGAGAAAAGCTAGTTGCTTAATTCTCCGAGGATAATAAAATGGCAAGAATGCATTCAAGAGCAAAAGGCTCAAGTGGAAGTAAAAAACCGATCAAAAAAGTACCGTCCTGGGCTCCTTACAAGGACAAGGATGTTGAAAAACTGGTTGTAAAGTATGCTAAAGCAGAGAAAAGCGCCTCAGAGATCGGCACTATCCTGCGGGACAGTTATGGCATTAACAGCGTCAAAGCCCTGACCGGAAAGACTGTTTCCACAATTCTTGAAGAAAATAAACTGCGGAAAGAGCTGCCTGAAGATTTATTGAGTCTCATCAAAAAGATGATTGAAATCAAAAGGCATCTGGAAAAAAACAGGCTCGATCAGACTGCTCGTCGAGGACTGCTTCTGACCAGCTCTAAAATCAGGCGGCTGACAAAATATTACAAAAGGACAGAAAGACTGCCGGCTGACTGGAAGCTAGACACGGAGAGGTTAAAAATCTACATCGGATAAGCATCTACAGATAAACGGTAGATTTATTAATTTCTTTCTTTTTCTTCTTTCTATGAATTACAAGTTAAAATCACTTATAGTGCTCGTGGTTCTTCTTGGCGTAGTGGCTTCCTTAGGCATGTTCATGAACGGGGGATCAATAACCGGAAGCAGCATCACACCAGACATTGCCTGCTACAATAACCAAGACTGTGATGACAGAACTGCCGGAACAGAAGACGTTTGTAAAAATCCAGGAACAGAATTCTCTTTGTGCATCAATAGAAGAATAACAGATTAAGAATAATCAGTCAAGAGAAATTGTAAGAAAGACGCAGAAAAAAATAATAATTAGATTAAAAAAAAGATAAAAAAAATTTAAAGAAAAGCCCGGGATTTTCTAAAATCAAAAGTAGCGAAATCAATCGCAACATTCATCCTCAGCCATAAATGGTGAGGATTTCTGCTCTTTTGATTCAAACAAACCTTATAATTTTGATCTGATATTCTCGATGTTTGAAGCTATTTCCTGCCCCCTCTTGGTCAGCTCGAGCAGTTTCAAGCGTCCTTCTTTCTTAAACTTTATCAGGTCAGATTTCTGCATCTCCTGCAGAATCTTCACCACGTGGGAATACGTGCAGTCAATTTGCTTGGCCAGGACTGACGCATAGACGTTAGCGTTGGCATTCTTCAACTCTACCAGCATCATGGCTGGCTTCTCCCGAAAAAACACATCAAATATAGCTTTGTTCTTAATCAAGTTGGACACCCCCAAAACCATCTACCTTTCCCCCAGATACCGGGCTTAGGACTTATATTTAAACATTTATCTATTCGAATAGTTGTTTTGTAAAATCCACATGTATATAAATGTATTGGAAGCAGTTCAGCTCAAGGATGAAGTTTTCAGAAGTATTTCCCCACGAGAGAATACGCCCCGGCCAGGATGCATTAATAAAAGACATAGAAGAAGCGCTGGACGGACAAAAAATTCTCCTTGCTCACGCGCCGACCGGGTTAGGAAAGACCGCAAGCGCACTGTCTGCGGCAGTCGCGTATGCGGCGGAGAAAAAGAAAAAAGTATTTTTCCTCACCAACAGGCATACCCAGCATCGCATTGCCGTGGAAACGTTGCGGCTCATAAAAACGAAGAAGGGCAAAAATATCTCCTGCGTTGATCTCATCGGCAAGAGATGGATGTGCAGCCAGGAAATTGCCGGCCTCTTCGGCAACGAATTCAATGAATTTTGCAAAACCATCGTCGAACGGGGGGAATGTGAGTTTTATAATAATGTTAAAAATAAAAAAGAGCTCACGGTCGAAGCAAAAAAAACTGTAAAAGAGGCGCAAATACAGGGGCCGTTACACAACGAGGAAATACTGGCTCTCGGCCGGCAGGAAAAAATGTGCAGTTATGAATTATCTCTCGCACTGGCAAAAGATGCGGTAGTGATCATAGGAGATTATTACTATCTCTTCAATCCCTTCGTCCAGGCAAACCTCATCAGCAAGCTAAGCATAGAGCTCGAGGATATTATCCTGATTGTTGATGAGGGACACAACCTGCCAGGAAGAATTTCAGAGATGTTGAGCATAGTACTTACCAGCAACGGCATCAAGAATGCTGTCCTGGAGGCAAAAAAATACGGGTACAACGGCCTGATCTTCTGGCTGCAGGAATTGATGCGCATCCTCCATGAAATGGGTAATTTTAGCAACACTGATACTGAGAGAGAAAAGCTTGTTTCCAGAACAGGTCTGATCTCACAAATCAATACTCTCGTCGATTATGATGAGTTTATCAACCAGCTGGAGATCGCCGCTGAGGAAATCAAAAAGAAGCAGCGCAAAAGCTATCTGGGAGGTATCGCACATTTCCTAAGTTCTTGGAAAGGGGAAGATGCTGGATTTGCCAGAATCATCTCCCAAAAGGCGGGGATGTATGGAGAAGTGACAGCTCTCAGTTACCTGTGCCTTGATCCCAGACTGGTGAGCGGAGACATTTTCAACAAAGTTCATGCAGGAGTAGTGATGAGCGGAACCCTGCAGCCGACCTTCATGTACAAGGACATTCTAGGAATCGAACGGGGAGTTGAAAGAGAGTACAATTCCCCATTTCCAGTAGAAAATAAATTAAGCTTGATCATTCCGGAAACAAGTACAAAATATACTGTACGCGGGGACGCAATGTACCGGAGAATTGCACAGATCTGTTCAAACCTAGCTGGGTCAATTCCTGGAAATGCGGCCTTCTTTTTTCCTTCCTACCAGCTCCGCGACAAGATTGCAAACTTCCTCACCATCAGAAAAAAATTGTTTTGGGAAAAAGCGGAGATGAGCAAGGAAGAGAAAGAAGCGCTGCTTTCCCAATTCAAAGCAGAAAAAGAAGCAGGGGGAGTTTTATTGGGAGTTACGGGCGCTAATTTTGCGGAGGGCGTCGATTTCCCGGGAGATCTGCTGCAGGGAGTAGTGGTTGTCGGCCTGCCGCTGGCAAAGCCCGACCTCCGGACAAAAGAAGTGATAAAGTACTATGAAGAAAAGTTTGGTAAAGGCTGGGATTATGGATACATCTATCCGGCCATGTCAAAATGCATCCAATCTGCAGGACGATGCATCAGGAGCGAGACTGATAAAGGGGTTGTTATCTTCTTGGATGAAAGATTTACCTGGCAGAATTATTATAATTGCCTGCCCAGAGAAGGGCTGATAGTCAGCCGTGACTACGAAAAGCTGCTGAAAGAATTTTTTGGGAAATGATTAGAAACCAACTCTGAAAAGATTCAATAAAAGTAAAATCTTTTTTGTTAGTATTATGAAAAGGCCTAAAGAAGCATTCCATTGGATTGTTAAAATATTAAGAAAGAATAAAGTTCCTTTTAGAGTTACCGGCGGTCTTGCTGTTAATTGTTACGGTGTGAAGAGAAAGTTATTCGATATTGATATAGATGTTCCTGATTACGCTCTACAGAAACTAATGCCTTTCTTCAAGAAGTTTAAACTCACTGGCCCTACACATTACAAAGATAAAGAATGGGATGTGAATTACCTATCTATAGATTATCACGGCCAGGATGTTGATTTAATCGGCAGCAACTCTCAAAAGATATTTAACAAAAATACTGGGAAATGGGAAAATGTCAAGATAAATTTATCTAAACCTCAACAGAAGAAGATTTTTGGACTAATCGTACCGGTTATTCCAAAGAATGAATTAATCAAATATAAAGCAAAAATTAAGAGAGATGTTGATCTTCTTGATGTTAAGGCTTTAACAGACAAATAATTAATTTTACTGATTTTTCTGTCCCACTCCCGCACGGTCAACTCCGGCTAAAGTATATAAACTTCCTTCTCTCCCAAGTATAAGGGGTGGCTACCAATGAATAAACTATCTGTATTTGAAGGAAAGAATGTACGAAGAATTTGGCATAAAGACGAATGGTATTTCTCAGTTGTGGATGTTATTGAAGCACTTACGGATAGCTCTAATCCTCGAAATTATTGGAACATGCTCAAAGCAAGAGAGGCAGAGCAAGGAGTTGAACTGTACACAGTTTGTGTACAATTGAAATTAACAGCAGAAGACGGCAAACTGAGAGAAACCGACTGCGCCAATACTGAAGCATTATTCCGTATTATTCAGTCCATCTCTTCTCCTAAAGCAGAACCCTTCAAGTTATGGTTGGCGAAAACTGGGTACGAGCGCATCCAGGAAATAGAAAACCCTGAATTAGGACAAAACAGAATCAAACAATATTATGAACTGAAAGGCTATCCCAAAGATTGGATTGACAAACGCCTTAGAGGTATTGCTATTAGGCAAGAACTTACCGATGAGTGGAAAAAGCGCGAGGTAACCCAAGAAAAGGATTTTGCTATACTTACCAATGAGATTAGTAAAGCAGCTTTTGGCAAAACGATAGAGGAATATAGACAGTTCAAGGGTTTAGCAAAACCCAATCAGAATTTGCGAGATCACATGAATGATTGGGAATTAATTTTAAACGTGATTGGCGAGAAAGCGACCACAGATATTACGATTGCCAAAGATGCGAAGGGATTTCCAGAATTGAAGCATACTGCTAAAGAAGGAGGCGATATTGCTAAGAATACCAGAACAGAACTCGAACAAAAAATAGGAAAATCAATAGTTTCAAAAGAAAATTATGTTCATCTGATAGAAGAGAAGAGAAAGAAGAAATCAATATCATAACCAATATAAACTCACGAAACTCTTTCTGTTTATGAGAGATTATTATAAATCACAACTAATAATGGTGATGAAACGTGTTGAGAAGATTGCCATGCTCACCGCGTATGATTATTCTATGGCGGCGTTAGAATCAACAAACGGGGTTGATATGATTCTGGTTGGTGATTCTGCCAATTTTATTCTTAATGGGAGAGATACCACCCGAGGAATAACCATGGAGCAGATGGTAGAAATGGCAGAGCGGGTGGTTAATGGCGTTACTAAAGAAGGAAACGATTATGCCTTAGTCGTTGGCGATCTTCCTGCTGGATCATATGACACTATGGAGAGCGCTGTTGCTAATGCCAGAAAATTGTGGGCTGTAGGTGTTGATGCAGTAAAATTAGAAGGTGGTACAGAGAAACCCTATTTATCAGATATAATCAAAGCTATCGTTTCTCAAGGGATTCCCGTTCAAGGACATATTGGCTACACGCCGCAATCAGAAGAATTAACTGATAAAGGGATTGTTCAAGGTAAAACAGAAAAAAGTATAGAAAAACTGTTTGCCGATTATCATCTATTAGAAAAAGCAGGAGTTTTTTCCGTGGTTCTAGAATGTATTCCTTGGCAAGTTGCTCAACTGATTACCGAAGGAGCGCGAGTTCCCACTATTGGCATAGGCGCAGGACCATACTGCGACGGACAAGTGTTAGTGTCGTATGATCTGCTTGGCCTGGGTACCGGATTGGCAAGTAAGCCGGGAACATTTCCTAAATTTGTCTGGCAATATGATCTGAAAGCTCCCGAGGCAATTAGACGATATGTTGCTGACGTTAAGTCTGGAAGAATGCCAGATGTAGAGCATAGTTATGCTTTAGCTGACCAGAGAGTGTTGGAGAAGTTTAGATGATTTTGTTAAAACCAGCCAGCAAGCGCTCTTAACACTTGGTTCGCTTTGCCATCTTCTTCGCTGTTCTTATTGCTTCATCAATCGGCATAGCATCCTTAGAAGAATACAAGTATTCCTGTAACTGTTCTTCAATAGTTTTGCCCATTGTTTCAGAAATAGAGTAGGTATAAATTTCTTCCGAAAGACTTTTGCCACATCTTCCCAACCAGTATACAAAATAGTAACATTTATATACTTATAGTGTTTTATTACGAAATGTGGCGAAAGTCACACGCGTTTAATCACGATGCGTATCAGGGTCCCACAGAATAGTTCTACCACCCTCACCCCCTCTTTGGGGCCCTGTTTTTTTTGTAAAAAAAGAAAGCAAATGGCGATACTCAATTTGCTCCTAGCAATGAAGGACACCTTTCTGTTTATTCTAAAAAGAGCAGTGAGAAAATAACGCCGCTCTGGTTCTTGAAGAGTATACCCCCACTGCTCGCAGTGGGGATACGAAGCAAGACCAAAAACCCAGCAGCTACAGGGGTCATATTATTTATCGCATAACCAGTAGCTTGCTGCGGGGTTTTTGATTGTTACTGTGCATAAGCCGAGTATATACTATATAATAACGATATGCAAAGAATATATAAGCTCTTATTCTCACCTGCCGTCAAAAGAGGCAGATGTTATGACTATTGATAGATCCCCCTTCAACAGATGTGTCAGTTGCGATAATACAATCATTCATCCTTTGTGCAATATCTGCCTGGCAAAGCGAATGATGGTAACTGTTTCTGAACAGGATCCAGTGCTGGCAAAAAGCATCAGCGGATTTCATATTGATGGAGAAACAAAATGCATCTCCTGCGGGGGAAAAACCGGATTATGCGCGCAGTGTTTCAGTAAGGATGTGTATGATTTCCTGGTCGAGAACAATGCTGCTGCTGCACGCAGCTTTCTGGGACAGTTTGATTACGAGCTGCGAAAAGCGATTCTGAAATTATCATAAGCAGCAGGATGCGAACGTAGAGATGAGTGCAATGATTATTGCGAGCATAACTCAAAGACTTCGTCAACTTTCAAGGTAAAGCCGATGGAGGGAATCTCTGGGTGTGTTTGTACCTGGCTGGCT
Organism: Candidatus Nanoarchaeia archaeon; assembly: GCA_035288985.1. GTDB lineage: Archaea > Nanobdellota > Nanobdellia > Woesearchaeales > GW2011-AR9 > DATDYP01. Next base: position 64,455 of record DATDYP010000011.1, read on the forward strand.
TGGCCTTTCTTTAACAGAATGGCAGTCTCGCTGATTATCTGCCCTGTTTTCTTTTTAATGATATTTACAGGAATGATAGCTGGCTCACCTTTACAATGAGTAGGCATATCCAAAATCTTCCATTCCAAAGCGCCTGCAGCAGTATAACTTCCCGTCCGTGGTTTTATATCATAGGTCTCGCCATCACTGGTAGATATCTTAAGGGCATAAAAATTACACTGCTTGGAACAATCGCCAGTTCCCTGATACACAGAAGCTAAGGAAGTGCACCCTCCACCGATACAATATTCGCCCTTGCTGCATTGTGCATTATCCGTGCATGCTCCCTCTGCCGCGCCGACCTGGCGGGCTTCAGTGCTATCACAAAGTCCGTTCTGGTTTTCATCCAGGCAGCAGGCATCGCCGTCGGGAGTGACGATATGCGGCGGTGTGCAATCAACAGCATAGGTGATCTTCCCAGCCGTACCTTCAGCCTCGCCGCCAACTAACCTCTGGAAGAAAATAGCTTGCCCGGTCGAGACTCCTCTCAGGATCAATAAGGACCCGCCCAAAAGCAGAAGCACGACCACAGTTATGCCGATGATTTTCTTAGGGTCATAAGCAGGACTAGGCCCAGTTTTTGGTCTGCCGGTCTTCTGGCTAGGAAGCGAAAGAGAAGGAGCCGAGCCTTTGAACAAATAATAATTCTGTTTTGCCGTTTCTTTGTAAGCCCATTCAACCTCGCCATCGGACCAGCCAGCTTTCAGCAGCTCGGCCTTGATTTGCGGGAATTTACTTCCCCTCTTGATATGCTTGGTGATGTAGCTGACCACCTCAGGGCTGATTTCAGTACGTGCCGCGGGCTTTTTACCTTTTGTAGTGACATAATAGATCACCGCTCCGGCTGCCGCTAAAATCACCAGAATAAAGATAGTGATGCTCATAAAGCGGGTGAATGCCTGACGTTTCTCCAGAGACTCTTCGACCGTATTCAGGGTTTCCTTAGTTGAATCGATATCCTGCTGCAGCCCAGCTAATCCGACAGAGAGTGAGGTTTGCTGGTTTTCAACAGAGGATAGCTGCTGCGAGAGATCAGTTTTAAGACTGGCCACGCCTGACTCGATAGATAACAATTCACTTTTAATGGAAGTTATTTCTTTATTGAGAGTGCCGATATCCTTGCTGGCAGCAGTCAGATCAGCCTGCAGGACAGTCAGTGCTTCTCCCAAGGTTTGCAGATCGCTTTCGGCTGTCGAGACATTTGTTACGGCTGCGGAAACATTCTCTGCTACTGGTTCAGCCACTACCTCTTCCTGCTCCAGAAAACAATAGCCACTTTCAGAATCACAATAAAACTGCTCGCCGTTTTCGCTTAAGATCTGACAATTATAATACGGAAGCTCACCGGTAACTTCGCAGAGGATGCCGGTATTCTGATCCGCAACGGAAGAAACTGAAAATAGTAAAAGTACTGTAACCACTAGTACATAAAACGTATTCTTTACCATGGTCCTCTTTTTCTTGGTAAGAGGAGTGTTTTTTTATTTATATACCTTTGGTTTTTGAAAGGGAAAAACATTAATATTTACTCTGTAATTATATGATTACAATGCCGTACAACACACCATATCCCCTATTTGCCAATGGCAGGTATGAGCGTATACCTTTAAAGGAAATCGCCAGGGCCGGGTCAGCCTTGGATGCACGGCTCTGGTCAGCAAGGCTTTCCACCGGGCTGTTAGGATCGACAAACTGCGATTCCGGTAATCGAGGTCCAAAAGAGTATGGAGAAATACTGTTAGCGCTAGGCGATGAGGGGCTGCGAAAGCTTGTAGAGCTCGGTTTCATACCCTGCTCATCGTGCAGGCCTGAAACAACAGATACATTTTGGGATATAGTTGCTGCTGAGGTAGCAGAAAAATACCACCTTTATTCTCGAGAAGATTTTACCAACAAGGACATTCTGCCCTATGATGCACGAAGAGTGCAGTGGGAGGAGATCATTCCCCACATCGGCAAAGCGCCAGGAAGGCTATATGTGCCACAAGGACTTTCACAAAAAGAGGTGGCTGAGCTTGCTGAACGGTTTGCTGCATTAAGCTTGGATACAGTGCCTTCAATAGGGTTTTATGATAGAGAAACAGCAGCAAAGTTCACGGCCTACGACATTTAGTAGGTGGATAGAGGTTTCATAAAAACCATTTGTTCAGCAACATTTATATAACAAAACTGCCAACCAGCTGCCATGCTGGACATAAAATTATTGCGTGAAAATCCCGATGCCGTAACAGCCTCTGAACAGAAACGGGGCAGGGATGCTTCAACTGTAGATGTTGTTCTCAAGCTCGATCAAAAATGGAAGAAGGAACTTAAGCTGCTGGAAGAGCTAAAGCACAAGAGAAATGTCGTCTCCCAGGAAATTAACCAAGCCAAAAAGAGCGGGAAAAATGCCGCAGGTAAAATCAATGAGATGAGAGCAGTCGTTGAGGAGATCAAGAAGAAGGAGGAAAACGTTGCCTTGCTTCTGGAGAGGAGAGATACAACATTACAGCAGATAGGCAATCTTTTGCACCCCAAAGTTCCCAAAGGAAAGGATGATTCTGAGAATGTGGAATTAAAAAAATGGGGGAAGAAACCAACACTATCAAAATACAAGAATCATGTTGATTTGCTGGAAGCCTTAGATCTGGTAGATTTTGACAGCTCTGCCAGGACTTCCGGGAATGGTTTTTACGTTATCAAGAACGAACTTGGCCTTCTCAATCAGGCGCTGATCCAGTTTGCCATGGATGTCATGCGCAGTAAAGGATATACATATATCGAACCGCCCTTGCTGATACGAAAAAATGTTCTCGGCGCAGCTATTGATACCAAGGAGTGGTCGCAGACGATCTACTCTGTTGAAGGTGAGGATCTGGCCTTGATCGGAACCAGCGAGCATGCACTTCTGGGCCTGCACACAGAACAGGCCTTGCAGGAAAAACAGCTGCCCAAAAAATACTTCTGTTACAGCATGTGCTTCCGGAAAGAGATCGGCGCCCACGGCATTAACGAGAAAGGGCTGTGGCGAACCCATCAGTTTAACAAAGTAGAGCAATTCATCTTCTGCAAGCCGGAGCAGTCTGAAAAATTATTCCATGAATTACTGCAAAATTCTGAAGAGATACTCCAGGCTTTGCGGCTTCCCTACAGAGTCATTGAAATCTGTTCAGGAGACTTGAGTTTATGGAAGCACAGGAGTTACGATCTGGAAGTATGGCGGCCGACGACAGAGACCTATGGAGAGGTCATGTCATTAAGCAACTGCACCGACTACCAGGCCAGAAAATTAGGGATGAGAGTCGTCAATAACGACGGTTCGCGGGAAGTTCTTCATACTTTAAACAACACTGCATTGGCTACATCTAGGATCATGGTGGCAATTATTGAAAATTTCCAGACTTCTAAGGGAACAGTCAAACTTCCCAAAGTGCTGTGGCCGTACATGAAAGGGATCACGGAATTGGGGAAGAAATAATTTAATCCCCAATCATACCCTCCACACACAAAAACAATATAAATCATGCCCTGTTTCAGGCAAAATATGTCGTTATTCAAGGATATGCTGCGAAGCGGGGAAACACTGTTCAGGGATACAGTTGTTCTGGATTACGATTTCCAGCCTAAAATTCTCCAGTACCGGGAAAATGAGCAGATGCGCTTTGCCACAGCCATACGACCGCTGCTGCAGGGTTATAATGGGAGAAATCTTTTTGTCTACGGCGCGCCGGGCATAGGAAAAACAGCCGCCTGCAAGCATGTTCTGCGGGAGCTGGAGGAGGAGAAAGAGGAAATTGTTACCATCTATGTTAACTGCTGGAAGGAAAATACAACCTTCAAGGTTTTTTACAAGATCTGTGAGGATCTGGGATTTAAATTCCTGCTCAATAAGAAGACCAGCGATTTATTTGCTATGATACAACAGAAGCTGAACAAGGGCAGCGCAGTCTTTGTCTTTGATGAGATTGACAAATTGGAGGAAACAGACTTCTTATACACGATCCTTGAAGACATCTACCGCAAATCGATCATACTGATTACCAATTATCGTGACAGTTATTCCGAACTGGACGAGAGGATCAGAAGCAGGTTAGGCCCAGAGTTTCTGTATTTCAAATCCTATAGCGAAGCTGAAATCGCCGGCATTCTTCGGCAGAGGATGGAGTACGCCTTCGTAAGTAATTGCTGGGATGAAGATGCGTTCAAGGAGATCGTGGAAAAATGTACTGAAACCAAGGATGTGCGCATCGGTTTATATCTGATGAGGGAAACGGGCAATATTGCCGAAGAAAAAAATTCACGGAAAATAACGATAGCCCATGCAGCCGAAACGATACGGAAAGTGGATGATTTTCATATCAAGCCAAAAGAAGGATTGGATGACGAATTGCAAGTCATCTTAGATTTAATCAGGGACCAAAGCGGGGAAAAGATCGGGGAGATCTACACTTCCTATCTGAAAATGGGGGGCGAATTGAGTTATAAGAGTTTCCAGCGGAGAATCCTGAAATTACGGGAAGGAAGATTCATCTCGGCTGAGAAGATTGCAGGGAAAGAGGGTAATACAACCATTCTCAATTATGCAACAAACAAAAAGCTGACCGACTTTGACCTTGACTGATTTTTGATGGCGGAAAAATTGTGAATAATGGAAAATATCAACAAACTACGGAAATTCTACCAGCTCAAAAATGTTGAAAGAGCTAATACTGTCTCTGGCAGAAGAGAAAGTTCAGCCGAACATAGCTGGAGTTGTTTGATCTTAGCTGATTATTTTCTAAGCAGCATGAAAGAGAGATTAAACCGGCTAAAAGTGTATGAATTATTGATGTACCATGACGTCGTTGAGATTGAAGCTGGTGATGTCTGCATCAGCAAAGAAAAAGAGCGAAAAGGCAAAAAAGAACGAGAGAAGCAAGCTGCGCATGTGCTCAAGGAACATATGCCTGCAGTTCTTAAGCATAAATTTATTGACCTTTTTGAAGAGTTTGAAGAAGGAAAAACAAGAGAAGCAAAATTTGCCAAAGCCATTGATGCTTTGGATGCCGAAATCCATGAACTGGATTATAAGGAAGACTGGAAAGGATGGACAGAAGAATTTTTACGCGAGAAAAAAGGACCTTTATTTGATGATTTTCCAGAATTAAAAGAAGCATTTGAAAAACTCCTAAAGTACCAGCAAGAGGAAGGGTATTTTAATCAATAGACAGAATCAAGAGATCTTATAACAAATAGAAAACTAACAAGGAAACAAAAAAGCCTATCAATGCTCCTACAAGAACTTGCTTGGGAGTATGGCCAAGCGAATAATGGAATTTTGACTTGAGCTTATGCAGCTTCAATAATTTTTCAATCTCCTTGCCTTCATTGCCGACACTTCTGCGCACGCCAAAAGCATCCCTGAGAACGATCATAGCCAGGACAAAACTGATCACAAAAGCGGTAGAGATTCGCTCTTGCAGATAGATAATCGTTGCCATCGAAACCACAAAGGCTGAATGTGAGGATGGCATCCCGCCGGTAACAACCAGATCATGCCAGCTCAAGGATTTGTGGCGGAAGAAATAGATTATAAGCTTCAGCAGCTGGGCGCCAAATCCTGCAAAGACGACTGCCAGGACAATCTTGTTCATACTCCAGAGATGATGTTGAGGTTTATATAGCTTATTCTTTCTCTTTCTTCGGCTCTGTCCTGCATCTCGCCTTGCTCGGGTTAGCGTGGACTCGCTTTTTGTATATGATAAATTAGTGCGGGTCCTCCCCGGATGGGGCGTCCCTCCCCGCAATCGCTTCTGTGTTCAGAGTAACGCTCGTATCTTCACGCTAACCACATTCAGGACAGAGCTTACTTCTTAAAATCAAACTCGATCATCAACGGCAGATGATCAGAAAAATGAAACTTCAAGACTGAATATTTCTTCACCTTTATTTGAGGAGAGGTCAGGATATAATCTAATCTTCTGGTGGGATGCCAGGCCGGTTCTGTAAGAGGAAGAGATTTTTTATCCAAGCTGATCAAATCCTTCAGATGGGTTTTCTGTAACAAGTCTTTGATTTCTTCTTCCCCATTAAAGGTATTAAAGTCACCCATGAGAATGACCGGATTTTTGATTTTATTGACGATGCTGATCAATTCCTTGATCTGTTTTGCACGGGCTTTTTCTCCTAAAGCAAGATGCGCGGCCAGAAGAGTGACCGGTTTTGGGCATTTCACAGTAGCTTCGATGACCATCCGTTTGGTGCCTTCGTGAAAGACATGGTAGCGGACTTTGCTGAACGGGAATCTGGACACTAAAGCATTGGCCTGCTTGTTGAGGATCGGTATGTGATGGAATAATTTTAACCATCCCTTGATTGGATATTTGACTTTTTCGACAAAACTTGTAAGGCCCAACTTCTCTTCGAGAAAACGGACCTCGTCCTCTCCACGGCTGCGCAGAGAACCGATGTCCACTTCAATCAAAGCCAGGATGTCCGGCTTCAGCTTGTGAAGTGCGGTAACCATCCTCCTTTCAAGATTTTTAGGCGGAAAAAATATTTTCCAGAACTGCAGATATTGATACCAGATCCCTTCCATGCCTTCGCAGTACTCGATGTTGTAGGTGATAAGCTTGACCATAACATTAATTAAGTAAAGAAGATATATAATAATTGTTAATTACTGTAGAGAAGTGGTCTTAACATTAAGGGTTGCATAAAAGAAGACAGCTTCTCCAATTTATCCGTACAGGTCTGTGAAAGAAGGATCATCCGGAGCCAGAGCTATGGCTCTAAAGTCTTCACGCGCCATAAGATGGCCATTTTTAAAATGAGTACTTGCATGGTACCGTATTTTATTTTCTTCATCAAGCGCCAGGAAGCAACCAAAGCCTTTTACTTCATATCCTAATTCCTGTGCTTTTGCACGATGAGCATTTTCATGAGCAATTGTCCTTCTGATGAGGTCTTGATCAAAACAGCCAGCTGCTCCCAGAAACCGCTCTAATTCTTCTAATGTTTTAAAGAAATAGAAATCATCAAGATTCAATTCAGCTTTATATTGTTCGTAGAGGGCATCCACTCTCGCTTTCAGATGCAACTCGACTGAATCTGGGTCTATGCCTGCTTCTTTGCGCGCAAGTGCAAGATTAAGTTCCCCTTTCACGGCTTTTTTATACTCAAAAAGATCTTCTAATCTTGTTGTTGGTTGTTTGAAATCTCTTGTCATTCTCAATCCTTACCCCTCAGATACCTGCCTCTTGTAACATTTCCAGCTAAGCCAAATTTTTGTTCAACTGGCGTTGGCTTGGCCCAATCACCAACTTCATAACCTCTTTGTTTAAAACTTTCTTTCAATCTGTCTAGTTCCGCATAATCTAATCTAACCAACAAGTTTCTCTTTCCGTTTTCTGTTTGAACGTATGGTCTTAATCTGAACCTGAATAATTCTGGAGGAAAAGTGTCATAGACGTCATCAACATTACAGGGGTTATCTGCTGTTAGAATTAAGCTTAAATTAACTTTTCTTTGAGGATTTAATTTTCTCCAATAATCGGCAGCGTCTTTAATTTCTTCAAATGAAGCCAATTTAACTCCTGCTGCTTTCCTGCGATAATCTTCAGAAGTGGAGATCAGAGAGATTTGCAGCTGTACAGATCTTTGATATCCTGAAGCAAATTCCGCTAAATTCTCAAAATTTTTCCTTGCTTTTCTACCTGGAGGAAATATGGTAGAAACTTTAAACGAAGTTCCTAGCTGAGTTATTCTTTCCAACCCCGAAATAAGATTTGGATTGAATAACGGTTCTCCTGTATTTGCAACTGTAACTTTATGAGCAATAGTATCAATGTCAAATCCAAATTGTAAAGCCTTCTGGAGAATTAATATTGCCTGTTCGTATATTTCATCAGGTGAGAGGTCTATGTTTCCAATCGGTTTCTCTTTTCCTAATTCACAAAAATTGCAACCATAATGACAGCCTGTCTGTGAAGAAATGACAATTATGTTTTTTGGCTTACCATCACCATAAAAATAACTTACTTCGACAACGCCATTTTGTGTAATCCCAGGAAATTGTATGGTTCCATCACTAATATCGCCAAAGATCTTAGCTGGTCCAGCACTCACATTTGTTGGTTCAAAGCCTTCAACAATTTCCCTTAACACGCTATATCAAAATAGAACTATTATAAAAAACATTCTAGAAATAAGAGAAGGAATCAAGTTCTTATTTCAAAATTCCATAACCGCAGGCTTTAGCCGAGGATTCGGAATCCTACTTTAGGATTCCGTAACCAATCAATCTAAACCTATCCCCTACTCTCCTAGAAATGGTGATCCTATCTCCGGGATTTGCGCAGATCGGCTTCTTCAAGACGCAGGTCGTGTTTTTCTTGGAAGGATCCATCACCACACCGACAGTAGCAGCAGAGTTGCAGTTCAACATCAACACTTCATTCTTGGCTAACGGCTTGACCTCTGTTTCTTCTTTGGTTCCGACAACACGTTCCAATAAATATGTATCCAGAGCGATCTGATAATGCACTGCTGGTATTTTTCCTGACAAGCCTACTAATGAACCAGTAAGGGAATCAGACTTGACGATCGCCGGATCAAGCTGGGTGGCAAGAGCCATGCTCCCGCCGGGATGAATCTGCTCAACAGCTTCTCCCCCAGAAAAAATCTGCATGATTTTTGTTTTCAAGGGCTTCCATATTTTTTTATTCTTCTCTTCAACCATATATCCAGGGCAGATTTCAATCTCCTGGCCGACCGTAAACATCCCTTCTTTGACAGTTCCGCCAAGAACGCCGCCAATTAATTTTCCGGCTTTCACTCCAGGCTTATTGACATCAAAAGATCGTGCTACCAGCATCAAAGGATCCTTGTCTAGGGATCTCTGCGGGGTGCGGAGCTGTTCCTGTATCACTTTAAGGAGGATGTCAATATTCACGTTGGCTCTGGCAGAGATGGGGATGATCGGCGCATCTTTATATTCAGTGTCGGAGATGAATTCTTTGATCTGCTGGTGATTAGCCATTGCTTCTTCATGTGAAACCAGATCTATTTTATTCTGGACAATAATAATATTCTTTATACCCGAGATATGAAGGGCCATCAAATGTTCTTTAGTCTGCGGCTGGGGACATTTTTCATTGGCAGCAACCAGCAGCAAAGCGCCATCAACAATAGCCGCTCCCGACAGCATCGTTGCCATCAGCGACTCGTGCCCTGGCGCATCTACGAGGGATATTTTTCGCAGGAAAACTGCTGGTGAATTGCATTTAAGGCATTTTTCTTTGGAAGTGTAATAGTTGCAATTCAGACATTTATAGATGGAAAAATCAGCATAGCCTAAACGGATAGTAATGCCGCGTTTCAGTTCTTCAGAATGGGTATCTGTCCACTTTCCGCTTAACCGTTCCGTCAATGTCGTTTTACCATGATCGACGTGGCCGACAAGAGCGATGTTCAGTTCGGGCTGAACGGTCTTGACTCTAGGGGAATCTTCTTTCAGATCTTTCAACTCCTTCAAAGGCCCTGGCTTGCTTTTTACTGCTTTCGTGGCTGCCTTTTTAGGCTCCCCGTCTGCCGGTTTCTTTTTTGCGACCATACTGGAAGCTAAAAAGGCAGTTTATTTATAAAGTTTGGGGGATGGAAAAAAGATTAAGATTAAAGAGCTACCTCTTCACCCTCTTTCTCAAACTGTTCAGATTTTCTTTCATGGCATCTTTCACCCGCTGTACTCTTCTCTTCAACACCTTTCGCACAGTTTTTACCTCGCCTTTGCTGGCCACTCCTGATTTAACCAGCGCTGCTTGGAAATACTTATCCACGATACTCGTGACTTCCTTGCCGGCCTGATCAGAATTAGCCATCAGCTGCCGGGCCAGCTTGAGGCTTTCCTCATCGTCAAGTTTTAACTCCTTTTTGACTTTTGAAGCGACTTTTCTGGCTTCTGCTAAACTCAACAAACCTAAGCCGTAGCCGGTCTTAACCATCGTTTTCAATTTTTTCTCCATGTTCTCAAGCCTCCCTTTTATGACTCCTTTTTATGAGTGATAATAAAATAAGACAACAGAAGTAATGCTGTAACAAACATGATTACGCTTACAGGAATGCCTAAAAAAAGCGTCCGCCCTTCAAGATAGAAAAGTACCGCTGAGGAGATGATCAGAGCGGAGATGATGATGCCGATAACTCTTTTTTTGCTGAGATATTCGAACTCTTGCTCCAGTTCCTTTAATTGAGAAATATCAATCTGCGTCGGCTGTTCCGGCTCTTCCATTTTTTGCACGATCTTAAGCAGATGTTCCGGAAGATCTTCCAATAACTCCTTTTGGCTCCATAAGGTTCGTGCTATTTTCTGGACTACCTTTTTTGGCGTATAAGTTTCCTTGAGATACTTCTCTGTAAATGCATCCAGGCCTTCAGCAACTTTAAATTGGGGGTACAAACTTACTGCCAATCCTTCCGCCTGAAAGAGCGACTTAGCCATCAGGACATGGTTAGAGTCAAAAATAACCCCATGCTGCGCTCCCTTGCTGATGATCTCATAAAAGGCCTTGCCGATGCTTTTCTCTCCTATCGAATTTTTGTAGACTTCCTCAAGGATAGTTCTGGTTTCAGCTTTAAATCCAGCAAGATCAGCTCTGCTGGTGTCTTTGGCAAGAGAAACGATGATCTCAAGGCCCTTAGCTGAATCTTTATCGCTAACAGAGGTAATAAACCGGATCACTTTTTTCCGATCGCCCGGATTCAATTCGCCGATGATGCCATAATCAAGATACGCAAGCTTGCCATTTTTTTGGACGAAGATATTGGCTGGATGCGGATCGGCGTGGAAAAGGCCGTGCAGAAGCGCCTGTTCAAGAATGGAGTGGAAATAGGTCATCACCAGGGTTTTGCGGTCAAGGTTATATTTTTCCAGCATGGCATAATCATTGATCTTCACACCATCAACAAAGTCCATAGTTAAAACTCGCTTGGAAGAGAAAGCTGGATAGATCTTTGGAATAACAATGCGAGGATTATTTTTTAATTTCTCCCGCAGGAGGGTGGCATTACGCCCCTCGATCTCAAAATTTAATTCCTTTCTGGTCCAGAGAGCGAATTCCTTGACTACATCGACAGGATGATAATTTTTCATCGAGGAAAAATGTTTTTCCAAGGCCTGAGCAAGGTGAAAAAGGATATCTAGATCAGTATCAATCGTTTCTTTAATATTGGGCCGCTGAACTTTCACCACTACTTTTTTTCCTGACTTGAGCACAGCCCGATGGACTTGTGCTATCGAGGCAGAAGCCAGAGGCTTTTTTTCAAAAGAGAAAAATAATGTACTCAATGGTTTCTGCAGCTCTTTCTCAACGATGCTTTTTACTTTTTGATAAGGGAAAGGAGGAACGTGATCCTGAAGTTTTTCAAATTCCTCCGAGTATTCCCTTGGCACCAGATCAGGGCGAAGGGAAAGTAATTGGCCCAGCTTTACAAAAGCAGGTCCAAGCCGTTCAAAAGCCTGCCGCAAACGGATGGCTTGGCGCTGACGGTTGGATGTAGGCAGAACAGGCCTGATCCGCTTATGCCAGGGAAGATGAAGATGGAGATTCGTTTTGGCAACGTAGTAACCTAAGCCTTCTTCGAACAGAACTGTGAGTACTTCCTGAAGCCGCTTAATGTCTTTAACTGGGAGCAATGTCTTACCTCTTTCATAAATTCAATGAAATAAACTATATAAGAGTTTTGATGAGAAGATTAGAGCGTACTATCACGTTTGTACTTCCGGTTTTTTATTTCAGCTTTGCGACGCCACCATCACGGCAGCACTACGGTCAAAATTTCGCCTTGCTCAATTTTGCCCTACTCGGGTTTCCCGTATGGAGCAACCCCTCCCTCGTCGTGCGCCATGGTGGCGTGCGGTGTGACTGGGGACGCGCCCTCCGGGCTGTCGCATAGGGCAAAACGCAGTTTTGACCGTCGCACCACCACAAATGGCGCGTGTCACGACAAGCGTAAAGAGGAAGTAGTTTCGTAATCGGAAACAGTTTCGGGATAATAGAATGAGAAGATTAGAGTTGCATTTAGAGCTATATTCAGTTGAGAAAATTCATCGTGATTAATAAGCTGAAATCTTACTCTTCCCGCTTCTTAAGCCGAGTCATATAACCGGCGATGACATTCCGAAGTTTTTTGCTTCTAACTTCAGTATATCTGTCAGTTATAGCTTTGTTCTGGTCAAAGTCAGTCATGAACTTGTCGCCGTGCATTTTCAGAAGCTCTTTGGTCTTCCGCTTTATGAAAGTAGTCTTGATTCGTCCCATGAACATGTCCTGAGAGTGGGCTATTTATAAATATTTTGTCTTAAATGGCTGATCTGAATCCTTACTAACAGCCTCGTGAAGTCTTCAGTATACCTTTGCGTAATATTTATATATTGAGATACCTTCTTGTAAAGGATGGTTATGCTATTCGACCAGTTCAATCTGCCGGACGACATCTATAAGGTTCTTTTCGCTACAGAGCAGCAGGAAGTGGTCGCGAAATTGCTGATCAAATACATGTGGCAAAACAGCGGCGAGATCGGAAAGACAGAGATGAGCTTGTTTGCCACAAAACTTCATGACGGCGAAGCAGTAATGAAAGAGAAAGGCAAGTCGCCGTTAGAAAAAGAAACAAGAATGTCCTACAATAAGCGGCAGTTCTATGACCGGATACTGACCCCGATGCGCGGCATGGGGCTTATAGACTATGATTTATACAAAAAAACTTACAAAGTTTCTGATAAGTTCAACAAGCTGATGATCCGCATAGGACTTTTATGGTTGAGGGAAATAGAACGGGGCAGGGAGAAAAAATCATAACCCGCAAAATACATAAAATCATAGACTGGAACTGTTAATCTTTATCGTTTTGGTCTTTATCCTGTTGCTGCAAGACCTGATGCTTATTTCTTCCGATCAATCCTTCAAGCATCTCCAGGACACTATTTGGATCGTTAACATTTTTTATTTCAAAGGCCTCTCCACTGAGGGTGATTGAAACCGTTCCATATCCCAAAAGGCGCTGGAACCCGCTTTGCCGTACATGGATGTCGGGGATAAAGCCGAGCGGCTGGTAATAGACATTTCGTTTCCTGATCCTGACAATTCCTCTAATGATAATCAATTTTTCATCAGTCAGCTTATACCTGTCGCCAAGATAGCGTTGTGATTCAGCTGCTACAAAGCCGGTAAGCGCAAGAAAAGAAATAAAAGAGAAAGCCGATGAAGGCAGAGAAACTCCTTTATACCGCGCAATCACCAGCAGGGCAAAAAAAACAAGTGCACAACAATATTCAATAATGAATGCTTTACGCGACTGACGGAGCGTTAACAAAACCTCATTTCCCATGTCTCTGCGAACGCTTCATGGTTTATATATATTGTTGTGGCCTGGGCTTCGTTGGAGTATCTGGAAATTATTTCGCGTTTTCCTGCACGCCCCCATGGCGGCAAGACGGCCACTTCGTGTCCTACACGACAGCCCGGAGGGCCCAACCCCAGTCGTGTCTTGCGCCAAGGTGTGCGGCGAAACGGGGGTCGCCCCATACGGGGTGTTGAGTAGGTTGCGTAGCAACCGTCGCACCGCCATTGGCGCATGAAAATAAGAAACTACTTATTTCAGCGCAGAAAACTGATAGGTTTCAGTTGTGGGTTGCGACTGCTACAGCAGCAAGATGTGCATCCTGCTTCAGTACAGTTACTTTATCCGTTTTTTCCCAGGTGAAATCAGGATCATTCCGGCCAAAATGACCGTAAGCAGCTGTCTTCTTGTAAATCGGGCGCCGCAAGTTCAGCTGTTCGATGATAGCTTTGGGCCTGAAATCAAAATGCTTACGCACCAGCTCAACAATTTTTTCTTCAGGAATTTTTCCTGTTCCAAAGGTGTCAACTAAAATTGAGACGGGCTGAGCCACCCCGATGGCATAAGCAACCTGCACTTCACACTTATCTGCCAAGCCGGCTGCAACAATATTTTTGGCTACATAGCGAGCATAATATGACGCCGACCGGTCTACTTTACTTGGATCCTTGCCGGAGAAAGCGCCGCCGCCATGGGAGCCATGCCCTCCGTAGGTGTCGACAATAATTTTCCTGCCTGTCAATCCCGCATCACCGACAGGACCGCCGATGACAAATGTTCCGGTAGGGTTTACGAAATATTTAGTAGCGCTATCAAGCCATCCCTGACAGATGGGAGTAATAATCTTTTCAATCACATCTCTTCTGATTGTTTCCAAATCTACATCTGGATGGTGCTGGGCTGAAACAACAACAGCATCAACACGTTTTGGCTTTCCATCTTCATATTCGACTGTAACTTGTGATTTGCCGTCCGGGCGGAGATACCAGAGTTCGCCCCTCTTGCGCACACTTGCCAATCTTTGTGTTAATTTATGAGCAAGCATAATAGGTAAGGGCATATATTCCGGAGTCTCATTGGTTGCATATCCAAACATCAAGCCCTGATCGCCGGCGCCTTGTTCTTGATACAATCCTTCTCCTTCATTGACGCCCTGAGCGATATCAGGAGACTGTTCTGAAAGGGCAACAAGAACTCCGCACGTAGAGCCGTCAAAGCCGAACTCTGGCCGGTTATAGCCAATTTCAGAAATAGTTTCACGCACCTTCCGCTGGATGTCAACATATGTTTTTGTCGTCACTTCCCCGGCTACGACGACAAACCCGGTTTTTGTCAATGTTTCAACAGCGACTCTTGAAGTTGGATCTCCTTTCAGCATCTCATCGAGGATGGCGTCAGAAATTTGGTCAGCCATCTTATCAGGATGTCCTTCAGTTACACTTTCACTTGTAAAAAAATATCGTTTGGCCATTTTTAGCACCTCTGTTTCTGGTATGTTTGTTGACGCTCATTATTAAAATAAATTAAACCATCTTCTATTTTAGTTAAACCATCTATTTTAGTGTCTGTTTTAGTATCTGACTAAAATCCATTTATGGAGCTATATCCAGGATTTTTCTGGTTTTGTTGATCACCCTGACTTTGACAACCTCGTCCAAGGTGAAGCCTATACTCATCTCTGATCAATTGATAATCTCGTTGAAGGCTTCTGTCAGAAGGCAGCATCTTGGCAGCTTCCTCAACAGCAGAAATGACGTGATCAATCTGGCCGTAATGGCCAAGACCATGGAATACTTCTGGTCTAATATGGGCCCGCACAGCAGGATGCCTCATTAATTTCAATAAAGTGTCATGGTTCCTAGTCGTAGTTGTCATTGTTTTCCCTCCGCTAACCAACCTCTATGTGGTTAAACTAACATAAATTCTATTTAAACCATCCTGACAAAATTATTCTTATAAGAATATTTTTTAGAAATATTTATTAAGAGAAGCTTATTCACGGTCCTATGGTTACAAGAACACTGGATGAAATCAAGCGATTGCGGAAAAAGTACCACTTAACTCAGAAAGATCTGGCGCAGCGTTCAGGAGTGTCGCAGAGCCTTATAGCAAAAATTGAGGCAGGAAAGCTTGATCCGACCTTTACAAAAACCCAGCACATCTTCCAGGCCTTAGAGCAGCTACGGGAGAAGGAAGAGGTCAAAGCGGAAGATGTGATGCATAAAAAGGTGAGTTTTGCTAATGCAGATGATCCCTTAAGCGAGGTCATCAAGATAATAAAAAGCAAGAATATTTCCCAAGTCCCAGTTCTCTCCAAGGGAAAGGTTTGCGGCTTAGTGACTGAAAGCCTGATCCTCAAGAAAGTTATGGAAAGTCCGGAAAAAATAAACTCGCTAAAGGCAGGAGAAGTGATGGAAGATGCTCCCCCAGTGGTGTCAGTAAAAACAGGCCTTAAAACGCTGCTGAGCCTGCTCCAGGAAAACCAGATCATCCTCGTCGCTGACAAGGGAGAGATAAAAGGAGTCGTCACCAAGAGCGATCTGCTGGAGAGGGTGGAATAGGAATATAAGAATGGTGTAAAATAAAAATAGAGTAGGCGTTTAGAAGCTACTCTTTCGAAGCCTGAAAGGCAAGAATGTCTTCAATGCGTAACTTTTGCTTTTTCTTGATCTTTTCCTGCACGTCGGCAGTTTTCTCTTTGATTTTTTCCTGAAAGCTTCGATGATCGTCTTCTTTAAACAGCTTGGATAATTCATCCACTCTGGACTGGATTGTTTGGAGTTCTTTTTTTAATTCTTCATGCCTGGCTTTGAACTGGATGTACTGTTCCGCGAGATTATTCTCGTTCTTCCTTAGCTCCCGCACAGTTTTATACAAAGCGTTGACCTGCTCATGCTTCTCCTGTGAAAGGGAAGCGAGCTCCTGCACTTGGTGATGAGAGTGCTGCGCTTTTCTCCTGGCTTCAGCAAGATCAGCAGAAGCAGCGTGAACTGCTTTCCAGGCCAGCTTGCCCTGCTCGACTTTTTGGTATGCAGCCTTAAGGCCCTTGACTTTCTTGCGCAGCTCTTTTTCTTTTTCGAAGGACATCACTTCCGTCTCGATCAGATCCTCCAGCCGTTTAATTTCAGCCCGTAATTTGGAAGGGTTCAGATTTAGATCTTGTTTTGAGTGTTTTTGATCCAAGCTTGGCAGTTTTTGTCCTGCTCCTGGACGAAGCTGAACGTTTTTTCTTTCTGCATCCTTCCGCCCGGCAGCTTTTTCCTTGAAGGTGTCATTAAGCTTATTTCTTTCGTTCTTGCGTTCGCTGACTTCTTTTGTCAGCGCGTCCCGCTGGGATTGGATCTCCCTTATTTGGCTCATGTTCTTGGCAGCCTCATCACGAAGAGAACGCAATTGCCGGAATGCTTCTTCCTTTTGAGAATGGACTTCTGACAGCTTGGAGCGTAATGTAGAAAGCTCCTTCCTCTTTTTTCCGAATTCCTCCCGCAACTCATCTACTCCAGCCATACCATCATCGACTCACTATATAAAACACAAAATAAAACACAAAACAAGTAAAAAGTAAAAAAGAAATAAACAAGTTTTACGTTTTATCCGAACAATGCTCCGAGTCCTGCCGCAGCAGACTCTTCTGCTTTCTTGTCTTCCTCTTCTTTCTTCTTACCGTCTTTCTTCTCTTCGGCAGCTGAAGCTCCTCCACTGACAGCAGCAGCGACAGCAACAGGAGCAGCAGTGGCAGCTTTTTTGATAGCTTCCTCGATGTTTACACCATCAAGGGCCGCTACAAGAGCTTTCACCCGCGTCTCATCGACAGAAACGCCAGCAGCTGATAGAACCGCTTTGACCGCGCTTTCCGTGATGTCCTTGCCTGCTTTGTAGAGCAACATTGCCGCGTAAATGTATTCCATTTTTATTCCCTCCGTATGATTTGATGAATGTTATCTTATGAACTTTTATTTTTATATTTTTTTATGTTTTTATCCTTCTTTAAATCCCGTCTATAAATCTGCCTCTTTCTTGACTGAAAGAGCTTCTCGTTCTGAGCGTGCTAAGATTTCCTCCCGTGTTTCTTCCGTAATTACAGCACCCTCAACGCCGACTGCCTTGGCTTCCCTGAAAGCTTTCTGCAGAAGCACTTCCGCAGTTTCCTTGCTTGGGTAGGCCGCTTCTACAGCCAGATTAAAAGCCCAGCTGGCAGCCTTGGTGATGTTGTTGAAATATTCTGCCTCATCAATATGAAGATGCTTGGAGTCAAAGACCAGACCATTTTCCCAGACTGCGACGAGATTCAAGCCGATTTCCATGGGCTTGATATCAAGGCGCTTGAGTGTTTCTGCCAGCTTTGCTGAAATAATATCCCCTTCCTTAGCTACTTTAGTGTCAACAAGAATGGCAAGTTTCCCAGCATCAACTTTAGTTTTAATGCCGACAGCAGCTAATTCCGAAATGATCGGCCCTGGAGCGAAATTTGTCGGGCCAGCTTTGACAATAATATCTTTTGGCGCTTCCTGGCCGGCTTTGGCTGGAGCTTCAGATTTATTTTTTTCAATCAAGGCACTGAGTGCAAACGGATTTTCTTTTGTAAAGAGCAGGGCTGGCATTCCTTTCACTTTCTCGCTGAGTTGAGCGATATTTTTCTTACCAGATTCCGACAACGAGCGCAATAACAGGTTTTTTCTGGCCATGGCCAGCTTCACGCCCTTGCTTTTCAGCATGGAGCGCATCTTTTGCAATTGCTGCGCAGGAAGGTTCTGAAGATTGACGACACCGATGATAGGATTCTGTTTAATATCATTGATAAGCCCTTGTACCAGCTGTTTTTTTTGTGCGCTGACCATCTTATAACCTCTCCGGCTTGCTCATGGTCAGTTTTACCATGACGTTCTTGATATTCTGTGTTTCATTAGGCAGCTGTTTCACCAAAGCCTGGTAGGCAGTCATGATGTTATCGATGACTTGATCCTCGGGCTGGTCTTCCCTGCCGACCATAACTTGTACGTTGGTGCCTTTTTTAGCTGCTAAACGGACAGTGGAGTTTAATTTTTTAACAAGAGGCTCCAGATTTGCGCTGGGAGGAACAACACATCCTAACTTAGGGTTAGGCATCTTGCCCTTTGTTCCTAATACCTTACCAAAAGCTGCTGCTACTTTGGGCATCAGATTGGCTTGAGCGATAAAATAATCATATTCCTCAGCTAATTTTTTCAGGACTTTCTTATCGGCATATTTAGCAAACTCAGTATCCCTGATCGCTAAATCACAGAAAGTCTGGGCTTGTTCTGCCAACAACTGGTCCACAAAGGCAGCAACTCTAATCTTTTTCCCCTTGGGATAATGTAAAGTTACGAAGAAATCAACAGGGGTCTGCTTGATGACGATGTTCTTAAGATTGATGACTAGATCGTATGACTGGGTAAATTTACGTTTAGGATGCTTTTGTAATTCCTTAAGAGCTTTTCGAACTTTTTCTGTATCCATACATGCCTCCTACAAGAGCCAGCGGCGATATGCGGCTGTGTAGTATTAACGGTTCAACTCTTAGATTGACGGTTATTTATAAATATATCGGCGATATGTGTGGGGAGAAAGGAAGTGAATCACATTACAGCCTTACCAAATCATGAGTATGGTACACTTTCAGTCTATTTTGCTTTTCTTTCAGGGCTTTGTCATTTGACCAGATTGCACAATTTAATCTCAGAGCTAAAGCAACATAGGTAACATCTTTTATGTCAGGAGAAATTTCCTTCGCTTGTTCCAAATAAGGATCAATTTCTTCACGAGAGACGAGAGTTATTCTTCGTTGAAGCACCTCTATAAAAAGATTAAACTCTTCTGTAGTTCTTCCCGTTTTCTTTTTGAGCAAGTTTTTATACAACTCAAACTCTTCAAAAATAAATTCTGGTGCGTAAAGATGTAAATCATTTCTTAAAAGAAAATCAGCGGTAAAGCCCTTTTTTACTAATGCCGCAAAGAAGATATTTGCATCAATGACTAAGTCCATCATTTACTTTTTCTTGGATATAGATAAATATCTTTTGCTTAATCCCCTGCTTACTTCAGCGCCTAGCCTTAAAGCCTCTTCTTCGGTTAAGGTGCTTTTTTCTTTGAACTTTTTCAAAAACTCTAAATCTTCTATTTTATGAGAAAATGCTTGCCGAGCTACTTCAGACCAATTCATTTCGGGGAAATGGTCCATTTTCTGTTTAAGCTCAGTTGGAACAGCTAAAGTCATAGTGGTCATTTTGCTTCACCTACTGTTTATCTTGATATGTGTATTATGTGTGGATATATAAATATTTTGCTTGGGCCCTATATAAATTGTTCTAAAACCAGATGGTTTGTCAAAAGTTTAAATGTTCCTCTAGAGAACCATGACCAGATAAATCAAATGTAAAGAGAAATTTCTAAACAAATAAAGAATAAATTAAAACAAATTAATCTAAAAAATAAACAAATAGAGAAAATAATTAATATTTAAAGTAATAAAATAAACAAATAAAGAAAGATTTATAAAGGAAGAGGCGCTAATTTCTAGTAATTTGAGTCCCAAAAAAGAGCTGGAATTACTAGATGTGCTTCTGACTACCTTGAGTTCTCAAAAATTACTGGAAATCGTCCTGAAAAAAATACAATCTGAAGGAGATCTCCAGCTTGCTGACCTTATCAAGACCTTTCAGGAAACAAAAGGGGAAATTTCAGTTCCTCTTTCTATTTTCTCCACCTCATTGCCGCCAGCAGAAGCCTTGTGCAGTTTTCTCAGGGAGAACAAAAAGCTGTCCTACAAGGAGATAGCCGTGCTTATAGGCAGAAATGAGAAAAGCGTCTGGGCAGTCTGCCGGCGGACGGCAGAAAACAGGCAAAAAGGAAAAAAGGGATTCCCCGCTCTTTCAAGAAAGGAACATCTTCTGCCCATCTCCATCTTTCAAGATCGTTCCTACAGCATTCTTGAAAGTGTGCTCTCATATCTGCGTACTACTTACCGATTATCGAATCCACAGATAGCTGCTTTGCTCAAGAAAAGCCCTAACTCCATCGCCGTGCTGATGAAACGGGCGCGGGAAAAACAAAGTCCACAACGTGTACAACATGGCATACAAGGATAAAAATCAGGAATACTGGACCTTGCAGAAGAGTGAGCTAGAGAACAGAATAAAGGAACTGGAAGGCATCAAAAAGCAAACTCTTTCCCTCATCAAGACGGTTGAGACAAAACGAAAAGGTTCGCGGAAAGGGCTGCTGGATATGCAGGGCGAGAGAGCTGCACAGTTGTTCGACCAGAATGAGTACAAATTACGCCGCTCTTATCAGGAATTGGCCGGGGTTGAGCAGGCCATCAGCAAGGTACATTTACAGAAACGGCAGCGGCACAGGAAAATTGTTCCTATTTCCCTGCTGCTGGCAGTGGTGCTGTGCATTGGTTTATTTGTAATCGTTTCACCAGACTATGGCGTGGATTCAATAACAGGAGCAGTGGTTGGTATTTTACCAGAAACTCCTGCAACTGATTGTTATGAAACTACCGTCTGTGTCAACGAGACTGTTGAATCATGTGCTGATGTAACTTCTAAACGCTGTACCTCTGGATGTTTCAATGAAACGGTTAACAACTGTAGTGAACAATGCCTGCCGACATGCCAGCAAGAGGAGATCAATGGCAAGATGCGAGAAGTGTGCGGAAAAACCTGTACGGAAGTATGTACAGATGAAGTTGTCGAAAATTGCGATACAGAACAATGTGAAGATGTGGTGGAAGAACAATGCACTTCGCAGATCGTCGAAAAATGCAGCACACAAACTGTTTGTAATGACGATAGCGGGAACACTGGAGCGATAAGTGCCGATACTGCTGAGGTAGGAATCTTACCAGTAGAAGAAATGCCGATAGAGGAAGTTGTTGAGAGTCCTGAACTGACAGTCTTGCCTGTTGAAGAGCCAAGCAAAGAATCACCGAAGGAGGAGGAATTGGAAGAAATAAATCCAGAAGATCCAGCAGACGGAGGGTTGGAAGTACAGCCGGAAGTCCAGCCGGTAGAAAACAATCAAGAAACCGGAGAGTTGGAAGTACCTTTCTTAGGAGAAAATACTACTGGAAGCGAAGAAGCGAGTGTAGAAACCAATACCAGTGAGCCCATTCCTGAGCAGCCTTCGGAAACACCTCTGCAGGCAAGTGGCTTCTCAACGTTAGGATTGCCCACTTACAATGGTTTTGTCTTAAACACAACACGGCCCTTGTATAACAACTCAGATTATGATAATCTTACTTTCTACAACCTCTCCCCGTCAGACACCGATGGTGATTCGGTCAAAAGCATCATCAATTGGTTTGTCAATGGAACAGCAGGAACATCCGGCGTGGCTCTTAAATCACTTACTGTCCTTAATACTCCATTTGAAGGGGTTAATTTAACCACTACCGATAATGGTTGGGATTATTCCGGATACCAGAAAAATTTCACCACCAACGCAACTAACATTTGGGAAGCGACAGGAGGCTATGATGGAAAGGGAGCATATAACTTCACGAGCACTATCGGAAACAATATGTCCATACGAAACTTTGTTGCCTTTCCTACTACTCAGATCTCAGTCGCCTTCTGGATCAAGACAACCGGAGATGGTGATGGAATGTTTTCCTACGCGCCGTCACAGGCAGAAAATAATGAGTTCCTTATTTTTGACCAGAATCCGATTAATGTATACACCAATAATGCTCTTGACAATACCGGTGTAGTGGTCAATGACGGCAACTGGCATCATCTTGTCGTGACCTGGAGAAGTTCTGATGGCCTACTGGAAGCGTACAAAGATGGGGTAGTAGAGTTTTCATCAGCTGTTGGCTCCCTCGTGCCGTTGAATGGATCAACGGGAGTAAATAACTGTTTAGTGCTCGGCCAGGATCAAGATACTGTCTGCGGCGGCTACGCGGCTGGCCAGGCATTTGATGGCTATTTAGACGAATTACTTATCTTCAACAGAACTCTTACCGCAGAGCAGGTGCGTCTCCTGTATCGAAATAGAACTGAGATCATCGCCAATACCGAAACCCAGGCGGGAGAAACATGGGCAGTTTACGTAACTCCTAATGACGGAACTGCTGATGGCAAAAATTTCCGTTCCAACAATGTAACTATCCTTGGCAATTGGCCGCTTCATGATCCACCGCATCTGAATACTACTAATATAACCATCAATAGTACGAATACTAATTTGACTGTGTATAATGTTTCCACGCGTGATCCTAATAACGATCTGGTTAAGAATATTTATAATTGGAATCTGGATGGAAAAAGGGTTCTTGACATTAACATCCCTTTTGAAGGGTCAGATCCCTCCAGATTTGGACCAATAGGACTACGAGAGAACACTACCGACTATGCTGGATTTAATAATAATGCCTCAGACATTGTTACCGCAAAATATTTTTCCGACGGAGGATATGACGGGCGGGGGGCATTTAATTTTTCCATCGCCTGTTCTAGACTAAACCTTGACGCCGTTCCAAACTATGGAAACAGCAATTATACAGTTGAAGCGTGGTTCAAGACCGGAACACTAGGCGGTGGTGAGAAATATCCTATCGTAAGCTTCCAAGTAGGGCGGTATTTTGGACTTGCAGGCGGAGATCACCTTTTAGTAGTTTCTGGTGACAGTGCTGGCGAGGTCAATTCTACGACTGGACTTACACTTAATGACAGCAACTGGCACCATGCTGCTTTTGTCAAGGAAGGAAACGGGACTGACCAATTGAAATTTTATCTGGACGGGGAGCCGGTGGGAAGTGGCAGGCAGGATCTGTCTAATAATGCTGGGTTTGAAATTGGCAATGATGGATTTTGTGGTTCACACTTTAACGGCTGGCTGGACGAAATACGTTTGTGGAATATCTCCCTTACTGCGGAACAGATCCGGGCAAATTATCGCAACCAGACTAATACCATCGTCAATACCATGACTGAATTATACCAGAACTGGAGTGTTGACGTCACGCCTAATGATGGATTTGAGAATGGCGATACACTACGGTCGAACTTCATGACGATCTTAAACGTCGATCCGACGCAGGAAACGCCAGTCGTCAATACCACCAATCCGGCTACGAACTATACCAATACTAACCTCACTGCTTATAACGTCTCCACTGTAGACATCGACGGGCACATTGTCAAGAACATCTACAACTGGTACAGGAACGGCACCTCCATCACCTTGCTCAACATGCCTTTTGAAGTAAGTAATAATACCAAAGCTTATAATGCGACTGACTACTCCGGATTTAACAGGAACGGCAGCAAGACCGTCGAAGCCGGCGTTACCTTTACGGCAACTGGAGGATATGACGGCCGAGGCGCTTATGATTTTGGCGGAGTTCAGAGCATGATTAACATTACTGGCTTGCCGTTTACGCCCACGCAAAATTTTACGCTGGTAGTGTGGACCAACAAATCTTCCTTACAGACCGGATTCAAAGGAGTGGCGGTAACGGATCCATATATTTCTACCGATAACTTTGGCATCTGGAGCAGCACTAATGCCTGGTACGTCCAAGTCTTTGGGGACACCGCAGATGTATCTATCAATTCATCCCAGATCAATTATGGAAGATGGACGCACTTAGCGCTGGTGTATGACACTGCAGCGACAGACAAGGTTCAATTCTATATCAACGGTACGTTAGCGTCCAGCTCAACCACCAATCCTGGACTCTTAACAACACGGAACTTTAACATCGGTGATTACAGCGTCGGCACTGGAAGGTATATAGGCACAATTGATGAAGTCATGCTCTTTAACAGATCACTCTCAGCAGAACAAGTCTTGGCTTTATACAATAACCAAACTGATATGATCGTCTCACAGGAAACCAACAAGAATGAAAAGCATGAAGGATGGTCGGTGAAAATAACTCCCAATGACGGCTATAGCGACGGCATAACAACGCAGTCAAACACGGTAACAGTGATGGCTAACATCGCTCCTACACAGGGACCGCCGATCTTGAACACTACCAATCCAGCAACCAATGCGACGGATACTAATTTAACTGCCTATAATATTTCGACCGCAGATGCCAGCGAGGAAAAAGTGAAGAGCATCTTCAATTGGTATAGAAACAGCAATCCTATTGCCGTTGTAAACATGCCCTTTGAAGGGATCAATGATACCATTGTAAACAATACTAAAGATTACTCTGGACTAGGGCATACGGGTTCCGAAGTTAATGGAGTTTTATGGAATTCCACTGGAGGCTATGATGGAAGAGGAGCATACAAGTTTGATGGAACTAATGATCGCATCAATCTTGGAAATGCAAATACACTAAGATCAGCATGCATTGATGGATGTGTTGTAATGGCTTGGGTTTTTACAGAAGGATCAGCAACTAATCAAGCTATTCTTAACCGTTGGGATAATGCTGGTCAAACTAACCATTTTTTCTTTTACATTGAAAATGATGGCGGCAATGCAAACGGGGGAGATCCGATCTTTGGAATCTACCACAACAGTAGTGTTAATAGCAGGATTTGTTCATTTGAGGCTCTGGACCATGGAGACCTCCCCCCCCTCCGTAACCAAACCTGGTACCACCTCGCGGGGCGATATAATTTGACTCACACCACAATATTTGTCAATGGAACTAGATTACCTGCAGGAACAGCATGTAGTTTTGCAAATGTCAGTGCAGATGCATGGATGACCAGTACTGAGAGCGTCCTTATCGGAATGGCAAGAGATACTACGCCCATTTACCCATTCAACGGCACTATTGACGAGGCTTGGCTGTTTAATAGGTCACTGTCAGACGAGGAAATTCTAGCATTGTATAACAACCAAACTGATTTGATCGTCTCACAGGAAACAACCAAAAACGAAGAATGGTTCGTGGAAGTGACGCCCAACGATGGAAAAGAGGACGGCAATGCCTCTGTCTCCAACACCGTCACGATTTTGAACACTGCTCCTACACACGCAACGCCAATATTGAATACCACTGATCCTAGCACGAACAACACTGACACAAATCTAACCGTCTACAACCAAACCACGGCAGACATTGATAACGATCTGGTCAAGAACATCTACAACTGGAAATTGAATTACGCGCCCTTCGCGGCCGTCAATCTGCCATTTGAAGCGGATGGTGTTCTTAATGGGACAGATTATGGCGGCTTTGAAAATAACATCTCCTCCATTGTTGGCGCAATATACCTTCCACAAGGAGGATATGACGGAAGAGGAGCATATAACTTCAGCCCGGCTGATGATGTCGTGAACCTTAATACCACTAATTTCCCGGTCATCGACACAAAGCCGTACACGGTCGAAGCCTGGATCCAGCCAGAAAATGGCGCCAGCCATCCTTACCAGGCTATCTTTAGTGTCAATGCTTTTGATCCGGCATTTTACGTCAGTGGAACTACTACCCTGCGGATATTTGACAGCGCCAATATCGATTCTTCTGTTACTACCACAACTATTACAGATGGCAACTGGCATCATGTTGCTTTTGTCCGTCTGATCAATACAACTGTTATATTTTACCTGGACGGAAACTGGTACGGCCAGAACCTCCACGCTGCCGCCTTCCCGACAGTGACCAATCTACGGATTGGTTTTGACACCGCTGGCGGTGAGGATTTCCATGGCGCAATTGACGAATTCAAATTTTATAATTATTCTCTCGTCGAGGAACAGATCTATGCACATTATAGGAACAAAACCAATATCATTGCCAAGCAGCAAATTGCTGACAACCAGAATTGGAGCGTGCAAATAACACCCCACGACGGTTCCGCGGAAGGCACGACGCTGGAATCCAACAATCTCTCTATCGAAAATCCTCCCGTTATTGTCATCGAGCGGCCTGTAAATAACAGCGTCTATCCCTCAGCAAGCCTGCGGTTAAACTTTACTGTCAGGGATGGCACGACCGTCAGCAGCTGCTGGTATTCCATCAATAACGGAGCCAACTCCACGATTGACAATTGTCTTAACACCACCATCTTCCCCGGAAAGGGCGCCAGAAACATTACCGTCTATGCCAATGACACCCACAACTTTGTCGGACTCCAGATTGCAGGGAATGTTACAGTCGGAGCGCTGCCAAACCTCACCTCCTTAATAGTCAATACCACCAATCCTGCAACCAACAATACTGATACCAATGTTACTGCCTTTGCCGTGACCTCAGACGACGATGCTGATCCAGTCAAGGTTATCTACAACTGGTTCAGGAACGGCACAGCGATCAATGTCCTCAACATTCCATTTGAAAGAATCAATGGAACTAATACCAGCAATGTTCAGGACTACTCCGGATATACTTCTGTAAGCGATGTCACGGAAAATGGCTTGCCGGTATGGAACGCTACCGGCGGCTATGATGGGAAAGGAGCGTACGAGTATGACGGCACTAATGACTACTTTGCCATCAATGATGCAACCTTGTTTGATTTCAAGGATTTCACCTACGTTGTGAGGATCAGGCCAACTACACTGACAGGATTTCAAACGATCATTGATGTTGATAATGATAAGCAGTATCTTGGATTCACTGGTAGTAGCTATCTGCTCTTTGGCCGATGCGGAAGTCCTTCATTCGGCACCGTCCAGGCAGGAGTGTGGGTCCAGTTAGCTTGGGTAGTGAACGGGACTAATTATTTTGTCTATGAAAATAAAACATTGATTGCCAGCGGTACAGGATGTTCCGCCAGCATCGATGGCAGTACTCTTAGTATCGGTGCAGGCAACGCCGGCGGCGTAGGAAATGAATTTTATGCAGGAGCCATAGACGATGTCAAGATCTACAATATCAGCCTTACCGCTGACCAGATCGCTAATCTGTATGATAACAAAACCAACCAGATCGCTGCTTCCATGACCAACGTGTCCATGAATTGGAGTGTTGAAGGGACGCCAAATGACGGCTATGATGATGGAGCAGCATTTTTCTCAAATAATAGCGTGTTAATTCTGGAAACTGGCGCCCCGCCGGCAAACGCCCGTCCTAGCGCGCCGATATTAAGTTCCCCGCTTAATAACACCCTCACTACCAACAGGACGCCGGAATTCAAATGGAATACCTCCACTGACACTGACGGTGATTTCATCAGCTACAACTTACAGATAGACAACAGTCTGGATTTCCTTACTCCGGACGTGAACGACAGCGCCATCATCAATATCACTAACGGCAATGTCACCTACCAAATATCCACTGAATTGGCTGTTGACACGGTCTATTACTGGAGAGTACAGGCCAATGACAGCGGCGGTTATGGAGACTTCTCGCAAGTGCAGAATTTTACGGTGCAGTCATTACTGCAATTCACCTTACTGACAGATTCGGTGCAATTCGGCTCCCTTGCTGCAGGAGCGGTTGAAAATACTACCGACGGCGTTCCAGCTCCATTCAGAGGAGAGAATTCAGGAAACATACCGTTCAACGTGACAGTCAATGGAACCAGATATTTCACGCAGGCAGCCATCAACACCTCTAATTATTTATTTAAGGCTAGGGAAAGTGAAGTGGGAGCCTTTAATACATCGCAATCAATCCTGAGCTATACCAACATGACCAGCGTCAGCGCGGCGGTGGCAGTAGCGTTATTAAAATGGCAGAATGTCAATGACGACTTTTTCATTGATTTGAACATTACAGTTCCCACAGACGAGCCTCCAGGAGTTAAATCATCAACAGTAACATTTACAATATCAGGATAGAAAAATGAGAAAAATAAAGATTCAGGATAATAGTTCAATCATTTCTTTAGTTGTAAGTACAGAAACTGCAGACCTCATCTACAAGAACTTTTTCTTTTTCAATTCTTCAGATCTTCCTTTTCTGCCGGTTCTTTGCAGTTGTACAGCCCACTTGGCAATTCTTTCTTCCATTTTTAATTTTTGCAGCATATTTTCCTTCATAAAAAGACGTAATGATGTTGATATATTTAATAGTTTCATCTTTAAAAAACAAGAAAAATATAATTATGGGGTAAATGGTCTAACCACTGTCTCTAAGATACCATGAAACAAAAAGTAATAGTATGGATTATTGTATTTTTATGTTTGGTCAGCATAGCTACAGCTACCGGCATCCGGCCTGCTAAGACTACCATCGCGTTTGACGAAGGCAGGGATTACTCTAAAGAGTTCTGGATCGTCAACAATGACGCCCGACAATTTGTGGTTGACATCATCGTAGAAGGAGAGATGGCAGAATTCATTACACTTGAAAAGGACACGATCGCCTTCCGCGATGATAAAGAAGCTGATGTGGTCAAGTTTGAAGTCCATCTTCCTGAAGAAGTTCCTCCGGGCACTTCCACTGCCAATATCATCGTCCAGGAAAAAAGAGGTGATAAAGAACCAGGTGTGATCTCTTCTGTCATCGTCTTAAAGCATAAAGTGATCATTGAAGGACCTTACCCTGACAAATATGTTGTGGCGACAGTAAACTTCCAGGAAACTACCAACTCCATCAAATTTGTCTCCGAAGTGGAGAATCTTGGGAAAAAAGACATCAGCGAGGTAAAGACCACTTTCTATGTCAATGACAAGGAACAAAAAGAACAACAGCTGGAAACTGAATCAACCTCTCTTCCAACTAAGGAAAAAACGCTTCTCACCGTAGAGATGGAACGAAACGCATTTGACGACGGGGAGTATCAGGTTTCGGCAGTCACCTCCTATGACGACCAGACTGTGGAGTTATACAAAAATCTCATCGTCGGCAAGCCTGAAGTGGACATCACCTACTTCAACAAATATTTTGTCGCCAACAAGATAAATCCTTATTCCATGGAATTATTGAATCAGTGGAACCAGCTGATAAAAAACGTCTTTGTGGATGTTGATGTCATCAAAGACCAGCAGAAGATAGACGAGTTTAGGACCAAGTCGGTTGACATTGAAGGCGAGATGACTGCTAGGATCAATGACTATCTGGATGCAAAAGATAAAGGACCGGGAACGTACACCTTTGAGATGGCGGTCAATTTCTGGAATTTAGTAAGGATGGACCAGAAAAAATTCACCATCCAGAGTGAGCTGGTCTCGGAAAATGATGCCGATAATCTTGGACAAGCTCTGACTGGAAATGCCGTGGCCTCTACAGACAGCTCAGGAACAGGAGCGATGGTCTGGGTTCTGATGGTTATTATCGGACTGCTTCTCGCTGGAATTGGTGTCTATGTAGGGTATAGGTATAAGCATAAGGATGAGTATGACTCATAAAAGTGCTGGGAAAAGAAAGCCCGTGTACTATTTCAAACCCCAGGGAGCATAATCACCAGGAACAGCGCCGGCAAGAGTTAAGGCATTCTCAAACGTAAAATCAGGTTCCCATTTATGGTCGTAAAGAACATTCATGACTAAGGGAATCATGTCCTCGCCATGGTCATGTGTCAGCTTAACCCAGAAACATTCCCCGGAAGTATAAGCCCGAAAAGGATCAGCACCATCCATCTGATCGTATTTTGTATACGGCACGATCTGGAATCCATCTACTAGACCTTCCTCGCGGCAGACAGAGTCTGGAGTGTCCCATGTTTCTGCTGTGGTGTTGAGCGCTGTAGGAACATAATTTGCCAATCCTTCATTAAACATTGATGGCACAGACATCCCTCGCAAAAAGAGATGGGTCACTTCATGGTCGCCTTTCAAGAAATGCCCTTCTTCCAGTTTCTCATTACAGCGCTTCACTTTATATTCCACAGCTTCTGCATCCTTCTTATCGTGCAGATCATGATACCAGACTGCCCGGCTTCCGGAAGAGCTTCCAGTCAAGTCCGGATTATCCATGAATACATCCATCAACGACACGCCCGGCTCTAACTGAGGAAGACCTAGGAAGGCGCTGCTGTGAATAGCTATGCTTTCTAAATTCCTGGCATTACAGCTGGCAAGCTGTGGAAATTCAGGATTGTTTGTTTTTCCAAAATAATCCCCGCTGGGAGAGATTTCCATGATATCTCCAGGAAGAGCTTCTGTCGGAGCAGCGAGGCTGCAAAATCTTGGATCAGTATCATCTATTACTGCTTCCACGCATTTATAATAAAGGTCATGGGCATTGTCCGTCCTTACCATAGTTCCATGATACTGCACGTCTTGGTGATAGATATTTATTCCATAATGAGCCTCAGGCGGGGTGAAGCGGGAAAAAGAATCATCAAATAATTTATCTTGATCGGGGCTTATGTAAGAAATGCTGACGATACCATTTTTATCCACACCTGTAACGAGCGCGTTAGTGCCGAACGGACCGGTGAAAACATCACAGGCATGCACTTCGTACTCTCCCGGCTCCTGGAGGGTGCGGCACTCTAGCTGCTCCTCTTGAGCACAGCCGCTGCTTACAAGAAGTGGAGCAAGGAAAAATAAAATGTTTTTCTTTTGTGTCATGATAGTCTTCACCCAAATATTTTCTTGAAGAAGCCTTGCTGCGGCTTCTCTTCGTGAAGGTCTTTAATCAATTCCTTCTGTTTTTTCGTCAGCGTGGTGGGAATTTCCACATGCACAGTAACCATCTGGTTGCCGTGCCCGGAATGATGAAGCGAGGGCATGCCTTTTTCTTTCATCCTGAAAATGGTTTCTGTCTGCGTTCCGGCAGGGATTTTCAAGCTGGCTTTTCCTTGCAGGGTTGGGACTTCAATCTCATCTCCCAAAACAGCCTGTGAAAATGAGATCGGCACAGTGAGATGCAGATCATCTCCCTCGCGTTCAAAATACTGATGCTTCTGGACATGAACCTGGACGTATAAATCACCGTCAGGGCCATGATGTTCTCCCAGTTCTCCTTCTCCTTTCACTCGTAATCTCATCTCCTCGCCAATCCCGGCAGGGATAGAAACGTCAATGCTTTTTCGTCTCCGTATCAGCCCTTCCCCACTGCATTCTTTACAGGAATCCTGGGGCAATTCCCCATGGCCGTGGCAGTACGGACAAGGTCCGGTCTGCTGGAACAAGCCGAAGGCGGTGCGCTGCGTCCGTTTCAGAAATCCTGAACCATTGCAATGATGACAGGATTCAAACTTGCTGGCTCCCTTGCCCTGGCATTCTTTACATCGCTCCAGCTTGTTTAGTTGAATAGTCTTGCTTGTTCCCGAATATGCTTCTTCCAAGGTGATTTCTGTTTCATGGAGAAGATCAGAACCCCTGCGCTGCCTTGATCCTTGTTTGCTTCCGCCGAAGAGATGGTCAAAGACATCATCGAAATTACCGAATGAGCCGGAACGGAACTGCGACATCACGTCCGAGAAATCATAACCTTCAAAACCGCTGCTGCCGCTGCCAGTGGAAAATGCAGCGCTGCCGAACTGATCATACTGCTGCCGTTTTTTATCATCGCCTAAGACTGAAGCAGCTTCATTGATTTTCTTGAACTGCTCCTCATACTCATCTTTCTTGTCAGCAGGAGCTCTATCAGGATGATACTTCATGGCCAGCTTCTTAAAAGCCTTCTTGATCTCTTCCTTGCTGGCATTCTTTTCAACGCCAAGGAGTTTATAGTAATCTTTTTCTGCCATGCTACATATCCCCTTCTATTTTCTGTTTCTGTTGTTGCAGTTGTTGCTGCAGCTGCTCTGGCGTAAAGCCGAGATGAGCAAAGATCTTTTTCTCTTCGTCTTTGCAGTATTGCAGGTATTCCTGCCAAAAATCATTTCCTCCTTTATAAACTTCGCTCAAGTAAGCGAAACGTTGATCCAAGGAAACGACAGCTTCCTGAAAGATCCGGTAATCAGCATAATGAAGCACTGAATCTTCCCAAGAGCGTGTGCGTAAATGAGGGTCTCCTTCATTCCTGAGAACCACAGCCAGCTCAGGGTATTGGTCCTTAAAAATTTCAAAGGCGATTTCATTTTCATACTTGCCGGGAAATTTTGCACGCAAGTTGTTGCGCATGGCGATCTCGGCATCGGAAAAAGTTCTCTGATGGTATTTTGTGGAAGTGATGTCCTTTAGGCTGGCAAACTTGAACAAGTCATGAAGAACTGCGCCGACGCTGACTAGCTCTACATTGATCGG
>DATDYP010000012.1:0-33611 GCA_035288985.1 Candidatus Nanoarchaeia archaeon
CTGTAGAAAAAGTCGCCGCCTGGGCCTTAAGGCGAGGTGAGAACATCTACTGCACACAAAGTGACAACGATCACTTTGGTGCACCAATAAAGTCGTTGCTTTATTGTGTGCTTGCAGATATTATTGGTGCTTCCTGCGAGAGGATACTTACGTAGAAGCACGAACCGAGCGGCCAAGGCGACTTTTTTAAGACTTTCTACAGAGCCCTACTGATAACAATATTTATATTCTTCCGCCCGTTGGCAACCAAGATGCAGCAAAAATACCCTTCTCTTACCAACAGGTTTAGCTGGGTTTATACCTTTCTCTGCCTTGCACTGGTCAGCGGCCTCTTTACTGATGCCTGGGCCCATTCACATATTCCTGAGTTTATTGAAACATTTTTCACTCCCTGGCATGCCCTATTGTACGGAGCGTATCTAGCAGTATTCATCTTTCTCTTGTATCACTGGAGACAGAATCTCAAAAAAGGATACCCTTGGAAGAAGGCCCTGCCAAAGGGCTATGGTCTTTCTCTCCTGGGCGGTCTTATCTTTTTCTTTGGCGGCTTTGGTGACATGCTCTGGCACACCTTCATAGGAATTGAAGAGAATATCGACGCGCTCTACAGTCCTTCGCATCTGGCTCTGATTGTCGGCGGAGCGCTGATATTTACGGCAGCAGCACGATCATGGCTGCACCAAAAACAGCGAAGCAAGCTTCCTGCCATTCTTTCCATGACCTTGTTTTATATCCTGTTGACCTTCTTCTCCCAATTTTACAGTCCTTTTATCATTCCTTACATTACCGTCAGCGAGAAGCCAGTAGACATCCCCGCTCTTGATCCACATTCCCTGGCGGCAAAAGAATTGTCAGGATATAATCTGCCCATGGCCGGATTCATCATCCATTCAGCCATCCTTGTTGCTGTTGTACTGTATATGCTGAGGAAAATGAAACTACCGGGCGGTTTCACCATCATGTTCACCATAGCTACAGCCTATGGAGCAATCATTCTTGACCAGTACCGCTTTATACCTGCTGCAATGCTTACCGGCTTTATTCTAGACACCTATGCTGGCACTGCTTCCAGACATCCTCGCTGGACCGGTCTTGTACTTCCTATTGTTCTATATTCCTTATACTACATAACCATCTTCCTGACTGATGCTGTCTGGAGTACTATGCATTATTGGCTTGGTTCGATTCTGATAGCAGGGAGTACAGGCTATCTCGTGAGTTTGCTCTTTCAGGACGATCATTTTCCTACACCATAAGTTCTACATACTGATCAAAACAGGAAAATATGAAGATTTTTTTCACCCAGCCAATGATAACTCATTTTTACTTCCAGACAAGAATGAACAAGTTTTATAAACATGACAGCACTTACAAAATCCCTCATGTACGTAGCGTTTGTACTGAGATGGAGGTGGTGTTTGTGACAGGGAACATAGATTTGGAATTCGAAGAATTTGTTCTTAAAAATTATAAGCGGCTGACCGAAAACCAGAAGAAGTTGTGCTCAAAATTGGGGATTAGTGTACCTGCTTAGTTCTTATTTCTTTCTTTAGTTTATAGATTACATTTTTAAAAAGCTAATACTTCTAGGTTTATTATAAGATGGAAGAAAAGAAGTTTATTACTAATAGAAAGAAACAAAGGATTGTTGTGGTAATAGAAATAAAGCCTGATCAGAAAGGCCTAGCCTTTGTGATGCATGGCTTAGGCGGCTTCAAAGAGCAACCACAGATTAAAACATTTGGAGAGGCCTTTCAAGAAAACGATTTTACCGTTGTTCGTTTTGATACTACCAATACATTAGGCTCTGGCGAGAGTGCTGGGAAGTATGAAGATGCAACCACCACTAATTATTTTGAAGATTTGGAAGATGTTATCGCCTGGGCAAAAAGTCAAGCTTGGTATGAGGAGCCGTTTTGGCTTTGCGGGCATAGCTTAGGCGGAATATCAACAATCCTTTTTGCGGAGAAGCATCCAAGTAAGGTAAAAGCTCTTGCACCGATCTCTACTGTAGTTTCTGGAAAATTAAGCCTCGATTCTCCCAAATACAAGGGCAATGAGCTCCTCAAACAATGGAAGGAAAGCGGCTGGAGAATAGAAAAAAGCACCTCGCAGCCAGGCCTTGTTAAGAAACTAAAGTGGTCCCATATGGAAGATCGCCTAAAGTATGATATGCTTCCTAATGCCAAGAAACTTACGATGCTTGTTCTGCTTATAGTTGGGGATCAAGACAATTCTACTCCCCCAGAACATCAGAAAATGTTGTTTGAGCGTCTGCCTGGAGAAAAAGAGATGCACATAATCAAAGGTGCTTCACATACTTTTAAAGATCAAAAACACCTTTCTGAGATTAAAAGAATTATGAAGAAGTGGATAGGGAAAAATAAATAAATGTTCTTGCACTCTTAATCACAACTCATCACACTTATTATAAATCCTAATCTTCTCTACAGGAAGTTGTTGCTGGGTTTCTAATTTCTGACGCAGCGCAGTATGAAGTTTGTACGTAACAAAGCCGGGATCCAGGACAATGCGTTTCAAATTAAAATCGTCCCAGGAAGTATGGATGCCTGCATGCTTATCCACTTCCCGATACAGCAAGCGGAGCAGATGTTCATATAATTGCTGCGCTTCTTCAGTTGTATAATACGTGTATGTATCTGCTTCTGCTCCTTCTCCTTTTATGGAGAATTCAACTTGATCAATGGATCTGAAAGGAGGAACAGCAGTAAGGGAAGTAGTTGTCTTTACCTTCCTGGTCTCCATCTGTTTGGAAGAATGATAGGCAAGGGTCAATTTCCCCTCATATCGGGCGCTGGAATCAGGGCTGCAAAATTCGGAGGTATCATATTCATAGCTGAAAAAGTCATCGCTGTTATCTAGATAGAATGTCCCTTCCAAGGACTGCCACTGATGCTTTCGAAGTATTTGCGTAAAATTATCGATGACTTCATTTGCTATCTTTTTGAACGACGGCTCTGTATCTGTTTCAGAAATGACTTCCTCCAATCCTGAACTCGGCACAGGATGCAGATCAATAACTACTCCTGCAGGTGTTTGCACTGCTTGAACTGCACAGCCAAGATAAAGTGCAGAAAGGACCTGAGCATATCTCATGGGCGCAAAGCAGAGCAAGTGTTTTATAACTATTTATGCGCTGTGAGATAAGTATTGTAATACTGCCTTTTAGACAAAAAGAGACTATGATCTTTCAATCAAAATACTCTACATCATGGGAGGAGATGACTGTTTCCTTTCTTTCTTTGAGAGCATCTTCTTTTTTTATTTCCTTTTTCTCTTCGTCAAAATACTCGCGACCACCGCTGGTCAATAGACCAGCGGCATGCTCCCTTCGGTCGGGTCGCTCGTTAGCGGTGGGAGCTGAATATTTTGACTCACGAATGGAACTGGTTTGCGAACCACTGGTGAGCACACCAGTAGAATGACTAGATTCAAGCTCTTTTTGAAATGTCGGCGTGGTCATCTCTTTCATGGCCAGGCCTTTGTTATAATTGATGTTGCCGCAATTAAGGCAGTGGAAATAAGGGCCGAATTTCCCTGACCTTGTTTCCAGCCAGCGGCCGCAGGTGCATTTGATCTCATCCAGTTTTGTTTTGGCATGAAACCTGCAGACCTCCAGACCCTGGTCGTTTTTTTGCGTCGCAATCTTTCCGCAGAAGGGGCAATCAGAAGTTTTATACTCCCCATATCTTTTTTTAACTGTAAAACGGCGCATCCGTGAACCAAGAAGGATTTGCTATTTAAAATATGCTGATAAAACTACACTAAAAAATCCAGAAAGCCATTGGCTTTAGCCAATGGATGTCCACAGAAAAACAGCGATTTTTCTGGGACGCTGGAAAAGTCGTTGCTTTTCCACGCGAATGGCTCTGGCTTTTTGGTGCAAGAAAACAATGATTTGTTTTCTGCACAAAAATGTGGTCTCTGCCACATTTTTCGTGTCCTAAAAATGCTGGGATTAGAAAGCGCCGTTCAAGCCACGGACTTTAGTCCGTGGTCAGGCGCTTTCCTGCATTTTTATGACTTTCTCTGGTACACTTCCTCTTTTAAAACGCCGATACAATTCAAATCTCGGTACCTACCATTAAAATCTAAACCATAGCCGACCACGAACTGATTGGGAATGGTAAAGCCGCAATAATCCAGCTCCAGATCCTGTTCTAAACGGCGGTCGGGCTTGTCAAGCAGGCAGGCAACCTCAACACGGAAGGGATTATGCTGCAAAAGAGCATCACGAACGTGTTTCAATGTCCTTCTGGTGTCGGCAATGTCATCAACAACAAGGACTTTTCTCCCTTCTACTACACTAAGATCGACATCTCCCAAGCTGACCTTCCCGGTAGATTCCGTCCCTTCATAACTTCCTACTTTCCAATAGAGTTTATCCACATCAACACTCAGTCTGGCAACAAGATCATCAAAAAATGTTCTAGCTCCTTCCAGAAGGCAGATGGCTACAGGCTTGTCATCAGGTCCCAGGTGCCGGTAATTCTCAGAAATTTCCAGGGAAAGTCGTGCCACCTGTGAGCAAATCCAGGTTTTAGGAATAAGAATGTGCTTTAAGTCCTTGCTATAATGATTTGGGCTGGCAGAATTATCAACCGGAAGCGGCGTAAATTCCCGTAGATCAAGCGCAAGCTGTTTGCCCATAAAAGCAGAAAAAGGTTTTATCTTATATTATTATCGTTTTTTTAGTTGAGGACAAGAGTTTAGCAGATATCTTTTAGAGTTTCTAAACCCAACGCCTTACTTTCTTTTTGTACTCCAAATACCTTTTCCCGAATTTAAGCCTAAGATTTCTTTCTTCTATTGGGATGATACATTTTTCTATAAAAATGATGAATATCAACGGAAAGATAAAAGCAATTAATGTTCCCAAAAAAATGACAATACCTACTAATATGGAAGCCATTCCGAGATACATAGGATTTCTACTGATACTAAAGATACTGGAGGTGACCAGAACGTTTGGTATCTCATAAGGTTGGATAGTGGTTTGTTTTTTCTTGAACTGAGCATCAGCCCGGTAATTGAGCATTATTCCAAAAACAATGAAAACGCTTCCGAGGAAATAATAGGGAAATGGAATTACTCTAGGATTAGGAAAGAGTATGTGCAAAACCGTGGCGCATAGCAATAACGCTATAAAAAATGCTGGGGGCGTGAATTTCATGTACTCCTAATCGGGTCTATTTTTAAAAATGTTGTCTCTAGGATGGAGGAAAAAGCCGCCTATAAAGAAACATTTATATTTCCAGGGAGATTAAGTGTTAACATGCCTATGTATGAAAAAAAGTGGTGGAAGCGCCTGTTTGCCAAGGAGGAGAAGAAGAGAAAGGCTGATCCTCTTAAGGATATAGATGCTATCCAGGAGTTTCTAGCTGAAATTGGAGCTGATACAAAGCCGCTTCTCAAAGACCTGCAGCGGCTGGAAGAACTGGAAAAAGAGTTTACAGTGGCAAAATCAGGCATATTGCAGGTCAACCTGGAAACGCAGGCAGGGGTGATTGAATCTTTGCTGGAGCGCTATCAATTCTTCCAGAATGATGTTGATGTCAATGGCTTGAGGATAAAGATGATCGCCAACGAATTTCTGAAACGAGCTGCCAAGGCTGGCATGGCCGATTTAGTGGAAGAAAAGAAGAAAAGCGACAAGTGGAAATTGTTGTGGTAATATTTTTATACGCTGAGTATACCACCATTCAATAGAATGGTGGTTTGCAAAGCAAACCACATACTTATTTGGGGGTATACTGGCGTGCTCAAAATTAGGCTGGCGGACTACCGGTTCACTTGGAAACAAAGTTTCCGGTGTGCAAGAAATAAGACAACTATCTTATTTCTGCACTGAAAATAAGTCGTTGCTTATTTTCATGTGCCAGAGAAATCGTTGTTTCTCTGTGCATATTGATCGGTAGTCTGCCAGTCCTATTTTGACATTCTATAGCAAAAAATGAGCTGCATGGACCATGGTGACAGCACAGACCAGCACTTCTCTATCGATCAGCATTTCTTTGAGTTGGGTTCATCCATTAAAGGCATCCCGGTCATAGCGTCAGGAACAAGAATCGGGTTTGGTCTTGTTGAGGTCGGCTGCAGACCTGAGGGTAAGCGGAGCCAGCTCAAAAATAAACGTCAATCCTTCCACGAGTATTGGGTTGAATACTGGAAAGAAAGAAGTCAGGCTGTAGATTGGCTTCCTCTGGTATATAGGATCCTGGCTCATTATGATACCACTAAGCCTATGAAAAGCGGCGGCGATGACTACGCACCGGATGCCATACTCTTATATGAGGGAATACACGGAGATTTTTTTAGACAACTCACTGAACAAGATATGGCCCAGATTTACGCGGCAATCGGCATCAATAGGACTCGGAGAGCCCGCTTAGATGATATTATGGATGCACAGGATCCAGCAGAACTGCATAAACTGATCATGAATCGGGAAGAAACAAAAACTTCTAATCTGCGCGGCATCATGGCAGAAATTTTAGTCCAGAAGGACTTAGAAAGATGCATGCCTTCAGGAATGAACTTATACCGAAGAGAAGATATCGCCTATCTTACGGAAGGCGGTGAAAAAAGGAAAGCAGAGATCGACGGAATACTTACCTTATATGGCCAGGTGATGTACGAGAGACTGATAGAAAGTATAGCTGCTCTAGGCCATATCAAGGTCCTTTCCAGAATGAAAGTTGGATCAATAGGAGCTTGAACAGTTATCCCACAAAAATATTGTACTTCTCCTTTCCTTCAACTTCAGACAGGATGCGCTTCACAACCAGGTTCATCGGATCAGGAAGTAAATTTACCCGTTTCTTCAGATCTTCAAAACTTTCAAATGGTTTAGCTTTTCTGGCATTGATGATTTCCCACATATGCTTCTTTCCTAGGCCTGGCAGCAGCTCCAGCTGATGCATGCGCATGCTTAAAGGCTGGGCCTTGTTGAAGAATTCGATAAACTGTTTCTCCTTGTTTTTGACTATTTCCTCGATGACGTGCCGCAATTCATTCCGGGCAGTGCTGGTTAATTTATCCGCAGGGATCCTGCCTTTAATGTGATGTATTTCCTCCCTCTTTCCCTCGCCGATGTAGACATGCTGATGCGGCTGCAGGAAGACTCCTTTTTTTGGGATCAGCTCTAACAAAGAAAGGTGATCCATTCCCAGCGCCTGGGCTATCGGGGACTTCAACGTACCTTGTTCAAATGGATAGCCGTGTTCAAGGAAGTCTAGAACTACGGCGTTCTCTTCCTTGACTGTTTTTTGTTCTGCTGGCATCATTGTAGTTTTTATGGTATTTTTACTGTTTTATGGTCTTTATGGAGCATTATGTATCTCAATTTAATAAAAATTGCGCTTTTTGAGTGCGGTTCCGCTTACGATTCCGCAAATTCCTTAACAACAGCAACAATCGCTTCCTGGTCTTTTTTGGCCAGACTTAAAGGATACGATTGCAGAATTACCTTTAACTCGTCAAGATCCTTTGGCAGAAAATCAATGATCTTGCAAAGATGCTCCCCTTTGAGACGAGTCAAGTCAAGGGCAGCTAGCTTCTTATGCAGTTCCTCTTTTTTCTTCTCTGGCAGAGACACAAACAGGTCTGTATACTCTTTAGCTTTGGTTGACAGATACCCTAACTCCTGATCGCGTTTTTCAATAGAGTGCAATGTAGCCTTAACATCCGCCAAAGCCAGCGGTTTCTCTTCGATAAATTGAGGATTTCCCATTGTTTACGTTTTCTAGGCCTTACTGCCGCGTAAGATGAATTGGATGGACGAATACTGTTTTTTCTTTTTCCCCATCCATCAGTACAACCTGGTAACATTCTCCTTTCTTTCCAGCAACAGTCCCGGTCAGGCCGTGGAAACGCGGAAAAAAGCGTCCGGTTTGAATGTTAGAGTTAATTTTCAAGTTCACCTTGTCCCCGGATTTAAACTCCTGGAAATACTGGCTGAGCGATATTTTCCCCCGTTCACGGATCGTTCTCTTATACTTATGCCGTGTTTTACGCTGTTTCGTTCCTATTCTGGTAACCATGATATCTAGATTTATGGTTGATTTATAAAGATTGTGGTTGAGATAAGTGAGGCAGCTGAATCTGAACAAGTTCATAGCCATGATCCAGAACTTTGAAGCCGATGTACTCATCTGGATTCGGATTGTCCGATATTTCTGGAGGAGAAAGGTTATTTTTTCCTATCGCTATCAAACCAAGGCCTTTATTTGATAATTGCCTGGCTATAGCGAGATCTGATTGGCTGGGCGTCCTTTGTACGGTACGCAAATGTTCTTCTACAAAAGCCTCAAAAGTTGTACGTTGATCAGAAAGATCGTATAATACTCGCAAATTCTCCTGGCTTTCTCTGTCAAGAGAAGAATATGGTATTGCGGGGTGATTATGGATAGTAATGGTTCCGATTCCTGCATCCCACAAACCCTCTATATACTCCCTTATTACAGGCAAGAATCTTGGATGAATAGTAAAATTCTGTGCGCATTCCTGAGGAGAAGGTACCATCCGCTTTTGGTCTGATCTTGGAAATCTGTATTCTAACGCAGGAAATAACGGCTCTTCTGAGAGGTCCATTTTAGGCCAACCGGATGGATATCTTTGGTCATACTGTTGCCGGAAGATCCAATCCGGAGTTATAATGTGAGTAGCAGCAAGGAGGAAGTGAGTGTCTTCCTTCTCAGAGAGTATGCTCCCTATAAGAAAATGTTCTATACTAAGACGTTCTAAGACCAATAAATCTTTAATGGTTCTATAATTGCCCCAATATCTGCTAGGTAAAGTTATCGTATCCATTTTATTCACTCACGTGATTCATCTCCTAAAAGTTTCCGGCTCTTTATAAATTTTATCAGTTATTACTCTTAAGTTGTAAAAATAGAAAGGTTTAAAAGGCTTAGCTTCAATGTAAGGTCATGTTAGACAGAATTGTTCGTAATGTAATAGCGCGATATAATATTCGGAAAATAGCACCGGACGGAAAGCTGCACTCCTCTCTAGAAGACGGGCCAGAGTATAGGCACTTAGAAGATTCACAGGAATATTCTCGTTATCGATTAGATTTTCTCTTTAACCCGTTAGGGATCATTGTTCATTCAGGGGATTTATACGATCTTCCTCCTGAGGTTAAACATCGCTATCATCATGGGTTCTTCATAGTTGCTGCTGACACCTCACCATTTACCATGGCAGCGCACACTGGAGTCTATCAAGAACGCACCCACACTGAGCGAATAATTGATGTAAGTACAAAGAATCCAGTTATTTGCGCTACCGCAGAATTGTGGAACAATGAGTATGGGTTACAATTTGACACTGATTATAAAGGGTCTGCAGCAGGGTTAATGGATGAAGATGCTGAAGATGCCCTTCTTTGAACAGGTAAAGTTAATAAAAAATCATCCAAATCTACGCCAATATGTCTACTACTGTATTACAAGAAATCACTGAACTTATCAAAACTCAACAGATCCAAGATCAAGAGAGTTTGAACAGTATTAAACAGAATATTGCCAAAAAATACAAGCTTCCCAAAACACCTACTAATATTGAAATCCTTGTCTCCCTGCCTAAAGAAAAAATTGCCGAATTCAAGAAAATCCTTCTTTCCAAACCTACTCGAACAATCTCCGGCGTTTCTCCTGTAGCTGTGATGACTGCACCAAGCAAATGCCCGCATGGAAAATGCACGTTCTGTCCGGGAGGGATGAACTCGCCCTGGGGTGATGTTCCACAATCCTACACCGGACACGAGCCAGCTACCATGCGCGGCATCAGAAATGATTATGATTCCTACTTGCAAGTATTTAACCGCTTACAACAGTATGTCCTGATGGGGCATAGTTTTGATAAGATTGAAATAATCATCATGGGCGGAACTTTTCCTGCCGAACTTAAAGAATACCAAGAAGAATTTGTCCACGGCGTATTCAAAGCCATGAATAATTTTTCAGATCTGTTTTTTGACGCGCAAGGAGACTTTGATTTTTTGAAGTTTAAAGACTTTTTCGAACTTCCTGGCGATATGCAGGACAAAGAACGTGAACAGTCAATTAAGAAAAAACTGTCAGGATTAAAACAGAAAACAAACACTTCTTTAGAACAAGAACAGCTGCGCAATGAAACTAGCTATGTCAGATGTGTTGCTCTCTGCATCGAAACGAAGCCTGATTGGGGCTTCCTGGAGCATGGCAATGAGATGCTCCGGCAGGGATGCACCAGAGTAGAGCTGGGAATCCAATCCGTCTATGACGATGTGCTTAAATTTGTCCACCGCGGGCATACAGCTGAAGATTCAAAAAAATCAATCCAAATCCTGCGTGATCTGGGTTTCAAAATAAATTTCCATTACATGCCGGGCCTTCCCTTAACTGATTATGAGCGAGATATGGCCGGGATGCGGCAATTGTTCGCTGATCCAGCGTATAAACCGGACATGATTAAGCTCTATCCCTGCATGGTTGCGCCGGGAACGGCACTGTATTACCAATATCAGAAAGGAGAATTTACTCCCATCGGTGCGGATGAAGCAGCCAAGCGCATTGCTGAGTTTTACACCTTTGTGCCGGAATATTGCCGGATCCAGCGGGTGCAGCGGGATGTCCCTACTAAATATTGGGAAGCGGGCGTGGAGATGACTAATTTACGCCAGTACATCGATCAAACTCATAAGACTTCTTCAAGAGACATCCGCGCGCGGGAGCCGAAGGGGAAAATAATTAATTGGGAAAACGTAGAGATCAAGATTCTGGAATATGACGCCTCTCAGGGAAAAGAATTTTTCATTTCCGCAGAAGATCTGGAAAATGACCTGCTGATCGGCTTCTGCCGGCTGCGATTTCCCTTTGAATGTCTTCGCCCGGAGATTACACCAGAAAGCGCGCTGGTGAGGGAGCTGCACGTCTATGGAACAGCAACAGCAATCGGCGATGAAGGAGTAGTGCAGCATAAAGGGTGGGGTAAACGATTAATGCAGAAAGCTGAGGATCTTAGCAGGCAGCATGGTAGAAAGAAAATGGTCGTCATTTCCGGCGTGGGAGTGCGAAAGTATTATGAAGAGAAATTAGGTTACACCAAAGAAGGACCTTATATGGTCAAGAAGTTACAATGAGACTTAATATCTGGCGGAATGGAGCATCCCTGGAGATCTTGCGTCGTACAAGACGGATCATCATCATCGTTATTGGCATGACTGTTCTTCTGTTCGGCCTAACCTTGATCGTCCTTCCAGGACCTGCCATCATTGTCATTCCGGTTGGCTTGACTATTCTTGGCAGTGAAGTTGCCTGGGCGCGGCATGTTCTCAACAAGGTCAAGACGGGAAAAGACAAGATCGGAAACTTGATCAACGAAAAATATGATAAAAATAACCTGGAAAAATGACGCTCTACTTGATTGGAATCGGACTTGCAGATGAAACAGATATAACTCTAAAGGGGCTGGAGATTGTAAAGAGCTGCGATAAGATCTATGTAGAAAATTACACTTCGTTATTGCAATGCTCGCTTCGAGACTTGGAAAAGCTTTATGGAAAAAAAATCATCCTCGCTGACCGAATTGCAGCAGAGCAAAAAGAT
The DNA here is from genome assembly GCA_035288985.1 of Candidatus Nanoarchaeia archaeon. Lineage (GTDB taxonomy): Archaea > Nanobdellota > Nanobdellia > Woesearchaeales > GW2011-AR9 > DATDYP01. Next base: position 11,613 of record DATDYP010000012.1, read on the forward strand.
CAAGAAATCGTAACGGAAGCAAAAAAGAAGGACATTGCGTTTCTAGTCATAGGGGATCCATTTTCAGCCACGACGCATATTGAACTTTTTAAACTGGCGAAAGAAAAAAAGGTTGATGTTAAAGTGATTCACAATGCCTCAGTATTGACTGCAGTAGGAATCACCGGGCTGCAGTTGTATAAATTCGGCAAAGTCACTTCCATCCCCTTTTTGGAAGACCATCCTAACCTGGAAACTCCTTATACTGTTTTGAAAGAAAACCAGAAGCAAGGCTTGCACACTTTATTTTTACTAGACTTGAAGCCAGAACAACAGAAATTCATGACTGTTAACCAGGCTTTAGGAATCCTTGAGGATATCGAAGCGCGGAAGAAAAGAAAACTCATCAGCAAGGATATTGTAGTCATCGGCTGCGCTCGGCTTGGCAGTGATGACGCGATCATCAAAAGTGGATCTTTAGAATCAATAAAGGAAGCCCATTTCGGCAGCCCTCCTCATTGTCTAATAATTCCCGGGAAGATGCATTTCATGGAAGAAGAGATGGTGAAGATGTACTCGTAAGAATTCAAAAAGCTGTCGAAAGATATTTATAGTGCACAACTATCTAAGAGGTTGTGATATAGAATGAGCCAAAAATTCACTGTGATTGTAGAACAAGGAGAAGATGGTTATTTAATTTCTGATGTAGTTGAACTTCCAGGATGCCATACTCAAGCTAAAACATATGACGAATTAATTAAAAGAACGAAGGAGGCAATTTCTTTATATTTAGAAGTCCAGGGAACTCCACAAGTGAAGAGTAAATTCTTGAGTTTACAGCAAGTGGAAGTAGAAGCACTGTAAAGATTGTCAGGTCTCGATTAGGTGTTTGTCTTTTACAAAATACGGGGAGTTACTTCTAAAAACTAGGCTTTATGAGTTATCTCTTCAGGCGACTAAGATTGAGTACGAGCTTATTAGAAAATAACTCAATGTTTTTTTTTTCACTTAAATTTATAAAGATCAGTGTTGAAGTAAATCTATGTCCGACAAACTCCCTTCGATGAAAGCAAAGGTGGTAGCCAGGGTTTTGGAAAAGTTAGGATTTGAGTTTAAGAGGCAAAAAGGAAGTCATATGTTTTTTGGGCATAAGGATGGGAGAACGACAGTAATCCCAAATCATCCTACTGAAGCTGTTGATCGCGGCTTATTGAACAAGATTATCAAACATGATCTACAAATCAGTAGAGAAGAATTCTTGACACATATAAAATAAATGATTATCTACGCCAACGGCCGGTAATCAACATTTCTGGTCAAAGAATAACTAGCCTCAAACAATCTGAACAGGGCGGGATTGAATTTTATCCACATGTCAAACTTGCGCCGTGTTTCCGAGTCAACTTCGTGCGGGGTACCGCTTACGGCAGCATACTGGATCTCAATCAAGGCCTCTTCCGCTTCTTCTGTAGTAAGGATCTCTGCTTCGGAGTCGTAAAACTCCTGATCAGCAGCCAGATATTCCTCCGATTCAAACAGAGACGACTTGCTGTGCTTGTACCAGGAACTTTCGTAGTCAAGTTGTAGAGAATTATAAAATTGTTCCATCAGGAATTGCTCGTCAGCAAAGGAATAGCTTATTTCCGGTCCATCACCTGACAGTTCTGATGCTATTTCCGTACCTTCAGATTCCAGAGCAACTTCTTGTTCTAAAGACTCATCCTTTTGCTCCTTTCCCTGTCTATCCTGCGCTTCTGCCTGCTCTTTTCCTTGCCGCTGGGCTTCTTTCTGCACAGCATTTTCCAAATCCTGTTTTTGTTGTCGTTCCTGATGCTGGAATCCTTTTTCCTGTTGCGCCTTTTCCTGCTTTACTGACAAAGCTTGCTCCATCAGGCGAACTAGAACAAGATCAGTACCAAGATATTCATGCGTGATGGCAGCTTCTAAGATTGAAAACACCTCTTGGTTGCTGAAAAAGGGATAATATATAAATGTTGTTAAACGAAGGGCTTGCTGAGCACAGTAGCGTGGTGTACTAGTAATACAATCATACGTCCTATCCTTTAAACGCATAATTCTCTTCTGCTGCTGCCATCCTGACAAATTTTTTCTCATCACGGATGATATCATCAAAATGGAACACGCTCCTAGTTATGGGAACATCAACTAAAGTCCAGTCCAGGGAATCATTGCCAGATACAAGAATCTGCAGGTACCGTTTTTCCTTAGGGATCAGCTGCCGTGTTTTGGCATCAAAATGGTACTCATCGCGCCAGGTATCTGGGTGAATGATAGCCACATTGTTTTTTTCCTCAAGATGCCGTTTATGGACATGCCCAAGCACATACATCTTGTTTTCGGAGAGGGTGTGCTTATTCTTCCTCTTAAACACTTCCACGATCTCATCTACATCCCAGTGAACATGCTTGAAGCGGCGGTAAAGCTCCCGCACCAGCTCTTTTGGGAAGGTATAGGTAGGATCGGAAAAATATCTGATCGGGTAATAAAACACTCCTTTCAAGAAATATTTTAAGATCCGTAGATTGATCCGTTTCAGCACTGATTTATGATGCGAGAAGAGCGCTGGCCGCGGTGTGATCCGTTCCAGAAGGGGACACTCTTCCTTTAAATCCATAAATTTACTGATCAAACCTAATGAAACCCAGGGAATATTGAGGATTCGTTTTCCATCATAACGGAGGAAAAGGTGATTGAGGTTCACTTTATTTATGAAGTCATACTGGTGCCCGTGTTCAACATGAACCCCATGCTGGTTGTAATGGAAGATGAAGAAAAGGGAGTTCTGATTACTTAAGATAGTCTTGATGCCGTCCTGTACTTCTTTATGGACAAGATCCGGGTCATGATTGCCGATGATGAAGAAAATCTGGTTTCCTGTTTTTTCGACAAATCTTCGCAATGCGTCGAATACTTGTGAGTGAGCAGTATGAATCAGCCGCAACTTTGCCAGGGAGATGTCACTGCTGATATGGCGAGGATAGGTTACTCTGTTGTTGACGATGTACGGGCATTTGAGAAAATCAAAGGTATCGCCGTTCAACACTAGATCAATCGGATGCTTTCTTTTGCATAATGAGAGTATCACCTCTGAAAGAGCCTTGTCGCTGATGAAATCATCGGTGTAGGTTCCTCCACCCATTTCAATGTCTCCTAGTACGATTATTTCTTTTTTCATATTCTTCCGTATTTTTGTTGCATCTCTTCTTTAAATTTGCGGATATTTTTGTTTTCGGAGTTTAGATATCCAGACCAGTCATTCTTAAATATTTTGTTTCTGAGGCCACGGCGACATATTTCTCCGTGCAGTGGTTGATAATCCTCTCCATTTAAATGAACCCTGAGAGCATTATCAGCTGATATTTCTATAAGAGAATGCCCTACCTCATCATTTTTACCGCCAACAAGAATATCGTCATCGTGCAAGATTTCATGCCATAAGGTGACAGTATCTTCATTGGCAAACTCTGCAGACCACCCCATGGTTATAATTCTAGCTCCTAAATATTCCCCAAAATTGATGGATGGATGCGCTACCAAAACAGCATATCTGCCGTCGAGAGGCAAGCCGGTCAACTCTTGCATGAAAGGTAATGAAGCGTCAAGGTTATCAAGCCACTCCTGTTCAACCCTTGTTTTATAGGCATGTGTTTGTTCTAAGATTTCTTTATGTTCTGGTGTTCCTTTTAACTCTGCAAGGAGACTTCTTGTTTTTTCTGTTAATAGTACTATTTGCTGAGAAGCATCAAATGGAGACAAATGTGCTGTTGAGAAGCGTATTCTATAGGCTTCCAACAATTGTTTAGTAGCCGTTGGAGACATTTCTATCGCTTGTTCTCGCAGATAATCGATGGTATCATCATGCCCTTTCCATTCAGGATCCAATATACGCCCTACTAGATAATTCTCATTAAGTACAAAATCCAAGGTTAGTGGTGCGGTCATTTTTCTTATTTTATTCTTTCATAGCTGCTACAATGGTTTGATCATTTTTAATTGCTGCAGTTATCCAGTGATGATCTCTTCCAGTAATGAAACCATATTCATGCAGCAAACTGACAGTCTGCAAATACTTGTCTGATCGTTGTAATTCCGGATGTTTCCAAAATGCCGGCTCGTAGGCTTTTTCTGCATACGTTGCGACGTTTTCTTTCTTACTATTTGAACCATAGGCTCTTACAAAACCGTTTCTGGGCCCATCTGTGCCGTCAGGCCAGAAATTTTGTATCTCATCTTTTCCATACGAATTGCCGAAAATACGGTCTAACTTCTGATTGAATTCATCAGGAACGTGATGGTGTTTAAGGTGTGCTGCTTCGTGGACGACAATTCCTAAGGAATTATGAAGTACATCAATAACACCTTCCCCAGCATTTGCCAATCCATCGTAATCTAAAATCGGCTTGACCAGAGAAGAAGATTTTACTGTATCTGAATAGAGAACTATCTTTTGGCAGTCATCCAGGAGGGCTGGATTAGTCCCATCAATCGTGCGTAGATGCCCTTCTAAGACTTGTTGTTGTGTTTCGTCAGAATCGCCTTCGTAATCGATGCCAAAGCGTTCTTCGATTCTCTGTTCAGTAGAGGTTGTAGTGATAGGATCGGTAAGGGTGTAATAGAGCCGAGGGAAGAACGTTGGAGATTTTACATGCACTGATGCAAGTCCGAGGGCGACGCTCACCATTCCAGTAAAACAAGAAAAGGCTGGAGCTATTGCGATGTACTTGTTGCGGTTTTGTGTTTTGGTATTTGTATACATTTTATCTTATTCCTACTATATCTCCTTCCTTTAACGTAATTTTTGTTGGATTAAGGTCCAATATGTGGATGACTTACTTTTCCTTTCTGCCGAAATCCCATCGTCTGAAGATCATCTTCCATCAGCGACAAGTCTAAGGAATGCTGATCGGCTCTCTTCTTCAACGCAGCTTGCGCTTCTTCATGCCGAGCGTAAAGTACCATTTCTGTATCTCTGTATGTCATTTTCTTATTGTAGTGCTTCTAGATCTTGTTTCAATGCTGCCATAGTGTGATATCGTTGCTCTGGATCTTTAGCCAGTGTTTTATCAACAATATATTTAACATCAGCAGTTACTGTACTATTAAACTGAGTTATGTCTGGAACTGGAGCATACCGGTGTGCCTGCACAAGGTCGTAATCAGTTCTGCCATTAAATGGAAAACGTCCCGCCAGAAGCCGATACAGCACAACACCGAGAGCATAATTGTCCCTTGCCCGGTTTGGTGTCCTACCTAAATCAAAACCCTCTGGCGCCATATGACTAAGTGTTCCATATATTGAATCAAGCCTATCGAAACCACTGATATCATCATGCCAGCTAAGTCCAAAATCAAAGAGCATCGGCCTGACAGCATCAGGGTAGGATTCAAGCAGGTCTTTAGTAACTTCTGCACTCGCAGAGATGATAATGTTATGGGGCTTAACATCACGATGCACGATGCCGAGATTATGGGTATGTTCTAATGCATCGCAAACAGGCAATACTAGAGGTAAAACCTGCTTCAGGGAAAACTGCCCTTCCCTGGCTGCAATTTTATCAAGAGTTTCTCCTTCAATGTAGGGGAAGACACCTAATCTATCATCATCTTCGGTAACCAAAAATTCATAGGCAGGAATAATATTCCTGTGTCCGCTGGAGTAATAAAGACGATTATGACCAAAACTTTCACGTGAAAAATCGTGCACGGACTCATCTTTCAAATACTGCTTAACGACCATGTCTATTCCTAGTCCTTGGCTTTTGGCCTTGTATACTCTGCTTAACCAGGTTTGACTGATGCAGTCTTGAACCATATAGGAGTCATACCTTCCTTTAATGACCTTACCCGATTCTAAGAGTGGTGGAACTGGAGATGAATGCACTATTAAGGGAATCTGTAGAGATCGTTCTCTCCAGTAAAATGCAGTAATTTGCTGGTCCAGCAGATAGTCTTCGAGATCTTCTGCAGTATCTCGCCTTAGGCTCAGCAGATAGTCTTCGATATCTTCTGCAAGACCTTGCTGTATCCTCCGCCCTTCTTCTTCAAGTTTTTTTCCCTGTTCATCTAGCTGTAATTTTTCTGCTGATTTTCCAAATAATGCTGCATACCAAGAGCGCAGCCTATCTGCGAAAGTACCTTCACCTTTCTTTCTAGTTGAAGCCATGTTCTTCCCCCAAATACTTTTCAATGGCACATTCCACCAAATGTGATTTATTCCTATAACTAGAACTGCCCTGAAGCTTCTCCTGTAGCTTAGCCATCGTTTCCTCTTTCAGTGAAAAGCTGACCGTTAATCTCATTGTAACCTCATAATTCCTATTAAATTCTATTAGTTATTTATAAACCTTTCCTTAATTTGTTACTGTTTAGTGGTTAAAGAGTTAGGAAATGCTTTTAAACGCGGAGAATTCCACCACTCTATAGAGTGGTGGAATTCTTGCGTGCTCAAAATTAGGCTGGGCGGTGAGCGAAGCGAACATGCCATGGTCTATTGACCGATGGTCCGCCCAGTCCTATTTTGACAGAGGAAACTCTTCTCTTTTGAATATGAACCAAGAAAAAGAAAGACAAGTATGGCTACTCCTTGGTGAAAAGTCTATGGCTAAAATCTGGGATAATCTAAAAGACGAAGAAACATGGAAAAAATACCTCTGATTCTTGCTACTTTACAAACTCTACCTCGCTTAATTCCTTAAAACCTTGATCACCAGTTAAGAATTTCAGACCAAGCCGCTTTGCAGTGGTGTAACCAATACAATCTGCAATGGAATATTTTTTCTCTTTATTCTTAAGTTTGAATTTATTAGCATCTTTTATGGTGTCAACATCAACCTCAATGACAAATTGTGCATATTGCTCGGTGAGAGCTTCAGCAATTTGTGGAGAAAATTCTCTTAACAAAGCATAGTGCAATTCAGCAATGTTAAAGAGGGTCAAAACAATACTCGCATCTCTATATTTCTGGTAAGCTTCATTTCCTTTGATAATCTCGATTATAGCATAGGTGTCAAAGAAGTAGGCGTCATCCATTTATTCCCCCCAAAACTCTTCATCTACCTCTTTCATGATTTGCTCAGTTGGTTTTTTCCACTGCTTTAATTTGCCGAAAGTCGCAGCAAAAACATTGGTTTCTTTAACAATAATCACCTTAACTTTATCTCCGGCTTTAATTTTATCTTTTCGGACTACCTCTTTAGGAATAACCAATCCTAAAGACCTTCCCCATTCCCGCACTACGATGTCTGTTTCCATTTTGATTATACCAATATAACTGAACTATTTAAATTTTCCTAAAGAAGTCAATAACTCTTCCCAAAATAAAACCAGAAGCTGGCTTTTTTCGTGCAGGCAAAGCACTGCTGCCCTTTCTTCATCCTCGGCTGCTCAAAAGGAGAATTGAGTGATTTAGCGCCTGTTTTCTCTTTCCATTGCTCTTCACAGCTTTCTGTTCCGCACCACGGCGCAAAGATAAGTTTGTCCGCGGCCAGCGCTTTTTCCCCAGCTTTAGAATCCTCAACCTTGATGATGCTGCGCTTCAGAAAGTCCTCAGCTTTAGTGTATAAGTCTCGTTGTATCGTTTCCAGCAACGGCCCAATCTTGGTGTGAAGGCCGGATAGTGGAAGAGGCTGTTTCTCGCCGGTATCGCGTCGCACTACTGTCGCGTGTTTCTTTTCCAGGTCTTTAGGACCTATTTCAATCCTTACTGGAATCCCTTTCATTTCCCATTCGCTGAATTTCCAGCCCGGTGAATAATCTGAGCGGTCATCAAGATGCGCTGGTATTCCTTGCTTTTCCAGCTTCTCTTTTACTTTCCGCGCTTCTTTGAGCACTTTTTCCCGGGAATCATCAAACAAAATGGGAACGATGACCACCTGCAGCTCTGCTACCCGCGGCGGCAGGACTAATCCTTTATCATCAGAGTGGACGGCAAAGAGAACACCTAACATTCGCGTTGAAATCGCCCAGGTATTTTGCCAGGCATATTGTTTTTGTCCTTTTTCATCGAGAAAAGTGATCTCAAATGCTTTAGCAAAAATCTGGCCATCATGATGAAAATCTGGTCCTTGCACAGCTTTTCCATGCGGCATGAGAAATTCCATCGAGACAGTATATTCTGCACCAGCAAACTTTTCTTTTTCCGATTTTTTCCCGATAAGAGAAGGTAGTGCAAGATAATTATCACAGACTTCTTTGTAAATCCCTATAATCTGGTCTTTTTCTGCTTCTGCTTCTTTCTTCGTCGCAAAAGCAGTATGTCCTTCGTTCCAGAGAAATTCCCGTCCCCGCAAGAAAGGTGTAGGGTGTTTGAATTCCCATCGAACAACATTATTCCACTGGTTCAAGCGCAGAGGTAAATCTCGATGAGACCGGATCCATTTTGAATAGGAATCGTACATGATTGTCTCTGAAGTTGGTCGGACGGCGATGCGTTCATCTAGTTTACTCTCTCCGGCATGAGTGACCCACGCAACTTCTGGTGAAAAGCCTTGGATGTGCGCTGCTTCTTTTTGTAATAGCTTTTCAGGAATAAACAGCGGGAAATAGGCATTCTTGATACCAATAGCTTTGAAGCGCTGATCGATCTCATCGCGAATCTTCTCCCAGATGCCATAAGAATTAGGTCTGTAGATGATACAACCAGAAACTGCAGAATAGTCTGCTAACTCCGCTTTCTGAATCAATTGCGTGTACCACTCTGAGAAATCTTCTGACTTTTTGACCGTGATTCCTAAGGTATTTTTACTCATGCCTTGGAGAAGTGAATAGGCGTATATAAACATTTTTGAAAAAGGTACGTATTTAGTTAGTAGGCCAAGAGGTGAATTTTGCTAAGCCTTAGTGACAGGAACAGAAGTGAAAATCATCAATAACAAATCTGTTTACCAACTATTTATCATCAGATTTTCACCAAAATTCACGGCCAACTAAATACGTACTGAAAAAGAATTGAAATAGATTTTTAGGTACGTAGCGGCTCACGGCTCATATAAAAATAGTTTACCGATATCCTTAGCTTTAACCACCATGGAACTATACCCCTTGTCAGAGTGGTACTTGACTAACGAGCAGGTAGTAAAGGAAGGCTGCTTTAGTTTTAGTGTGGAAATATTGACATTAACCCGTAATGGGCATTGGGCATCTGCTTCCAGGCCCTGCAGAAATGCTGCCAGTGCGTGCATGTCTCCGTTAAAGGCAGCCATCAGGACTTTATGGCGTCGGGCATCACGGGAATCTAAGTAAATTCTTACCCTGGAACCGATATAACGCAGATCACCTTCCGTATATCTTCTTGTGGAATCGTAGTCAGCAACAGGAACAGCATATTGGCGGTCATCCTTCGCATCAACAGGGTTGACAAAGACAAATTCGGTCATACCGCCGATCTTAAAATCTTCATACGCTGGAATGATCAGGGATTGCGCCGGTTTAAAGAAGCGGAGATCTACCTCCGGAACGACTTTGAAATTATTTCCTTTGAAATAGAAGACGGTAAAGGCACTTAGAGGGTTGCCGGTGATAAAATTCCGCCCCTTAGCGGCCGTTTCCGCCAGCGAACAGAACCGAGCATGTGAATAATTAACAAGATTCTCAAGATTACTGCCGAGATCCGCAACCTGAACCATATCGAGAGGAAAGATCATGTATTTTATAAAAAAGATGGAAGAAAAACAACTTTTCAAGCTGGACAGCGTTTTTTTTCTATTACGCTTTTTTGTACGAAAGCTTTATAAATAAAAGTCTTACTTTAAAGCAAATCTAGGCAATACGAAGACTGTATTGCAGTACAGGAGGAATAAAATGGAAGGAACAGTAAAGTGGTTTAATACCAATAAAGGATATGGATTTATCGCTGGGGATGATGGGGATGAATATTTCGTTCATTTTACCGCATTGCCGCGAGGCGTACGATTAAACGAGAATGATCGTGTATCGTTTGAAGCTGCCGAAACAGAACGAGGCAAGCAAGCGAAGAATGTTTCCCTTCTCGGGAAAGGAGAAGCTCCTCCTCGAAAAGGACGAGAAGCTCAGCCTGCCGCTGAAGGAGCCGAAGAAGACACGGCTGAAGAAAGCGAAGATTCTGACGACGAGTATTCAGACGAAGAAGACAAAGAATAAATCAAATCTATTTTTCTTATTTTTATTATTATCTTTTTTGAGTATACTAAAAATCCTTAGATTTCAAAGAGAAATATAAGGATTTTGGTATATACCAAAGGAATTAGGTTTCGAACCTAAATTCCTTTTAGTATATTTTGTTCTCACTCTTTCCTAACAGCCTCTTTGGCCCTGGCAACATAAGGCTTGAGGGTGTAAACAAACCAGTCTTTCTTGGTTATAGGATGAAAATGATCAGCTTCTTCTACCAAAATCTTGGCAGTAGTTTCTTTGACGGCAGCAATTTCCACTCTGACTCCTTCATTTTTGAGATGCCGGACCAGCTCAACATAATCAGAGTCTCCAGACATGATGATGATCGTATCAACCTTGGAAGCAAGCTGGGTCGCTTTAATTGATAAAGGAATATCGGCCGACTTATGGCAGGGCACAACTGAGCCATAGTAATGTTCGTGAAGCCGCTCTGCCAGCTTTGATGAAATATTCTTCCCCTCACGGAAATAGATCAGCCTGTTCAAGCCCCTGCTGCTCAGCAGCCTGGGGATCAGAGTATCAAAATTGATCATGGTATTGGAATTTTGCGACTGTTCGTGAATACTGCGTTCGATGTTATTGCCGTCGCAGAGAATAGCCACTGATTGATTGATAAGAATATTTTTTCCGGTCATGTGCATCACTCTTAGTATAAATTAAATAAAAAAAAGAAGGAAAAAACTACTGTCGCTTCTTCCTCATCGGTCTTCTGGCAGCCTTACGTGCTTTTTTCTTCGCAGCTTTCTTCTTTCCTCCTTTCCTGCCGCGAGCCATCTTAGCGCGTGCAACATTGCCATTTTTGTCGATGAAGTAAAGATATCCTGCTTGTTTCTTAACTCCTGTCCGTGCGACTACTTCCTTTTTGGTTTTTCCCTTCGTTCGTCCGGCTCTGCTCATCATAGCCCGGGCTACATTTCCATTTCCGTCGACGAAATAAAGGTAACCAGCTTGTTTCTTAACACCACTTTTTGCTACTACTTCTGCCATTATTAGACCCACCTCTTTTTATTCTTTTTTGGCTTTGAGAAAACAATGTGTCTTCCCTGCTTTAGAAATAAGTTTTTAGTATTTAAACCTTTCTTTTCTCCGTCGGGGGAGAAGAGTGGAGATCACTGATTCCCATAGCTGCCAAGAGCCATGGCAATTGCTTCCCGCTGCTCTGTGACAGGACTAAATTGTTGGAACCGCTCCCTAGCAGCAGTATAATTATTACGCAGTATAGCACCTGACAGAACCCGCAGGCCGATGATAAAGGCTGCAAATGAGGCTATACCAACAGGCATGGAGTAAGGAAGATCATTCAGGGCATACAAAGTGCCTGCAACAGGAGCTGCCACTGCTCCTGCAAGCAGAGCGGTCTGCGTTCCCGTGATTGGGGTGTTGCCCTGTGCATCTTTGAATGCCTGCATTTGAGCATCGCCATCCAGCCTCAGATACGAGTAGCCGTCCCTGCCGCTGTTTAGATCAACTTCGATCAGGATATCTGTTGCCGTGCCCTGCCTTCTCGAATAGATTCCCGCGCCAAGAGCCTCATAGATGTAACCTCGCTCACTGAGAAGATCATGAAGCTGGGGCTTCTTAGCGTCGGGAAGAGTCTTTCTGTCTTCAAAGAGGCTCTTCACGACACCCCCAATATCGCTCTTGGAATTTTCCATATCTATGTTCCCTCTTCTCGGCTTAGCCTCTGTATACTGATTGTTCTTCCCGTCTCTTCAACTCTCGTATAGATGCCAGCAATTCAGGGATCGCATCAGTTACTTCCTTTACAAAGGCATTGAAATGGATCTCCGCTATGACAGATGACATCTCATTTATAGCTGCTACATCTTCCGGGTTGTAGGGTGAGTCCTTTATCAATCGACTCAATTTAGACCGCACTTTTTCAAGTAGCTGCCGGTTGCGGGTGGTCTCTCTTTTCTGCAGTTTTTGACGTATAATCATAAATGTGGAACAGCAGTTCGTTGCAAACACCCTATAATTCTGCTTGCTGAATCTGGTAGGACGCACCGACCATAAAAGTTCTAAAAGTTCCTCGGCACTTTCCAGAGCTTGCTGGTATGTTTCACCCATTCCCATCGTAAACGCGACATAATTTATAAAATTACTCTATAGACTTTAGAATATTTCACTGCAAGTTGTTCATCATACTGTCTTTCCCGAGAATTTCCCCAGCATGCAGAGCATCATTGAGGTTGATAACTCCTTTGACAAACTTCTCCTGATCGTCAAACCCAACTCTTGGACAGGCAGTATTGACCCAGACCTCAATGAAATTAAAATTTTCCAGCTGGTCGAAGGAAACAACGTTGTCTATGAAATAATAGAATTTCTTGTCAGGAAACTGGTTCTCCAAAGCCAGAGCCGGCCGGAACTGTTCTTGTCCGGGCTTAATAGTAATAATGATGCCAATAGTATCTGCAGACAAAAACCTGACCAGCGACCCTTTATATTTTTTGAGTATGCCTTTAATATCAGCCATGCCCATCAGCGACATCTTTTTCTGGATAGGATCGTTGCAGACGATTTCTTTGACAGCATCGGAATCTTTTTGGGAATAGACCAATGCAAGAGGATGGAATTTTCCATCACCGATGTACAGGTAGCAGTCTATCTTCTTGTTTTCGTCCTTGGAAAGATTCAGAGAGTTATGATAATTATCGCAGCCTAGCAATTGTCCTTGGACATGCGTCCGGTCTGCATGAGAAGTAATGGCAGTAATATTGTTTTTCTGTAACTGTTCTTTAACCTTTTCTAAATTATTGACAAACTGTACTGAAGCGTAAAGGCCGACCGTCTTGTATTTCTTCTTTTTTAGATAGGCGAGAGTTTCAGCTGCCAGTTCAATCGTTCCGTTATAGGGAGCATCGAGGAAGAGCGTTTTCACCGTCACCACCCCTCTTTCTTATGGAAGCGGTTATGCCCCCAACTAATTAGTAAATCAACACCCATCCTGTTCAATCCAAGAGGAATATCGCAGGCGCCGAAATTGCTGCCCAGCCAGATCAGGACTTTGGCAGAAGTCTTATCTTCAATCTCATCGGCAATATCCTTGGCATAGGGCTTCATACCGTCCGGTAGCTGGATGCAGACTAATTTTGCTTTCTGCGCGGCGATTTCTGCTACCGCTTTCTCCACTTCTGGTTTGTATAAGGCCATAGCAACATTTTTATAGTGTTATTTTATATATGTTTCTGAGAATATATGACCACGACGTTAATCAAGAATTTCAGGAAATACCGCAGCGAGAAATTCGGCGGTATCGGCAAGCGGCTGCGGAACATCGGGATTACTGCTAATATCTTGACTGCATGCAGTTTAGTATCTGGATTAATAGCAGTATATTATCTGTTCAATAATTATTCTTTATTTGTTCTGTTTACCTTGCTCCATCTCTTATTTGACGCCTTTGATGGAGTCGTGGCACGAATTTCCAAAGCCACGCGCTTCGGGAAATACTTTGATCTTGGCAGCGACAGTCTTATTACATTGCTGGCGCTGCTCAAAACCGGCTGGTTCCTGGAGAATTATTATGTGTTCATTGCCAGCGGATTGTTCCTTATCGCGCTAGTGATCCACTTTAAGACAGCATTACAATCACCAATAATATACTTAAGAACACCAACCTTATTGGTATTGATGGTTGTTACGACAAAGCAATTTGTCTATGCACAGGAGCTGTTCATAGCCGGATATCTTGCCGTAGGGATGGTTTCCCTGTATTCGCTGGCAGCGCAGGCGAGATGGTTTGTGAAAAAACAACAGGACAGTAAATCTTGACAATGACTAATTACACATTACGTGACGTCTCCAACATTGCAGACGGGGACACAATGGAATTATTATATGCTGTTTTTCCACATCACCATATTCCAGATTGGTTCTACCGCCCTAATGCTGCGTTGGAGAACGAAACACCAGCAGATCTTTGTTTTGAAGGACGGGATGGAACATTGCGGGATTATCTTCTCAAGCATGGGATTGACCGCTTGGCAAGGAAATATCAGTGGAAAGATCAATCTAATTGAATAAATATATATAGAAATAAAGAATACCAACATCATAATGTTAAGGCAGGCATTTGATATCATTTCTGCAAATATAAGAACTGTAAGTCTGCGATCATACCAACCGAGCATACCGCAGCTGCTCATCGCTGACATAGAAAAAATGTTAGCAACCGTTCCTCTCTATCAGCAAATCCAGAGTGCATTAGTAGACGAAGAAGGAGATAGACTGGTACAAGATGCGAGGTTTGGAATTTACAATGGCCTGGACATTATCGTTGCTCTCACGGAACTGAATCTTAGAGAAGTAGAAAAGACAAAAAATACGATGGCTGTTTTATTGACCTGTATGGGCAATACCACGGAAAGCAGAATATCTGAAAAAAGGACTGGATTAAAAGCAGATAAACTTAGCACTTGTGTACTGCTTGAAACTGGCGCCGTCGCTGCTTCCTACCTAGATGCTTCTGGAAAGAATTGCAGCTATGCGTGGTTCCATCCAAGTAGACCGCACAATGGCTTCTGGGGTTATCCTCGATCCGAGAAAGAAATTCTAGACTGTTTTGTAAACGCAGCAAGATCAGCAAGATTGACCATTGATAGAGATTGCAGGACTCTTGTCTCAATCCCGCCTCTCGTACTGTTGGCGGCAGACGCTTATAACAGAAGCAGGGTAATTAACTAGAATTTAACATCCCGTATGCCCAGAAAATATCCCAGATGATTAAAAGCAATATGTAACAATGGGCTGCTGATGAAGATGATAGCAGCGACTTCTGCCGGCGGGACGTAAACAAAAAAACTGAACAGGAACGCGCCGAAGACGAAATCAAGCTGGTCCCAGAACGGCCAGGGTGTGCCTTCTTTAATCTTCATCTTGCGCTTGTAATAACTTTTGACTAAATCTCCAAGAATTGCGCCGGAGGATAGTAAAAATCCTAGCAGCAGGGAGAAATCAGTGTAATCAATCAAAGCCCATTCCGTAAAGCCGGATTGGTAGCCAATTTTCTGCAGGTAAAACGTCAGCGTACCGACAGTAACTGCAACAAGCAGTCCGCGCCAGGTTTTATTCTTGCCGAATACTTCCTGATTGATGGGCTTCCTTGCAAACGGCAGCCACTTGAACAGCACCGGCGCCATGTTAGCGAGATACGCCGGCAGGAAAAAATAGAGGCTTTCAAGGATAATCATAACTACAGAAAAACCTGGATTTATTTAAATGTGATTGTTTTGGGAAGCGAAGAGTGCTATCACATTTTTAGTTCGCATTTTATTTTTATGATTTTGTATAAGTAAAAAATAACAACACCATTGACAGCAGACGGCTAGATTACTGCGTAATCTATCCTACTCGGCACCCCGTATGGGGCAACCCCCGCCTCGCCTGCGTCAATGTTGTTATTTTTCTTCTATTTGTCAAAATAGGACTAGTTTCGTGATGCGAACCAGTTTCGAGATAACACCGTTTTGGGAAGGGAAGAGAAAGCTTTTTATAAACCCAGCAAAAACTACAAACTTCATGATACCAGAAGAATTCAGATCGGCGATGCAATCGAACAGAGGTTGTGCAGTTATCATGGCTGGCTCTGACAGTGATAAACCTCATATTGATGAAGTAGTCCAGTCTTTGAAGAAATACGGGATTCCATACGACATCAGGATTTGCTCTGCTCACAAGCAGCCCGACAGATTAATGGGGATGATCAGGGAATATAATGAAATCGGAGGAATGGTTGCCTATGTTGCAGTTGCAGGAGGTACTGATGCCTTGTCTGGAACTCTTTCTTTCCATGCGCTAGGTCCAGTAATAAGCAGCCCTCCCGATGGACCAAATGAATCGTGTTTGAGGAATCCACCAGGAAGCTCCAATGCCTATATCGCTAGACCTGCAAATGTGGGAAGATTTATTGCACAAATGTACGCCGGAGTTAATCCAGGTCTTAAAGAACTGCTTGAAAAAGAAAATGCCATAAAAATAAGCTCTTTAGAACAAGCGGATGCAAAGTGTCAGAAGATTTATGGGGAAACTAAGTGATAATAAAGCTTCTTCTCAGTTCATTTCCCAAACCCTTCCTCTCCAAACCATATTCCCAAGACCTAAAAAGTATTTAAATAACTGATCTTAAGATTCTCTATAAAATAGTATATAACTTCATTGACTACGCCGAAAGGAAAACAAATCTTTATGTAGTTTAAGTATTTCCTGTCTGCATAGGGGGCTTTCAGTTTTGGTGTATGTACAGTAAAGACAAGACAGTATGCTCCATCTACATTAAAAAAAAGGGAGAGGTAGGTTGAAAATGGAAAAACAAGAGAGTGTCATAACTGAGCAGAAAGGACTTTATATTCCTCGATATTTTACCAAAGAAGGCCTAAGCCCGTTTGAGATGTGCAGATATGAAAAGCGATCATCTGTCATCAAGAATCCAGATGGTTCGATGGTCTTCCAGATGGAGGATGTGGAAGTTCCTACATCCTGGAGCCAAGTTGCGACAGATATTCTGGCACAAAAATATTTCCGCAAGGCCGGCGTGCCGCTGCGGAATGCCAAGGGTGAATTGCTGCTGGACGAGAATGGCAAGATCATTACCGGAAGCGAGACCAGCATTAAGCAGGTTGCGCACCGTATTGCCGGCTGCTGGCGCCATTGGGGTGAACGCTATGGCTATTTTGCCTCACCGCGTGATGCTACGATATTTTATGAAGAGATGGTCTTCATGCTTATTAATCAGTTTGCTGCGCCAAACAGCCCGCAATGGTTTACGACTGGACTGAACTGGGCATATGGCCTTACCGGACCTGCTCAGGGACATAGTTATGTTGATCCGGTCAGCAAGAAACTGGAATACTCTAAAGATGCCTATACTAGAAGCCAGCCACATGCTTGTTTCATCCAAAACCTTGAGGATGATCTGGTTGGAAATGGTGGCATTTTCAGCCTCTTAACCAGGGAAGCCAGAATCTTCAAATATGGAAGCGGCACGGGAAGTAATTTCTCAAAATTACGTGGTCGTGGAGAACGCCTTGGCGGAGGAGGAACCAGTTCAGGCTTGATGAGTTTCCTGAAAATATTTGACGTGGCTGCAGGCAGCATCAAGTCCGGCGGAACAACAAGAAGAGCTGCCAAGATGGTCTGCCTTAATTTAGACCACCCGGAGATCGAAAATTTTGTCTGGTGGAAAGTCCGGGAAGAGGAGAAAGTCGCTGGCTTAGTTGCTGGAAGTAAGATGCTCAATGAGAAATTATCAAAATTGATAGAAGCAGCAAAGAATAAAGAGAAACCATTAGAAGACAAGAATGTTCAGAAAGCCCTGAAGGAAGCGGCAAACTGCAAGATTCCAGTCAACTATCTGGTCAGGGCCCTGGAGCTGGCAAAGCAAGGATATAATTTACCTTTGCAGGAATTTGACACCCATTATGAATCGGAAGCATACTTGACTGTTTCAGGACAGAACAGCAATAATTCCGTGCGCATCCCCAACACCTTTTTTGAAGCCCTGAACAGCGGCCGAGACTGGGAGCTGAAAGCCCGCACTACTGGTGAGACGATGAAGACCATCACCGCTGCAAAGTTGTGGGATGATATCGGCTACTGCGCCTGGGCTTCTGCTGATCCCGGAGTGCAGTACGACACAACCATGAATGAATGGCATACCTGCCCGGCAGGAGGAAGGATTAACGCTTCCAATCCCTGCAGTGAATATCTTTTCCTTGATGACACCGCCTGTAATCTTGCTTCCATCAATCTAGTAAAATTATATGATGAAGAAAACCAAGAATTTGACGTTCAGGGATACAGGCATGTGATCAGATTATGGACCATCGCTTTAGAAATTTCTGTCCTGATGGCACATTTCCCGTCGGATGAGATCGCTGCCAAAAGTTACGAATACAGAACCCTCGGTTTAGGATATGCCAATGTCGGAACATTGCTGATGCTGCAAAGCATTCCCTATGACAGCGATGAAGGAAGAGCCATTGCCGGTGCTCTTGCTGCTATCATGACTGGGGAAAGTTATGCCACCTCCGCGGAACTGGCCAGCACGCTGGGCCCTTTTGAACGCTATGCAGAGAATAAGAAGCAGATGCTGAAAGTCATCAGAAATCACCGCAGAGCTGCATACGATGATGGGACGTATGAAGACCTGACCGTAACGCCGATAGCCATCAACCAGGAGATCTGTCCAGGAGAGTTATTGGAAGCAGCGCACGACTGCTGGGACAAGGCCTTGGAAAAAGGCCTGCGCTTCGGCTATCGGAATGCACAGGTTACAGTCATCGCTCCGACTGGAACTATCGGCTTAGTGATGGACTGCGACACTACCGGTGTTGAGCCAGATTACGCTCTGGTCAAGTATAAGAAACTGGCTGGAGGAGGGTATTTCAAGATTGTAAACCAGTCTGTTCCCAACGCTTTGAAAAAGCTAAGGTATACTGAAAAACAAAGTGCCGACATCATTGCCTATTGTCTTGGCCATGGAACCTTACAAGGAAGTCCAGGAGTAAACACAGAATCATTATTACAAAAAGGAGTTCCTGCTGAAGCGCTGGCTATCGTCGAAAAAGATCTCAAAACGGCCATGGATATCAGACATTCATTCAATAAATGGAATCTAGGCAGCGTCTATGACAAAGTTATGCAGGGAAAAGAAGGGAATTTCCTGACAGCTCTTGGTTATACTGAACAGGACATTACAACTGCTAACGAATTCATCTGTGGAACAATGACGCTGGAAGGGGCACCGCATCTGAAACAAGAACACTATCCCATCTTTGACTGCGCCAACAAGTGCGGCAAGAAAGGACAGCGCTTCATCTATCCTTATGGGCATTTGAAAATGCTGGCAGCAGTGCAGCCATTTATTTCCGGCGCAATATCCAAGACCATCAACATGCCGCAGGAATGGACTGTTGAAAAGATCAAGAAAGCCTACTATGATGCCTGGACGATGATGATTAAAGCTGTCGCTCTGTACAGGGATGGCTGTAAATTATCCCAGCCCTTGAACACAACCTTGGAAGACAGTCCAGAATTGAAGAAAATGCTGGAAAGTGTTGAAGACGAACCCGCGATGGTGCGGGAAACTGTCAGGAAGAAAGTCAAGCTCGGTCCGCGAATGCTGACGCTCTCAGCGACAATAAACCAGGGCAGGGTTTCTTCAGTTTCCTACCAAATGGAAGAACTAGTTCCAGCCCAGAAAGGGATGATGGATGCGCTTGTCAATGCAGTCAATTTCAGCTTGCGTACTGGTGTAAGCCCGTCTTTGATCGCCAGGGAAAGTTTACAGGTGCAGGGTAATCCGCTGATTTCAGAGCTGAGCCTGTTCTTGCAGGAATTTGAAGATAGTGGTGTTGCACTAAGCAAGATGCCTGCTATGACTCCTACAGCACAGACGAAGTCTGCTGTCCTTTCCGAGAAATTAGAAGAAGAAAAATGCAGCGGCTGTGGGGCTACACAACTGCGGCAGAATGGAACCTGCAGGCTCTGTGAAGTGTGTGGGGAAACTAGCGGTTGCTCGTGAGACTGGAATGAAATGAGAGTCTCACTTGACAGAATTTTGATTAACCTGCACAATAAAGCAACGACTTTATTGGCGCACAAAAGTGATAGTTTTCACTTTTCGTGTTTTAGCGTTGCCTAAAAGGTTAGGGGGGAGACGAGTGGGTGTTCGTGAGGCGTTTGGAGAAGAGATAGCATAGAATACCTACATTTATATAAATTAGGATTAAAAACCATCATTCGTGATAGAAAAATTTTATGTAGATACTTCCATCTGGATTGATTTATACGAAGATAGGAAGGGTTACAGTAATGAACCTTTAGGTGATTTCGCGCTCAAATTATTTGCCATGATCAAAGCTAAAGATAATAAGCTAATGATTAGTGATATCCTGATTAGAGAATTAGAAGGATATTATTCTATAGAAGAGCTTAACGGAATGATGAAACCATTTGCAAAAATTATTGAAAAGATTATTTCCATTAAAGAACAAAGAATTGAAGCAAGAAAGATCGCTCTAGAAAGAAATTTGCCGCCAGGAGATGTACTTCATGCAATACTAGCTAGGGATAATAATCTTATATTGATTACAAGGGATAAAGATTTTAGAATGCTTGCCGATATCTCAAAAAGTCATAAGCCAGAAGAAGTGATCTAACGTTTTTCTAATTCTTCAAAGGCTTTGTTTCTGGCTGCTTCATACATTTCAGAAGAAATTTTCTTTTTTGCTTTACCTTTTAAGTGAGCTAACTCAAGCATGGCTTTGTTAAGTTTGATCTCATCTAATTTCTCTCTTAAGGCGGTCCGGATTAATTCAGTACGGTTGTGATAACCTGCACTCTTCACTGCCTTATCTACTTCTTCCAAGAATTGGTCATCCAGTTTAAGAGTAATCATTTCTGTAACCATATAGCTGTGGTATATACGGTAATATTTAAAGGTTTTCTTTTTAAAGAGATATAATTCATACCTTCAACTCAATCATCTTTCGTAACTCTTCCACAATCCAAACCATCGCTTCTGTATCCCTTTCGCAATATTTCAAAAGGTCTTCTCTGGTCTTCTTCTTGGCTTCAGCAGTCATTTTGCCAAAAGTCATGTCCAGATAGGCAATAGAAGCGCAATCTCCATCAGCAATATTCATTCCTTCATACCCTTTACCAACCAACGCTGGCAGCACTTTCTTGATGGAAGCGGAGCCGTGCTGTTGAGGATTATAATACCAGAATTTGCTAAAAGGAACTCTCAAATCAACAATTCTTTTCAATACTGAATCAGCCCAACCCTTATATTCTGGGAAGTCTCTGGCTAATTCTCGTAATACTGAACTTTCAAAGCCTTGTGAATATACAATTACGGAACCTTCTACAGGTAACATCTCTTTCAATGCTGCTAAAAATTTCGGTCGTGGATCATTTTTGCCATCATGCAGATACTCAAAATGCTTCTTTTTACCGTTCTCTACTACATGCAGCGAAAACTGAAACGGCAATCGCTGATACGGCCTTGTTCCATCAAATTCTGGAATGGCAAATGAACAGGTTTCAAAGTCTAGATGACATTCTGTTTTATCCAAACTATCTAAAAATTCCTTAATCTGCTTCGTATCAACATGGGCCTTGCCAGTCTTAGCGCAGTTTAACTGTATAGCCTGCTGGGCATTAGACAGCCTTCCTTCAGGAACGTCGCGTAAATCATGGATTCCTTCATCAAATAAGGCCCTGTTCTTCCTTCCATTGTACAAATGGAAGACATGATGCTCAGGTAAGAAATCCCAACATCGGTCTTTTATTAAACATTCTTTAGGCTGAGTACAATGGTTTTTTTCAGCAGTATTGGGGAAAGTCGGCGATTGGACAATATTCCAAAGAAAGGCAATATTTTCCGGCACTTCTACCATGATCTCATCAATTTCTTCGGTTAGGTCTTCTTTTGTGAATAACTGTTGAAGGTCTACTTCCCCATCTCGCACATATTCCTTATTCAAGTGTATCAGGAAGCATTTTCTGATTTTAAGCCCGGCTTTCTCATAGACATAGCGTTGAAAGGCTAAGTCTGGGTAATGACTATTCTTATCGACTTTGGTGCTGCTTTTGACTTCAATAACATCCCATTGATCTTTGTTTATAGGGATGAGAATATCTGCTCTGCCGTAGAGATTATCTACTTGCAGAGCTGCTTCAAAGAGAATTTTTCGTTTGGGAAGAAGCTCCTTTGTTTTCTCTAGGTTTTTGGTGTAATCTTCTGTGGCTATATCTATCCCTTCTGGAAAAAGTTTCTTTACTAATTGACCAACGATATTTCCCTGTTCAAACCTGCGAAGAACTCCCGGCGCATGAGGGGGA
>DATDYP010000013.1:0-25793 GCA_035288985.1 Candidatus Nanoarchaeia archaeon
TCCTCTAACAATTTACAACAATACTCTTCCATATGAGCATCAATGAATTCCAGCAGCGGCCTAATAGTCTTTTTATTTACAATGTAATATCTAAATTTACCTTCCTTCTCCCTAAAGACCATGCCATGATGTTCTAACACCTTAAGGTTATGCGAGACCATGGTCTGCTCAAAATCTGTAGCTTGACAAATTTGTCCAACATTCTTCCTTCCTTGACGTAATACATTAATTATTTGCAGCCTATTTGGATTTGCCAAGGCACCAAAAAAGAATTGGTACGTTTCAAGGGAATGTTTCATAAGATGATACAATTAACATATGATATATAAATCTTATGATACTGCAGAGTTTCATAAAAGCTGATGGCGCAATCTTTCCAGCGATTATTGATACAGTCATATTTTACATAAGATTTAATAATCGCTGATCTCTTTCTGAAGAAGAGAAAATTAGAACAAATAAGGTAATAATAGCAACCAAAAAAAGAGAACAGTATACATGAATCTCAAAAGTTATGTTAAAACTATTGCAGACTGGCCCAAAAAAGGAGTGTTCTATCGGGACTTGCTTCCCATCCTCAATACTCCAGAGGCATTTAACGAAGTAATTGCACAATTTACATCCCGATATAAAGGAAAGAATATCACTAAAATTGCCGGCATAGAATCGCGGGGGTTTATCTTCGGAGCAGTACTGGCGCGGGAATTACAGTTACCGTTTGTCCCCATACGGAAAAAAGGAAAACTTCCCGGAAAGACCATCTCTAAAGATTACGAATTGGAATATGGCCGGGACACCATCGAAATCCAGGAAGGAGCGGTAAACAAAGGAGACAATATACTTATCATTGACGACCAACTGGCTACAGGAGGCACGGCTCTAGCGGCAGGGCAGCTTATTGAGGCGATACACGGAAATGTTGTTGGATTTGCCTTTGTCATCAATCAGGAATACCGTGGAGGAGCAGTTCGATTAAAGAAGTATGATGTATTCTCCTTGATGACCTATACTAAAAATTCTTCTTGAACCAGCTTAGGTTAATTATTACGAAGAACAATATGATGATTTAATAAACCCAAAGCTCCAGACCGAAACGCCAGCCACGATCAAGGGAAATGTTATTATAAAGCGAAATAGCTCCTTTCTATTCCACCTCATCATCCGCAACGAGATCCTGGTAAGCCTCACCAATGGAACCAGCAAAGACAAAAAAGGATATTTTGCGAAAATACTGCCCGGCAGCTTGACTTTTTTCCTGAGCAGCGCCGAATGTTTTCCAAAAGTATAATGGTGGCCAAAAAACTTTTTGAACCGCTCCCTATTATGGTGAGCTATCTGGATCTCTGGATCAAAGAAAAGTTTATAATGTTTCGCAGCTTTGTAATTAAAAATAGTATCTTCTCCGGCTAACAGATCGGGAGGGAAGCCGCCTATTTCCTTGAATACTTCCTTTTTACAGATAAAATTACAGGTAGGCATGAAACATACTTCTCGTTGAGGCATACCAGGAAGAAATTCATTAAAGGTAAGGATGTGATCTGCAATGCTGATCAAAGTTTGCGGATTCGCATTTTTTACGGAACCACCGACGATGTTGTATCCCTTCTTAATGCCCTTCAGCGCTGCCTCAAGCCAGCCTGGATGAGCTACACAGTCAGAATCAATAAAAGCAAGGATATTGCCTTTTGCCTTCTCTACGCCGATATTTCTTCCAGCACCAGGATAGGTTTGCTTGTCAAGTTTCACCAGCCTAACAGAGGGAAATTGTTTGGTTACAATTTCAGGGGTGCTATCTTTAGAACTATCGACAACAATAATCTCATATGGAATTGTTGTTTCCTGCTGTACCAAAGAGCTCAAACATCTGGCAATCCATTTTTCAGAATTGTATGAAGGGATTACAATGCTAACAGATAGTTTTTTAGCCATGTTTCCTACTCTCTGTTTTTCTTCCTCTCTTGATAATAACCGATCTGCTGTAAGGCAAAACTCAGCCCCAGCAAGGACAAGATCAGCGGCAGTTTAGGACTGAACAAATTCTCTTTCACGATATTGCCAGCAGACCAAATTCTCAGCTTGATAAACCCGCCAACATTGCCAACTTTCTTCTTAAACTGATAATTTGCCCGGCCTCTCCGCAGCTGCCAGCGCACAAAAGAAGGAATTGTCGTTCTGGCTTCATGAAATGCATGTGCCTGCGGTACATATCTGATCGGGATGCCTGCTTTTTCCATGCGAAAGGACAGTTCTGCATCTTCCGCTCCGGACTTCATGGATTCATCAAAATATCCTATCCTTTCGAATACTTCCCGCCGCAAGACGCAATTCCCAACCGCAAGATGAGTGGTAAATCCCTCCTTTGAAATCTTCCAGACTTTTTCAAAACCCAGAGAACCTCCGCCAGGGAATCCCAAGGCAGAGATACAATCCCCTAGAAGATTAGCTTTGGGTATTTTAGTCCCGCTGGTGACTGCAAGAAGATTTTTATCTTCCTGCAATGGTCTAACCAGGGAAGACAGCCACGTATCATGCACCCAGCAGTCGTCATCGATAAAGACGATGACATCTCCTCGTGCATGGTCTATGCCTTGGTTCCTGTTGAACGGAATTCCCCTCTTTTCTGGAATGGTAATATATCTAAAATCAAACGGTAGCTCCAGCTTCGGCAAGGGCTGGTTAGATTCATGGACCAACAGCACCTCAGCATTAAGCTGGCTAGCCTGCTGCTGAAGAGATGCAAGCAGTCTTGTCAGCTTTTCCTTTCGTATTTTATCAAAGATGACAACGATAGAAAGATCCATCCTTTACCTTCTCCCTATCCCATAATAGTCAAATCCTTCTTCCTTGACTAATTCCGGCTCGTAGACATTCCGGCCATCAAAGAACTTAGTATCAACCATCAGTTTCCGTAAGTCGGCAAAATCCAGATTTCTGAATTCATCCCATTCTGTGAGGAGGAGAATGGCGCTGCTTCCCTGCGCAGCTTCCTCAATTGAACGGCAGTACGAAACCCGATCACGAAAATGATTTTTTGCCTCGTCCAGCGCTGCCGGATCATAAACATTGATCCGCGCTCCGGCTGCAAGAAGCTCTGGAATAATGGTTAAGGAAGGAGCTTCCCTAACATCGCTGGTCTGCGGCTTAAAGGAAAGTCCCAAGACACATAATGTTTTGCCAGCAAGATCATCGTTGAAAACGGATTTCAGCATACCTGGAAGTACGCGTTTCTGGCGTTCGTTAAGATTATCAACTTCTTGGAAGAGTTTAGCCTGATATCCATGCTGGGCTGCTGTAGCGATCAAGGCCTTGACATCTTTTGGGAAACAGCTTCCTCCATAGCCTACACCCGGATTAAGAAAGCGCGGCGAGATGCGATAATCCATGCCTAAAGCCATGGAAACCATCTTGACATCCGCACCAACTCTGTCGCAGATATTGGCCATCTCGTTAATGAACGAAATTTTCGTCGCCAGGAAAGTGTTGTTTGCATACTTGATAATTTCCGCAGTTTCCCAGTCAGTCTCAACGAGCGGGAGGTACGTTCTCAGCCTGCCGGAATACACTTTTCTCATCGCTGGGAGCGGCCGTTCCGAGTTGCTGCCGATAACGATCTTGTCAGGAAAATTAAAAGCCCTGATGGCATTCCCTTCCCGCAGGAATTCCGGATTGGAAACAACGTCAAACTCAATATTCTTAGGAAGATTCTCTCTGATTATTCTCTCTGTTTCACGAGCCGTCCCAGGCGGGACAGTACTTTTGTTGACAATAATCTTATATTTGTCCAAGTTTTCGCCAATAGATTTGGCAACAGCAAAAACATAGCAAAGATCTGCCGAACCATCGTCTTTGCAGGGAGTTCCGACACAGTTGAAAATGACCTCAGCAAAAAGGACCGCTTCCTTGAGGTCAGTAGTGAAATGCAATCTGCCCTTCTCCATGTTTTTGGCGACTAGCTCTTTCAGCCCAGGCTCGTAGAAGGGAAGATTTCCATCCTTCAGCATTCTTATCTTTTCCTGATCAACATCCACGCCCAGAACTTCATGCCCTAGATGAGCTAAGCATGCGCCAGTTGTAAGGCCAACATAGCCAACTCCAAAAATAGTGATCTTCATCTTCGATACACCTTCTGCGCTTCTTCAAGAGATTCAAAGGTTCCAACGTCAAACCAATGGTCTGTGAAGATGAAACCATGCATTTCAGTATGTGTAGCCAGATGCTTAACTAAATTGCCGGGAGCATCGGCATTGCCTTTCTCAACAAGGATCTTAACCTGCTGCAGATCATCTTTGTTGAAGATATAGCAAGCTGTGGCCGCCAGGCTGCTTTTCGGTTTAACCGGCTTCTCTTCAAAATCAATGACCCTGCTGCCGTCCAGGATTCCCACGCCATATTTTCCTTTCACTTTCTCTTTATCTTTCAGGTCATGGAAAGCAACCACGGATGTTTTCTTCTCTTTGAAGAAATCAATAAATTCTGCCAAGGAAAATCCAAACAGATTATCCCCAGCGATGACTAAAAGATCATCCTGGATATTTTCCTGCAGCAGCGTGAAATGAATATCTCCGATGGAGCCAAGGCGGTCTTCATTGCTAAGCGTACCGTCATTGAGTATTTTTAACCGGAAAGAAGACTTGAGGTTTTTACTCCATGTTGCAAAAGCAGAATAAAATTTATTATTAGTAACAATATAAACCTGAGTAATGGTTTTCAGCGCTTCCAATTTAGCAAGGATATGCTCAATAATGGCCCTATCACCAACTTGCAATAAAGGCTTAGGCAGGTTCTCGGTTAAAGGGTATAAACGGGTTGCGTATCCTGCCGCTAAAATAAGGGCTTTCACCTGAAAAACCTCTCGAAACCGCATCTTTTCATTAAAAAACAAGAAAAGAAAATCGTTTAAAAGTGTTGTGGAAGAGGAGTTTAAATATTACTCAATCAGTAAGAAACAAAAGAATAAAATTAAGACTGATACACTTTTTCTGCTAAAATCGGCTCCAACTCACTGGCAGGAGCCGGGATGCGTGCTGTTTCAGAAATTAATCTTGCTACTGGTGTTGACAAATTATTGTGAGAAAGGACACATAATACTCCTGTTTCTTGTTTCCATGCCCCAGTATAATCTTCCATCACCAAATCTGCGACAGATCCATACACCCTTAACATACGAAAATCCCCGAAATGCGGATGCTGTAATAACAGATGATCGTCATTGATAAAATGTTCAAATGGTACTACCTCTTGAAAACCTTTCGCTTCTTTATCGCTAACAAAACCCATGTTCTTAACATCCTGGTCTCCATACGTTAGGAAGACAAACGGTTTGAAATCTGGTTGGAAAGCTTCACGGCCTCTAAAACTACCATCTTGAAGAGAGTTGTAGAATGCAGCTAACCTGCGAAAGTAACCTTCCTTACTACCGGTTGGATGTACATTCCAAAACACAGTAGAATAGTTTTCAAACCTTGATGCTCCAAACACTCGATGTGCGCCTAATTTAACCAGAATATCATCACTCCCAAATTCAGGATCTAGCTGCTCACGAACAGTAAGTCTTTCAGAGGTCATTGTTAAATCAGATTTAGTTTTGCTCGTGGAATTGAACGCAGTGAAATTCCACTTGGCAGGATTTGGGTTCTATCTTTTTTCGCATAAGCGCAAAAAAGATAGGTGGACAGCTTACTGGATTTCCCGCGTAGTGCAGTACACACCAGTACGGAGGCGCGCTTAACTTCTCTGTTCGAAATGGGAAGAGGTGAACCACGCCCCTATGGCCGTCCAATGAACCTAAATTTGGAGCCTATTTATAAAAGTTACGATTCTTTTTCCATAAATATTTATAAGAAAGGCCACTTCAGAGAAATTGCAAAAGAAGGTGTAAAAATGCCCCTCCTAAACCACGACATCAATCTTCAGGAAAAGAAAGTAGTCATTGCCGATGTTGATGACACCATCTGCGAGACCTGCCATGTCATTTCCCCAGAGATGGCCGGACAGATCTCCGCTATGATCCGGGAAGGATATGTCTTTGCCTTCATCAGTGGAACAAAGCAATCATACTTATTGGAAATGATTTCTTCACAGCTAAAGGAGCAGCATTTCCTGCTGGCAACAACCGGAACACAGTGCCTTGAAGCCCATCCGGAACCAAAATTGGTATACAATCACACGCTGCAAGAAGAAGAAAAAAAGGAAATCATGGAAGCGCTCGAAAAACTGACCGCAAAATTCAACATACAAACACTCACCACAACAGAAGACCAGATTCAAGACCGGGAATCGCAGATTACCTTGTCAGCAATCGGCAGGAAGGCTCCGCTGGAGCTGAAAAAACAGCACGATCCTGATGGAAGTAAACGAAAAGTCTGGGTTGAATTTCTCAAAACAGTATTGGATCAGCACAAGTACGAGATGAACATCGCCGGGACGACATCCATTGACATCACCAGGAAAGGAATGGACAAAGAGTGGGGCATCAGGGAATTTGCGCGCTATTATGGCATCCCCTTGCACTCAATTATATTTTTCGGCGACAAAATTCATCCAGGCGGCAATGATTACCCTGCGACAAAAATAGTTGATTGCATGGCAGTTAAAAACCCTGCAGAAACACTGCAGAAACTGCAACAATTACAAAAAATCAACAACCTTAATCTTGAAGATCAAGACCTTGCCCGCTAAAGGATGGTTTAGGTCAATAGTAACATGATCGCGTGTTACTGAAACTATTTTTGCCGGCATCTGCTGCCCATTTGGCAATCCTAAGGCCAGCATCATGCCTTTTTTTGGCTCCTGATCCTGGGGAAGCTTGTCCCGCGGAATCTCTTTAAGCAATTCAGGGTTATGTTCGCCGTATGCTTGTGCTGGCTCGATCCTAATTTCTTTTTCGTCCCCTTTCGTCATTCCGATGACAGCATCATCAAATCCCTTAATGACCTGTCCTTTTCCCGCTTCAAACTCCAGCGGCCTGCCATGCTTCTCCGAAGCATCGAACACAGTACCATCTTCAAACCGCCCTTCATATTCAACTTTCACTGTATTTCCTTTGGCAACCGGCATAATATCAACTCCATAACGTAAAAATAAGTTCACAACCCATTTTTAACATATTTGCAGACTGGTTACGGTAATTTTATTTAAGTTTTTCTATCTTGTTTAGAACTTGTAATGTCCAAAAATTATGTCGCAAAGATAGGTTTATAAATTTAAAAAAAATAGAATAACCGTGAAGACCTACTCAAAAATTATTGTAGCTCTTTTAGCTCTCTTTACCTGGATCGCTACCGGAACGCTCCTTTTTCATCGCTTAGAAGCATGGAGCTGGGTACAAGCATTCTATTTTTCTGTTGCCACGATAACTACAGTAGGGTATGGGGATTTATACCCTACAACTGACCTTTCCCGCATTGTTGTTTCCATTTACATCTTATCCGGCGTTTCTATTGCTCTTGTTTCTCTTACAGTTATCGGCTCAGCCTTTTTAGCTAAACACGAAAGGGATTTTTTGAGAAGGGCACGCACTCCTTTATTTAGAAGGAAATGAGTTCTTAGGTTTTGTATTAATATTAGAAGAAATTCTTTCTCTCAGCTCCACCATCCCACTCCACCTCAGAAAACCTTATATTGCTATTTTCATTACTGTTCAAAATGAGCCTGCAATTTGATGATACAGAATACCTTCAAAAGCTGCGTCAGCTTCCCAATGCACAGTTACACATCCACTGGGACGGCTCCATCCCTTTTGAGGATTTGTTTAACTTTTATAAGAAACAAGGGAAGGAAATTCCAACGCCCGACCAAGATCTGCAGGGAAACCCTGTACCTAAAATAGAAACTCTAGAACAACTACACCAGTTCAGGGACGGATTATTTTCAAAATATGATATTGTTGATGTTTTCAAGATTCCAACCATGGCCATGCAGACCGCAGAAGACCTGAAAACGATGGCCATTGCCCATTGCCAGTATCTGAGCAGGCAGAATACATTTTACGCAGAAACAAGATTTGCTCCCTGGTATCACACACAGGAAGCCGGAAGAGGAAGCGCATTAACGCTCAGCCAAGTTATCGGACATGCTTTGGAAGGTTTTGAGCTGGGAAGACAGAACTGGGGAGCGACAGTGCGGCCGATCATCTGTATTAACAGGGAAACCAGCCCTGAGAATGCGGAAAAGATCGTCAGGGCTGCATTAGAATTCCAGGATGACGGTGTTGTAGGTATTGACCTTGCCTGTTACGAACCGCCGTTCCCACCCGAACTATTCAGAAGAGCCTACGAGCTGACCTTTGATTCCGAATTGATGAGAACCGTCCATGCCGATGAAATGGTTTCGCAAACAGAAGGGAGAAGAAATCTCTATACTTCGCTTGTCGCTTTGCGCGCAAATGGCATCGGGCATGGAATCCATTTACATAGATTCCCAGACCTGCTGGAATTGATGGCTGCATGGAATGTCCGCCACGAATCAAATCCCATCTCCAATGTAACCTGTGCTTCTGCAACGCACATTACAAATCCAGCTGACCTGCATCTTGATAAAGTAATGGAAGCAGGAGTTAACGTTACCATTAATGCAGACGACCCAGCAATGTGGCCTAATGGTGATCCAGCCCATAACCTCTACGTTGTCGGAAAATTATACGGCGATAGATTTGTTGAAGCTGTATTGCGCAAGGCGATAGATTCTGCCTGGGGGATGAGTGAACTAGAAAAAGAACATCATCATCAGCTCCTCACAAAAAACCTCAAAGCGTATGGATTCAGGCAATAGAGGATTTTGAAAAAGCTAGCATCCAGCAGGTTTTTCAAAATACTTCTTTGAAGGTTTTGAATATTATGAACTCTTTCCAAAACCTTCAATAAACTTTATATAAGTCTTCTTCCCAGTAGACTGCATGAATCCTGAAATTGAACAAAAACTTCTCACCGCAGGAAAGATTGCTGCGCAAGTCAGAAGGAAAGGGGCGGCAAAACTGGCCAAGCCAGGAACATCTTTCTTGGAAGTAATGGATTATTGTGAAGAGAAAATTATCAAACTTGGCGGGCAAATTGCCTGGGCGCAGATGGCTCTCAATGATACTGCTGCACATTTCTGCCCGGAAGAAGATGATCAATCTGTTTCTAAAGAAGGGGATGTCATCAAAGTGGACATTGGCGTTCACCTAGATGGATATATTGCTGATAATGCCATGACCGTCATGGTTGGTTCTAACGAATATAAAGACCTGGTCAAAGCAGCGCAGAATGCCTTAAAGTCTGCAATTAAATTAGTCCGTCCTGGAACACCATTATGGCAGTTAGGAGAAGCGCAGTATTCAGAAGCAGAAGCGTTAGGATTTACCACCGTAAAGAATCTTTCCGGGCATACTCTTGAACGCTACAAAGTACACGCTGGCGTTTCCATCCCCAGCTTCAACAACAGGGATAAAACAGAATTGAAAGAAGGCTGGCAGATTGCTATTGAGCCATTCGTTACAGACGGACAGGGAATGATTAGAGAGAAAGGGCCGGCAACAATATTCATGGTCGGAAAAGAAAAAGGAGTGCGTTCGCCGCATGCTAAGAACATACTTCAGTTCGTCAAACCGCGCAACGGGCTGCCCTTCACAACCAGATGGCTGACGCGAAAATTCGGCAAAGGAGCTACTGCTTTCGGTTTACGCGAGTTGAAACAATCAGCGATTATTCATAGTTACCCTCCTCTGGCAGAAATCTCAGGAGGAACAGTGGCCCAATTTGAACATTCTATGATCGTGAAAGACAAGCCTGTAGTCTATACGCGGCATAAAGACGATGAGTGGTAAAAAAAGTTTTAAAAAATTACACTCGTATCCGTCCAAGATTTTTTTCCCTAGAACCATCAATTGGAAATTCTCTTCTGACAACCGACCATTCGCTGGAATAGACTTTCATGCTATCATCAATAAATTCGTTAATGTGGTCATAGCATACGGTAGTTGTACGGCCACGGGAAAATGTAAAGCCCGGTCCATGCCCCTGGCCTAAAACAAATCTGACCGCATATCGTGTTGGTTCTTTACAATCACGTTTTGCACATTTTAAAGTAAGTAAATCCTTAATTTGATCTATGGTTTCGTAATCTACGAGTTCCGATCCTAAAGCATAAGGCTGTTTCGTTGCAACTTGTATTCTTGGCTTAGGCGATCCTCCCATTAATTTACTAACAAGACCTACAAGACCCAAGCCAAAATAGGGAGTCCCTACGCCTTCCCTTCCGTCACTGAGTGTAAAACGTACACCTTGCCATTCAGACAGCTCAACAGTATCGTTAAAAACATAAGCTCCTATACTCGTAGTAGGAGGACCTTCCCAAGAATCCGTAAGCTCATAAGGTATGATCACATAACTCGTATCAACAGGTTTCATTTTCTCTCCAAATAATCTAGACCGATTTATTGAGGTGGCATCTTCTTTAAATAATTTTCTGAATTTTAGGCAGCACTTTAAACGCAAACACTGCCCCAACAATAATAATTCCCCAGAACACCAAACCGTTAATCAATCTCAAAGCAAACAGGATCATATTCAATACTAGCACCACCACGGCACTAATTCCAATAATTTTCAGAGACTTCTCTTTATTCACTGTAACTTCCTGACCAGATCCTTCACCGACAACATCTGCTCAGTTCCGGAATTCATCTCCTTCAATAAGACCTTCTTCTTTTTCAATTCCTCTTCACCGACAATAGCAACGTATTTTATTCCAAGAGCATTAGCATACTCTAAGTTCTTGCTCACGCCTTTTTTTCCGAGAGCAAAATCAGCAGGAATCCCGCTGGCTCGTAACTCTTGTGCGATTTTCAAAGCTTCACCAACAACATTTATTGGGATCACCAAGACTTTTGCCGGCGTTCGTTCTTCCAGTTTATTCTGCGCCTTCATCTGCTCCATGATCGGTGTAATGCCAAAGGAAACGCCAACAGCAGGGATCTCCCTTCCCCCGCCAGCAAAATTTCCAATCATTTGGTCATACCTGCCTCCGGCAGCGATGGAAGATGTAATAGTGCTGTTTTTCAGATAGGCTTCGATAACCGTTCCGGTGTAATAGGCCTGTCCTCTGACTAAAGTAAGGTCCAATTCAACATTTTTATCTGCACCCATCGCTTTAAGATAACCAAATAACTCTTGTAACTCAGCAACGCCAGCATTTCCTTCTGGAGCAGTGATTACTTTTGAAAGAGAAGAGAGAGTATATTTTATAGATAAAAAGCCTATTAATTTAGTGATCTGACGTTTATCAAAACCTAATCGTTTTAATTCTTCACCAACACCTGCATTCCCAATCTTGTCTAATTTGTCAATAGCAATCATCACTTCTTTCTGCTTTGTAGTAATGCCGGATTGCATCAGAATGCCATTCACTAACTTACGATTATTCACCTTGACCACAAATTTAAAATTTAATTGCCGGAAAACATCTACCAGCAAGGAAATCTGTTCCGCTTCCGCAAGCATGGACAATGTTCCGATCGTATCGGCATCTGCTTGCCAGAACTCCCGCTCACGGCCAGCTTTAATAGGCCCGTCACGAAAGACGCTTCCAACTTGATACACTTTAAATGGCATTTTAAGGCTGGAATTTTGGGCCACATACCTGGCTAAGGAAGTGGTAAATTCAAACCGCAATCCCAACTGCCGCCCACCTTGATCACTCAACTTGAAAGTTTCCTTTAAGGCATCGCTTTCTACACCTGCACCGTACTTTGCCGCCAATGTTTCATATCGTTCTAAGATAGGAGTTTCTAACGGAGCAAAACCGTATAGTTCAAAAGCTCTGGTGATTGTATTCACTACTTTATTCTTCAGTATTTTCTCTTCAGGCGGCAGATCCTTTACCCCTTTCGCAGTTTGTATTTCCATTTTAGTATCCTCCATAAGTTTTGTACATTTATATATCTTACTGGGTTAGATATAATTCATTCCTTCTAAGGTATAAGTCCTCATACCATCTCCAAAATCGTACACAATTATCCCTGGAACTTGTTGTAATTCCTCTTCCAGTTCTGGAGTCAAGGTATCATTATCCAGGTATCTTTCATTTTTTATTCTCTCAACTAGAGAAATGAAGACCACCAGTACCTTTTTGTACCTTAGCCTCCACGTTTACTTCTTTTGTGTCAAATTTTTGATTCATTTTTTCTTCTCCCTGTTTATCGTCCAGTCGACGTTAAGGCTTGCCGAGGAGAATTGAACTCCTTCTTCTAGAGATCTGCAATCATTTCACAGTCTAGCGTGCTGCCGACTACACTACGGCAAGCATAAAAAACAATGCTGGGGGCATAGGCCCTAACGATGATGAAAGAACCTAGAATTATCTAGAACTTTATTTTCACTCAAAAGAATATTCGGGCAACTACTAAAATCACTGACAATGAATACAATCAACCCGTGTAGTTGTTGCCATACCCTCATAAAAAGACTGTTTTTATTTAAATCTTTTGCAGAAGATCGTTAGAACTGCACTACCTTTCACTTCCTAAACGCCAGCGAATGCATCTGCAGGCGCATGGTGATAAAGCCGAACAAACTTAAGATGTACCCTGCCAGGTAAGAGATATCAGTAATAAATCCTACCGCACCATAGCCGCCCCAGGCATTATGGTAGTGAAAGAAAATATCACCGACAAGAATAGCACAGCTGGCAAAGAAAAAGATGAGCAGAACATGACGAAAACCGCCTACTTCACGGAAAAAGAGAATCACACTTAAAGCTGCAGAGACGATCAGCGCGCTCATGATCGGGAAGATATAGCCAAAAAAATATTGGCTTTGAGCGCCAACCAGCCCGAATACGATCGCAGCTACAAAGGCGACAAGGATACTGCCTGTAATCAGCATCGTTCCCAACTTACCGCTATGCGGCTGAGCTTTGAAAAGAACAGTTGCCAAGGCTACAAAGGAAGCCAAAATAAGGAAAGCACCACTCGGCCAGTAGAGGTCATGGATTCCGATAAGGCCGGTATCCTGGAAAACGACAGAGGTCAGGTAGAAAGATACTTCACCTAGTGCGTATAACACATACCCAGCAACTAGGAAAAAGAAGATGAAATAATTGGCATCATCAAAAAGATTTTTGAGCTTGTCATGAAAAAATGCTTGTAACACTACGATGCCAGCTAAAGCGGCAACCGAAGCTGAAAGAGCCACAAAGCCGGACAAAATAGGAGCAAGACTATCTATCGCCATAGCAGAAGAAAAGGATTTCTCCTATATAAAGAATGTGGTTAAAGAGTCTTGTCCGGAAAGCCGCCCGCCTGGCCACGAGGTGAGCTGAGAACAACGATTCGAAGAACTGTTGGTAGGCGCTTTTCCACGATCTTAACTACAAAACTAATACCTAATCATGTAGATAAAAGCGCGAAGCGAACGGCCAGGGTGGCTTTCTCTACCATTCCAGACAAACCAGGTTAAAGACCAAAAAAGGGCCGCTGCGGGGAATCGAACCCCGGTCTGGGGATGCCTGCTGAGACAACCACAGTCCCCCATTCTACCATTGAACTACAGCAGCCATGATAAGCCCTACATTTTACAGTCTTTTATAAAAATTGTTCTTTTTTGTGAGCTTTTTATGAAGAAATCCTAGAACGGGCTTTTCCCACCAATCTTTCCAACGTCCACCTTTTCGCGGCAACCTGTCCTACCCCATCCAGGACTGCGTTGAAGACACCCATGACGATCTTTTCGCCGAACTCCCTTCTCATTTTTTGCTGTTCCGCCTGACGTTCTTCTACAGCCTTCTCTAGCTGGGACCTTCGTTCATGATACCTGCGCAAACTTCTGTTCTTGATGGCCTCCTTTTCCTCGTTTGTGAGAGGAGATTCACCGCGCAACCGTCTAGCTATCCCATCGACCAAGCCAGAAGTAACACCATAATTATCGTGCGGATCGTCAAAATGGTGCAGCATGTGATTTGGTAAGTATTTCCAGCCCAGCTCTGGATACTTATGCCCGAGAGCATGGCCAAAGAAATAGAGGCAGGAACCAAAAGTAAGTCCTGCAGCAAGAGCTGGATATCTTTTAATCAAGGCGGCATCCAGCAGTGCAGTCGGTGTAAACAGCATTGCTGCTTCCTTAACGCGATCAAGATCGGCGCTAACCATACTGGAATAAATTGGATCGGTGCTATAGATGCTAACGCGTTGATGGTGTTCAACATGGAAATGGAAAACACTATCCTTTTTCTCACCTAATCGGTGAAGAAGATAATTATGGACGACATATTCCATCACTTGCGCTCCGACTGCACCGCCTATGAACAATGCAGCATGCGTAACCGGCTTGGAGTTGCCCACGACAAAAATAAAGAAAAACAGTTATTTAAACATTATCTATATATCATCAATACTTTCTGCTGCCGTTTAACCCTCACTCGAGCATAGGAAGTATACCCTAAAAACTCCCCTCCTGCCTGCAGCGGAAACGGCTCCTTGCTCCTGATCGTGAAAACCTTTCCTTTCAACGACACCAATGGCGGCTTTTCCAGCCCCATCTGAGTTAAGACTATTGCCCATAGGCGCAGAGCTTTATTGAAAAACGGCGAATGACTGCTGACACAGGCGGTGCCTAAAATATACCCGTCAGCATCATCAACTTCCCCGACTACAGAACGAAGCCCGAAGCCGATATAGGGGACTTTTCCTATGATTAGGTTTATCGCATTCTTCCAGCGGTATTTCTTTCCATCCGCCTCACACTCTAAGTCATAGTGAACCTTATAATCAGAAAAAGCAATTTTTGTGCTGGACATAAAATAGTCGGAAAAGGTATGGTGTTTCTTATCTTTAATCCTTCGTGCAACTTCCGCATCAACACCGATACCTAAAAACGTCGTTTCAACCTTGCCTTTATCCCACTCTAATTCAAGAATGTCCAGCAGCACTTCCTGGAAGGTAAAGCGGGAGCGCAGATATTCAAAGCGTTTTCCCTTGTAAAAATAAGAATAATACGAATTCCCAGCACCAAGAGGAAAGAATCCTAAACTTTTTTGCTGTAAGGCTGGGGTATTCAAAGCTCCTTCAAAAGAGCCGTCCCCGCCAGCGATGACCACTTCTTTATACTTTCTGATCTTCGCATCAATTCCAAAATACATATTTTTATTCTCAGGCAGGTAAATGATGGGAGCGTTTCTTTTCTTTGAAAAAACGTTCAGAAGCCTTCTCCGGTAGACATTTTTGTACCCGCCAGACTTTTTGTTGGCAAGAATGACCATCTTTTCTCGTTCGATCTTCCGGCCGTGTATTCGTCGCGTGCGCAATCCAGTCAAGTACACATATCCGTACTGGGCTACGGAAAGTGCAGCCACGAAAAGGATAGCAAGAGTTAACAGGAAGATTCCTACATCCAATAAAATTTTCCGATCCAGATTCTGGAGCAAGATAGCAAAGACCAGGACGAATTGCAATGAAGTTATGGTCTTCCCGTACCATTCGCCGCGGATGGGTAAGTCATCCCTGGAAGCGAGAATACGGATGATGCCGACAATGATATCCCGGAGAAGAAAGAGGAACAAGAAGGGTACAGAGAATGAGCCGACTATCGTAAACATAAACAAGGACGTAAAGACAATGATTTTATCCAGAAAAGGATGGATGAACGATCTCACTCTCTTCTTGACAACTACAACCTCAAGGACATCAAGCAAAATATACACAGACAGAAGCAGGAGCGCAACAAAAGGATAGGACTTGTAAATTGAGTAGAGCAGAAACGGCAGGATAACAAGGTGGAATAGCGTTATGGTATTGGAAACCTTCATTGGTAATTAGTTAAAGGAATACAGTTAAAAATGTTTTGGCTTATAAAGTTATTTTAGGAACGCTAAGTAACTTCACATCCCCATATCCATATTTCCTCGAGGCATCTCTTGTTTTCTGCCCATGATCACATCGTCAATGCGCAGGATCATTTCCGCCACTTCGGCGGCAGAAGATAAAGCCAGAGTCTTAACCTTCAACGGCTCAATCACTCCTTCCTGCCACGCATCCATCACTCCGCCGGTAAAGACATTCACGCCGGCCCTTGCCTGTCCATTATCATGCGCAGATCGTAATTGAGTAAGAACATCTATCGGATCTAAACCCGCATTTTCTGCCAAAGTTCGAGGAATAACTTCCATCGCTTCTGCAAAAGCCTGTACTGCCAACTGCTCACGGCCGCGTAACGTTCCTGCATATTTGCGAAGCTCTTTTGCCAGCTCCATTTCCGTCGCACCGGCGCCAGCAACTACCATGCCATCACGCAAGGCAGCCGCAATATCGCCTAATGCATCTGTCACAGCGCGTTTGATCTCCTCAACCACATGACTAGTTCCACCA
The DNA here is from genome assembly GCA_035288985.1 of Candidatus Nanoarchaeia archaeon. Lineage (GTDB taxonomy): Archaea > Nanobdellota > Nanobdellia > Woesearchaeales > GW2011-AR9 > DATDYP01. Next base: position 16,337 of record DATDYP010000013.1, read on the forward strand.
CGGAGCAATACGGTAACAGCTTTCGCATTCGGGCATTTCTCAACAAAAATCATCTCTTCATCGCTGATCTTTTCTTCCCGAACTACTCCGGCAGTTCCTAAATCGCCGATATTGAGCTCCTTCCAATTGCTGACAATCTTCCCGCCGGTCGCTCTGGCCAATCTTTCCATATCGCTCTTCTTCACTCTGCGCACGGCAAATATCCCTTTCTTAGCCAAGAAATGCTGGGCCAGATCATCAATGCCTTTCTGGCAGAATAACACCGTTGCACCGGTGGCGGCAATGGTTTCCACCATGGTTCGCAACATTTTTTCTTCCTGATCTAAAAACATGTTTAACTGCATCGGATCGGTGATCTGGATCTTGGCATCAATTTCCGTATTCTTAATCTCTAAAGACGCATCCAGCAGGGCAACTTTCGCATTCATCATTTGCTGAGGCATAGAAGCATGCACCTTCTCCTTATCCAGCACTAAACCTTGTACTAATTCGCTTTTATCAACACTTTCGCCGACAATAGTCTCTACTTTAATATCATCTAGGTCAAATTTTCCATTCACTGCGACATGCCTGACTGCACATAACAGTAATTCTGCCAGATACTCTTTATTCGTCTCCGCGCCCTTTCCAGTCATGGCCGTGACAGCAAGATTCTTGAGGATGCTCTCTCTTTCCAGAGAAACTTTTTCTCCAAGCTGATGCAGGATCCGCTGGGCTTGCACTTCCGCCAATCTATAACCTTTAGCCAGAACCGTAGGATGTATCTCCTGATCGAGAAGATCTTCTGCTTTTTTAAGCAGCTCTCCAGCCAGAACGACTGCTGTGGTAGTTCCATCACCAACAACACTCTCCTGCGTCTTGGCAACTTCAACTACCATCTTGGCAGCAGGATGCTCAATCTGCATCTCTTCCAGGATCGTGACACCGTCATTGGTGACAATAACATCGCCAAGAGAATCAACGATCATCTTATCCATGCCTTTTGGTCCGAGCGTTGTCCTGACTGTCTGTGCGACTGCTTTGGCAGCAGCAATGTTATTCCGCTGCGCATCCCTGCCGGTAGTTCTTTTTGTATCTTCAGGCAGGATGAAAATAGGCTGGTAATTGCTGTTATTAGACATACATTAACAAGTTAGAACTTCGTTTTTAAAGGTTATGAAAGAGCCTGCACAATTCAGAAAATTCCTCCGGAGTAAGCCCGGATGTAACACCAATCCCTCTTCGAACCTCAGCTTGATTATTGACCAGTCCAGTAATTGACTCTTCACAAGCAAGAGAGGATACAAAATCAAGAAGACTATAAGCAGGACCGATATGTGCAACTTCAGTTTCCCTTCCCGATTGATAAATGTGAAGGGCTGAATACTGTTTCTGTCCAACGGCACCGCCATCTTCAAAAGTGCTGACCGAAACAAGTGCCTGCCCATGAAGAAGAACCTGCGTCGGCTCACCGACTACAGAAACTGCCGGCATAAAACGTGCACGTTCCCTGCGTCGTTTGTAAAATTCCTCACATAGATCGACAAACTCTACCTCGCCTAACCCTGATTCAACATAATCCCCATCACGACGAGTACTGTTGCTGTTTATTGGCTTTGTAACAGAAAGATCCTCGGCAAGCCAGTACGATAAATCAGAAATGCCCATGCAGCCATCAATACTTCGCAAACCAAGGCCATCCCCTCCGGAATGATAAACTGCAAAATAGCGTTCCATGTCTCCTTCAGCACGCCTGAAAACGAGAGCTTGCCCTGCTAAAAGGACTTGTTCTGGCGCAACAGGTAATCTCTTCATAAGTAAAGACCAGAAAAAGCGTTATTTAAAATAATTGTGGAAGAGTAGTTTTTGAGCATAACAATCTTTATTAAGCAAAAACGCCCAAAAGCGAAAAGGTGGATTTATGTCAAAAATCACGTTTTTAGGAACAGCAGGCAGTTCTGCAGTTGCCAGCAAGCAGCTGCGCTCCTCTGGAGGGATCGTTTTAGAGGTAGAAGACCTGCAGTTCCATATCGATCCCGGTCCAGGATCACTGCTAAAAGCTAAGGAATATGGAATCAGCCTGCAGCATACTACTGCTGTGCTTGTCTCCCATAATCATATTAATCACTGTAATGATCTAAATGCTGTGGTCGATGCCATGACGCATGGCGGAATCGAACATCGAGGAGTGGTCATGGGCAGCAAGTCCGTGCTGCAGAGTCAAGAAGACAGTCATCCTTTTTTGACAAAATATCATCAAAATTTATTGGAGAAAGTCATCCCTCTGGAAAAAAACCATAAAGTAGGCATCGAGCTGGTGGAAATCAACGCCTTGTCAGCTGAGCATACTGATCCTACTGCTCTTGGCTTCAAGTTTTTCTGCCCCAAATTTACCCTTGCCTATAGCGGAGACACTAAACTGACACCAAAACTTCTTGAAGAGATGGCAGGATCAGACATTGTCATTCTCAACGTTCCTTATCCTGGAGAGAAGGGAACTGGCATGAATCTAGATACCAATGCAGCCATCCACATCATCTCCACAGTACGGCCGCGGCTGGCCATTTTAACGCATTTCGGAACGGAGATGCTCAAAGCTGATCCGATAGAAGAAGCTAGACAGGTGCAAAGGATTACCGGTGTGCAGACGATCGCAGCCAGAGATGGATTAAAGATAACGCCTGAACCTTATGGACAGCAGTATAAGGGCCCTGTGAAAGGTTTTGTCTGAACAGCAAAAGAACACAAAACATCAGAAAGAATCTTACTTCAATCCCAGTTTCTGTTTAACTTTCTTCATATCATTGTGCAGCGCCAGCAGGATAGTATGCGAATGCTGATCGATATGCAAATCCCGCAGGTCTTTCTCTAAATCAATTTCCAGCCTGGCCTGATCACGCCTGGATGACCGATTGGTGCTCATCAAGATAACGGGAGCCTGAAGAGCAGCTAAGGTAGATAACACTAAATTGAGCAGGATGAAAGGATACGGGTCGAGGGGCCTTTTTATGAGAACAACGGCATTAAGAATCACCCAGAAAGCCATAAACAGCAAGAAACTAAAAATAAATCCCCAGCTGCCTCCTACCTCGGCAATTTTATCAGAGAGGCGGTCAAGCCTGCGCAGGTCTTTTTTATAGAAGTCATCTACTTTATTGAGCGTTTCTTCAACCTTGTTTATTTCACTTTTAATAATTTCTACGACGTCGAACTTTTCCTGATTGAACTTGTTTTTTGAAAAAGATTTAGCCATATTCTACACCACCTTTCCTAATAGCAATACCGCTCCTAGCGCTACAAAACAGCCTGCTGAGATAAAAGGCATGGCCGGATAAAATCTGTCCTTCTTACCATTCCATAATAAAAAACACAACCCTAATGCCGCACCAAATGGAACAACCAAACTTTGCCATACGCCCAGTTCTTTCAATAACACTCCGGCAAAAATCAAGGGAAACCCGATATCTCCGCCGCCAAGGACAGCAGTTCTCACTTTACGCAATTTCGCTGCTCCTGCAGGCAGCTGTTTTTTCCCGGTGCTGGATCCTTTGGCACTCATTCCTTTTATTTTGTAGGGAATCAACAAGCCGGCAAACATTTTTGCTTTTGCCTGCGACTTAGCCATGGTAATCATATGTTTTGATTTCCAGACCGCATAAGCATCATAGCCGGAAATGACCAGAAGCAGGATCACCGCCGAAAACAGATTAAACAAAGGAACCAAGACTACCGCCAGCCCGCCATACAAAAATAATTCTGTCAGGTTATGTATCCAGAAATTCGGCCGGAAGAGTTTCCAGAGCCCGGCGATGAGCGCGGCAAGAAAAGCGACTTCTAGTCGGACAAATGTTCCCAGCACGATAGTTAACGCGAAAACCACAGCCAGCAAAAACCAGATCTTCCAGATTATCAATAATTTATATTTTATCAACAGCAGCAGCAAAACTGTGCCGATAAGGACCGCGATCAGCAGCGAGACAAATGACGTTTTTTCTTCAAGAGGCGGCCGTTCCCCGATGGGAAGGTCTTTAAATTCTGTCTTTCCTGTTTCTGAGCTTTTCACAACATCAATGTTCTTATACAGCACAAAGAGGCCGATGAACTGCGCCAGCAGGAACATCGTTAACAGAACGACGATCACTGGGATGCTGTGTTTCATGGAAAGAAGGAAGAGAAGAGTGTTTATATAATTATTGCCAACATCGTCGTCTAGGCCAAGAGTGAGCGACGCAATGCCATTCGCTCGAAGGGAAAACTATCCCTTCGGCGTGCCGGAAAAGTAGTTTCTTTTCCCAGCACGTAAGAGAAAGTTAAGATCCAATTTCTATCAAGAATCAATCGCAGAATCAGCGGCAAAACATCGGGAAATTGGCGGAGCGAACGGCCAAGACGACGTTGGACAAGATTTTGCAAAGATAATTTTATAAAAGAATCTTTTAATTGATTCAACATGTTTAGACCATCACGATTTGACATTGCGGCATACGAAAGAGATCCTCAAAGTTTTTCATCAGAATTTGGAGCTGCGGTAGAGCATGAAAAAGCAGTATCTTTAATGGGTGTAAATCAAGATGCCCTCACCAGACTTTATCAAGAGATAGGTCTTTTTTTTGATTCTCCGGACAGAGAGAAATACGGAAACTACGTCCGTGATCCTAAGAGTAGAAGAAACATATTTCAACGCTATAAACCCTCTCAACATGATGAATTATCCCAATTTCCCGCCCTTCAGGAGTCCTTATCAATAGTCTATGAAAATTTAAATGACATTGCCCTGGTTGTGGTTAAAGCGCTAGCAAACTATTTTGAGAATGACAAGGCTCTACAGAAATTTAATGAAAGAGAATCCGGCCTCCATCTTCAGAGATACGATCCTATGTCCTGGTTTGATACATTTTTTTCTTCTGAAAAAGTACGGCTGAAAGGACACCACCACCATTTCTGTACCTTACTGCCTCCAGCTACTGTTGAAGGATTAGAGATCTTAACTGCTCCGGAGAAATGGGAGGCAGTTTCGCCAGAAGAAGGGTCTGCACTCTTCTTACCTGGAGAGTGGGCAGACTTCCCTTACGGGCTTGAAGGACTCCAAGCTGTGGAACATCGAGTAGTAGCTCCTGCAAGGGAAAAAAGAAGACTTCAACGCTATGTTTCTATAGTTGAATTCTTATGAAATTCTTTGGTTAAGAGTTTTGTATCTCACTATCCAAACCCAACATAACCCACATCAATACTCTCCTTCTTGCTCCTCTTCACAAACTCAGAAAACAATGGCACTTTCACCGGCACTGCAAACTTAGTGAAAACAGAAGTCACTAACGCTTCCCCTTTATCTAAGGAAGCGATATTCCTGTTATCCTGACTTAAATCCTGTGGAGAGGATTCGATCACCGCCTGCCGTTCAGAACCCATTTCAATACCCAAAATAATTTTTGTATTCATGTTGGCTAATACTGGCTTTGGTATTTCCGACGGCAGCTGGGTGATGGCAATCAAACCTACTTTAAACTTCCTTCCCTCACGCGCGATGGTGTCAAAGACATTACTGCCCTGCTCCAACACATTTTTTCCTAACACCCTCAGTGCTTCTTCCAAAACTACCGAAACAACCGGCTTCAGGTCTAGCTGTCCCATTCGCTTGTAATACTTATATCGTTCAAAAATTTCAGTCGTGACCATGCTGCCGATCAATATTTCTACTGCTCCAGAAAAATAACTGGTATCGATAATCACCATTTTTCCCTGCTCTAAATCATGGCACATTTCTGCCAGGGTATTCTCGCCGGCAATTGTATCGAAAATCCCTTGGCAGGAAAGCTGTCCATCATCAAAATCCAATCCTAACAAGGAAATTAATTTCCTTTTGACGACAGCAATGGTATCTTCATGAAAACGTACATTTTCAATCCTCTCTTCTTTCAGCAAACTTAAGATCCAATTACGGCCAAATTTCTTGTAATAGACCTGCAAACATTGCCGCTGCGGATCAGTCAATCCAATAGCTCCTTGAAAATGATCCGGCTTCAGTTTATTGATGTTGATTTTCAGTGTTCTTGCTCCTACAGGAGGCTTTACCGGAGTATAGTAACTTACCCTGTTTGCAGCAGGATGATCTTTCAATCCCAATCCAGTTCTACCATAATATTCATCATGTGGATCTAATACCAGCATTCCGGCATAGTCCTTTTCCAGCACATCCCATAAAATACAACTCATCAAATTAGATTTTCCTTTTCCCGTGCTTGCAGGAATTAAGACGTGATGGCTTAGAACATCTTTTCCGGGCAGCAGGATATCAAAATCCAGCTCCTTGCTGCCGCTGCGTAATTTTCCCAAAAAGAGGGGATGCAAGGGCTTGGTGATGAAGGATAAATCCTCCTTAGTAATTTCCCGCACTGTAGAAAAGAACGAGGGAAGCTTTTTACACATCTTGCTGCCATTGGCAAGAGTAAGAACTGGCTTGAGCAGAGCCAGCTGATAATTGCGCAGCTTCTCATCCATGACCGAAAAGCTTCCTTCTTCCAGATTCATCCCGGCCACCATTTCCAGATTCTGCTGGGAGATCTGGCTGCCATAGACTAGGTCAAAGACCTGAAGAATGAATTTTTCCTGCTGATTGTCGATGACTACTAACTCCCCTATTTCCAGGGAAGTATCTGTTTTTACTCTTGCCACTATCTTAGAAAAATCTCCGGAAACCACCTGGCCTTTGGTCATTACCAAAAATACAATTGATTTGTTTTTAACTATTTGTGTGCCTTACTGTAGAAATCTTTAAATATATGTTTAAACATAAACATAAACATGACTACAAAAACAATCACCGTGACGGAAGATGCATATGAATTAATTAAAGGCCTGAAAAGAGGAGAAGAAAGTTTCAGCAACCTTTTCTTACGCCTTGGGGAAAGAAAGTGTACCGTAAATACTTTTTTTGGACTTCTTAGCGGAGATGCTACAGAAGCAAGGGAAAAGACCAGAAAATGGAGAGGGGAGTTTTCTAAAGATGCCGAAAAACGCCACCAACTATTGTTTGGACACTAGCGCCTTTATTGAGATCCTTTATGCGACTGATAAGGGAAAGAAAATTCAGGCTCTGATAGCTGAAGAACCTATTACGATTACTGTTTTCACCCTGCACGAACTTTTTGTGGGCATGAAAGAAAAAGAAATTGAGAAAATAGAAACACTCTTAAAATTAGTATCAATTGCTGAATTTTCAAAAGAATCCGCTCTGCATAGTTCTGTGATAGAAAAACACCTCCGAGGAAAAGGCAGGTTAGTAAATAAAATGGACATTTTAATAGCTGGAATGTGCTTACAAGGAAATTATCATTTAATAACCTGCGATAATGACTTTGAAAGCATAAAAGGCATCCAAGCTACCATTGTTTAGGCAAAAACCTTATAAATATACACCATTCCCAGCCACTCATGGAAGCAACAGTCGTACATTTCAGGCAGGGAAGGCATCATGTCAATCCAAAACAGATGATACTCAAAGTAGCTGATACCGCAGAAGGAGCTAAGAAAGCAGTAGGCAAAAACGTCACCTGGACCTCTCCTGCCGGAAAGGAAATCAAGGGAAAAGTATCCGCACTGCATGGCCGGACAGGAAATGTACGTGCTATTTTTGCCGATAAAGGCCTGCCTGGACAGGCTCTGGGCAAGAAAGTAAAGTTGGAATAGGAATTCTTTACGGTAACTTCTTAAGGATCTTATAGAAATGTAGAATTAACAAACAAACTCATTGATGCAACGTTTCTATCTTCTTCCACAAATTATGGCACATGCCACGAACGGTTTTAATATGACCAGCAATTCCCGCTGATTGAACTTTTTGCAAGAAGTCAGAGCTCATCTTAGGCAGTTTCTTCCTTAAATTATTATTAACAAAGTCCCGTATTGCTTCTGCTTCAGCAACCAGCTCATTGATTTTCTCGCGCTCATCTCCTTCCAGGGTCCCTCGAAGCGAGCGTAAATTGCCCCAGGTACGCTGCATCTCATCATTGAAATCTTTAAACAGTCCCATGATTTTGTCGCGGTCAGCGCTGGTTTTGGCCCTGCCGATCAGATCAAGCGCTTCATCAGCGGCTCTAACAGCATCAACGAGAGTCTTCTTGGCAGGTCTCAAACGATCCTTCTTTTGTCTTTTCTGGCTAGTTTCAGCAGCTGCTTTCTGGTCGTCTTCTTTTTTCTTCTTAGCCGCTTCCTCCCGTTTTTTTCGATCCTCCAGCTTGCCGCCGAGATATTCACGCATCTTCGCGCCACGCTGTTCCCATTCTTCTTCCTTCTTCTTTTTTTCTTCTTTTGTAGGCGGAGCGACCATAAAGAACTTTACCACATACCAGATGATCATGATGCTGACTATTGTCAGCGTCCAATCGATGAATTCTGCCACGCTGGCTACTACTGGTTCAAAGAGTACTGGTGCCATTATCCGATCACCGCCGCATTTTTCATGGCGCTTAAGATCCAGAATAAGAGCATGCACAAGACCAGCTTGATAAGCACCGTTCCTTTCGTTTCCTCGCCTTCAGGATATGTCACCAACAGATACCCTAATCCTACGATTGGCCCGCCGATCAGCAGTAAGGCTACTGCCGTAGCCCAGCCCGTTCCTGTTGCTAGTAACACTTCCGCAGGAAGAAAGATAACTGTAATGATTGCAATTACTGCTGCCACAACCATGGCCTGAGCCCGGTTAAAGAGATTGAATGGAGTCTGGTTTCTAGCCTGGCCGCCTAAGACAGTAATTGTCGCAAAGACAACCGTAAAGACAAAAACACCGATCAAAATCCGTGTTAATGGCAGCACTCCGGAAACACCGAGAAAATTGAGGGAGCCAACGGAGAGAATTTTCTGCCAGACGCTGCCGACAGTATCCATGAATCCGGCAGCGGCAAAAGGAATAGTGAGCAGAAGAAGTAAACTGCACATCAGCCACTTGTTTTTCATACACCAGAAATACTTTAATGGTTTATAAGATTTTTGTTGTTGCTTTAACCTGAATCTCGGTCGCTCAAGCAATCAAAATAGAAAAGCTTAAATAGTGCTATTAATATTAGGTTAATAATTGTTAACAATATGGAAATAGAACGAAATATGGACAAGGATTTGCTACGAACCTTACTTAAAGATTTCTCTGCGACGCACACGGTTACTTCTCTGGCCAGAGAACTCAAAATAAGTCGCGTGGGAGTGTGGAAACTTCTTAAAAAGCTAGAAAGAAGAGAATATCTTGTCTTAGCCCCTGTTGGCGTTGGAAAAACAAGCACATATACGGTAAATCTCAAATGGGATAACATAATTGTAGAGAAAGCTCTTGCTCTTTATTTAACGGAAGAATCAATCAAACAGAAAAGATGGAGAGTTAATTTTGCAGAATTAGAAAAAGAAGTGGATTTTCTTATTTTATATGGGAGTATTGTAACCTCTACGCAACAGGCTAATGATATTGATATAATTGGAATAGCGAAGA
>DATDYP010000014.1:0-27449 GCA_035288985.1 Candidatus Nanoarchaeia archaeon
TGCTGCAGCTCTTAAAAAAGCCAACGTCTACCTGTTTGATGAGCCTTCATCATTTCTGGACATTAAGCAGCGGATTAATGTTTCACATTTTATCCGTTCCTTAGCTGTTCCTGATACCGCTACTCTGGTGATAGAACACGACCTCATTATCCTGGATTACATGGCTGACTTGATCAATATAGTCTATGGGCATGAGGGCGTCTTTGGAATTTTTTCCGGCGTGAAAGCAGCACGGGAAGGCATCAACGCCTTTTTGGATGGTTTTCTGAAAGAGGAAAATGTCCGCTTCCGGGATCATGCCATCAAGTACGAAGCGGCGCAGGACTCTAAAAAATCACTCCCGGTGCATCTCACCTCCTGGGACCTGCTACACAGCAAGCTGGGAAATTTCACGCTCAGCACAGGAAGAGGAGCTTTATACAGGAACGAAGTTGTCGGTATTTTAGGAGAAAATGGAATTGGGAAAACAACATTTATCAAGATTCTTGCCGGTTTAATCAAGCCTGATTCCGGCGAGGTTGTTGAAAAGGTAAGAGTAGCCTATAAGCCACAGTATCTGGAGACAGATTCAGAGCTGACGGTTGCAGAATTTCTCGACAAGGCAGTTCAGCGCTACAGCAACCAGTTGATCAAGCCGCTGGATCTGGAAAACCTGTTTACGCAGAAGTTATCCCAGCTTTCCGGCGGGCAGCTGCAGCGTGTTTCCATCGCCCACTGCCTCGCCCAGGAGGCTGAGTTATTTCTTCTCGACGAGCCGTCTGCCTATCTAGATATTGAACAGCGGTTATTGATCTCTAAAATAATCAAGAACATCGCCTGGGAGAGGGACATAACTGTTTTAGTTGTTGACCATGACTTGATGTTTTTGGATTACATTTCCGACAGACTTATTGTTTTTACCGGTACTCCTGGCGTGGAAGGAATGCTGCAAGGGCCATTGGGCATGAAGGAAGGCATGAATCTTTTCTTGAGAAGTCTTGACATCAGTTTGAGACGGGATCCAGGCTCAAATAGGCCGAGAATCAACAAGCCTGGCTCAGTCAAGGATCGGGAGCAAAAGGCTGAGAATAAGTTGTATTATTAAGCTGATAAAAACTGCAAATGGAATACGCCATAGACATACTATTGAACATCATGGACAGGATCAGTTCTTCTAAACCAATCTTTTTTCAGGCCAATGGGGCGCTCTACGTTGCTTCCGAAGAAGGGTTTGGATATACAGGCAGGGGATTAACGATGAGGGATGATCACAATGATGTGTTTGATCCTAGAACGCTTCTGGAGTCTATTGATCTTCTGGTTAGAGATGCTGAAGGACAGGGGACTGAACCTGATCAGAAGATAGAACTACAAGAAGGGGAAGAAAACCATGCCCAGGCTATTACTTCTGTAATTGACAATCTGAATCTTGAAACAGTCAAGAAAGCCGCTCGAAGATTACAGGGGTTGCCTGATGACGGGAAGGTGCGAATTGTCGAAGCCTATCGGAAGAACGACTGGGGGTTCCATTCTGAAGTAGAACAGGCCAGGGCTATGGATAGAAGGATATACCTAGAACTGCTTCGTGAAAGAGAGATACAATTCCGTTCATCCTTAGCCTCGCACACTTTCTCTTGGGAAACTCGATCCGGGTTAGAAATTAGCAAAGCTTTACGAGATCATTTCCCATCTCCATTAGTAGGATATCAGCATTTCCGTTTTCCTAGTTATACTATCATCACAAGCCAGCTTCTGTTCAGTTTCCCGAGAGAAGGAAAGTTAAATCACCCTATCAGCGGCTTAGCATCTTGGATTGACACTACGGAGATTGACCCTGACTTTCGAAATTCCTTGGGCGGCAGTTTATTGCACCACGACCCGGTTGATGTAGGGACGAAGTCTCCTTTTGGGGTTCATCTTAAAGTTAATGCAGCTGATTTTTTTGGCGGGAGCGTAGTGGGAGAGATGTATGCTGGCTTTAGAAGAGAGGCCGATAGGCAGGTTGCTGCTGTTCTTTCAGCTATGCCTTCCGTAGAACGATATGTAGCTGAGCTCAATGGTCTGCACGACCAAATTCGTGAAGCACAGGGCGGAGAAAAAAGCTGCAAACCTTATAGAAGAAGAGAATTACCATCTCCGTGAACTGATAGTTTTTTCCAGGACGCGAAGGACATTTAGAAGGCCATTAAGATAGGTTTTATATAATTCAAAAGTTTTCTAAAAATAGGTGACCCAACATGGCTATGAGTAAAAGAGACTTAGAAAAAAGACAAAAAGAGCATAAAAAAGAGCTTGCTGACTTGGAAGCAAAATGCAAAGACGGCAGTGGAAACAAAGAAGATTACATCTTATTAGCTAAGATGCGAAAGAAATTAGGTTAGTTCTTTCCGAATACTTTCTTCCAATCCTCTCTATAATATTTCACAAATGCAACTACCGCAATAACAACCATCACCAAACTAAACCATTGTCCCAGACTGAAGCCACCATAAAGAATATCTTCTCTAAAGAAATCAACGATAATCCTCCCCAACCCTTCCCAAAAGACAAAATTCCAAAACAAAAACCCTGGCTTAAACTCCTTCCAGAAGGTCAGGAAGAATAGCCAGCCAAAGACTGCCATACGCTGGAAAAAAGAATAAATCATGTTAGGATGCCGGCACTCGGAGCCGTAATCGGGGAACACTACACACCAGTTTCCATCCCATACCCGTCCTACTAATTCCCCGTTGATGAAATTAGCAATTCTTCCCAGAGCCAATGCAAAAATGGCTGGAATGCTCATGACATCCGCCATCTTCCAGAAATTGAGCTTCTTTTTTCTGCAGTACAGCCAAGCAGCTGCAATTATCCCTACAAAGCCGCCATGGAAACTCATCCCTCCTTCCCAGATCTTAAGTAGATTGAGGGGTTGAAAAAGGTAAATCTCTGGATTCCAAAAGATCATAAAGAGCCTTGAGCCGACAAGAACTCCCACCATCAAATAGAAGACAAAATCCCAGATTTCCTCTTTTGATAAGGGGATCAGCCCTTTCTGTTGTAGGTATTTCAGCCAGAGAATTGCCAGGAAGAAGCCCAGCACGTACACTAATCCATACCAGCGGATTTCGAGAGGGCCAAGATGCCAAAGGATTGGGTCCAGATTGTGTGTCCACATGAAGAGATGATTATTGAGAAACTATAAATAGTTACTGTTTTAGACTAAATGACTACATAATACTATATTAAGGTTACATGGACCGAATAAGTAGTTACATAATAGCAAACCTTAAAAGGACTTCCTGCTTTAACATAAAAAGAGCGTGGACGATCACAAAAAAGAACAGATAGCAGAATTACTTTTCAACTTAGTTACATCACTTTCTGAAGAAGAAAAACGAGACATATTTGGAAAACTACTACATCAAAAAAATGGGCTTCCGATCTCCGTCTTCCGTTCCGGCGTTTCCGGCTTAGAAGCAATTGTTGTTTATCTGAAAGATGTCCAAGGATTGAGTATCACTGAAATTTCTGAGCTTCTTAAGCGAAAAAAAAGCACACTCTATACCACTTATCAAAAAGCTAAAGCAAAATTAGCTGGTGAATTGGATTGCTCTGATGCTTCCATAAGCATCCCTTACAATATCTTTGCTGATAGGAATTTTGCCGTTCTTGAATCATTAGTTGCCTATCTCAAAGATGAACTGAAGTTACCTTTTGTCAGAATCTCCACGCTCTTGAACAAAAAATACAGCACCGTCAGGACGGTATATGTGCGGTATAAGAAAAAATGCAGGTAACTAAACAATCAACGAAAGGAACTACAAAGATTATCGTAGCGGTAGTTCTTTTCTTCGCTCTGTTTTTGATGATTATGGGTGGTTTACTACTGCATGAACCTTCTATCACCGGAGCTGTTATAGGTACCAGCAACATTGGCATTGCAACAGTTCCAACCCAGGGAACGCCGATATTGAACACCACCAATCCGGCAACTAATGCGACAGACACAAACCTAACTGCATATAATGTTTCCACTGCTGACGCTGATGGGAACATTGTAAAAAATATCTTCAACTGGTATAGAAACGGCACCTCCATTACCGTTCTCAACATGCCCTTTGAAGGGATTAACTCAACTGCAACAAATAATGCTTGGGATTATTCCGGATTCAAAAATAACGGCTCTGAAAAAGGAAATGTTCTCTGGAATGCCACGGGAGGATTTGATGGACGCGGAGCGTATGAGTTTGATGGCACTGATGACCACATTAATGTCTCTGACTCAGACAGTTTGCGCCCGCCGACTACAATCACCATCGCCGCTTGGGTGAAGCCGAGAGCATCCCAATCAGCAGCACTAGTCGACAAAATATCTTTTGGAGGGAGTGACGGCTATGCCTTTAACCTCATATTTGGTCTGGCAGCGCTGAATATCGGTAATTCAGCCATTTCAGGAAGCACAACACTCCCTGTCGGTGCTTATACACATATTGCCGGTGTCTATGACGGCTCGCAAATCCTGATTTATGTGAATGGCGTGGAAGATGGTTCAGGGCCAAAAACCGGTGCGATTCCTGCCAACAGCAGCCAAACTCTTCAGATTGGACTAGATCATGGTGGAAACAACGACTTTAACGGCGCCATTGATGAGGTGATGATTTTCAACAGATCGCTTTCAGCAGACCAGATCTTTAACCTCTATGCCAATAGGACAGATGAAATTGCCAGCGCTGAAACAATAGTGCATGAAACGTGGAATGTTAGTATCACTCCCAATGATGGTAATGATGATGGGGGTCAGTTGTTCTCTAATACAGTAACCATCCGTGATTCAACTTCTCCTATTGTCATCATAGTAAATCCAGCATTTTTCGCTAACCTCAGCAGCGGCCTGCAAGCATTTAATGCCAGTGTTACTGACACGGAGTCCCCTATTGATAAAGTTTTTTTTATGTTTACAACCAATACTACTCCGTTTAACATTACTGCCACAGCACATGCAAGCAATAATTTTGGAGCTGATGTAAATCTGTCCACCATCATTGAAGGCACCCATATTGTTACCGTCTTTGCCAATGATACAGTAAACAATGTGGATAATACCAGGACTATCCCCATCGACATCGATAGAACTGCTCCGAACATAACCATAGCCACTCCCGCAAATGGTCAAAATTACAGCGTTAACTCTTTCAACCAGACGTTTAACGTCAGCCTGCGTGATCCTGGTGCTTTGACAGACGTTAAAAACGCAACCTTCGCCTTCGACAACGCTTCCGGCACCGGATTTAATGTTACTGCCGTCAATGGTTCCGGCTACTGGGCTGCCAGCTATAACGTTTCCGGTTTGGCGGAAGGCAGCCATGTGGTGAGGATTTACACCTACGATTTCGTCGGCAATTTGAATAATACTGAAACGATTACCTTTGACGTGGACTTCACTGCCCCAAACATCACCCCAGTCACTCCTACCAATGGCCAGAATTTCAGTGTCCGGTCTTTCAATCAGACGTTTAATGTAAGTCTTCGTGATCCAGATTCTTTAACTGATGTAAAGAATGCGACCTTTGCGTTTGATAACTCTTCCGGCACCGGATTTAATGTTACTGCCGTAAACGGTTCCGGCTACTGGGCTGCTAGCTACAATGTTTCCGGTCTTGCAGAAGGCAGCCATGTTGTTCAAATGTACACGTACGATTTTGCCGGGAACTTGAACAACACAGAAACGATTAACTTTACTGTTGATCTTACTGCACCGACAGTAACCATTACCGCGCCCTCCGATAGCGCAACAATCAGTGGAACACGGGACTTTAGCGCTACCGTTCAGGACAGCATTACAGAGGTGAATACTGTCATTTTTGAATTCAGTGGGGGAATCACTTCAGTAAACAGGACCGCTTCAAATTCATCAGGTACTTGGACCGTCAACCTTGACACCACTACACTAGAAGAAGGCAGCCTTACCGTGAAGGTGTTTGCCAACGACACCGTTAACAACATGAACAGCACGGAAACAATATCGCTTGATGTGGATAATATCCCTACCAACGTAGGAGGTGGAGGAACTGGCAGCGGCTCAGCCGGGAAGCAGAAGATCTACTTCCTCAATTTGACAGCAGGCGAAGTAATTAAAAAGGTTATTAGGGGGGAGATTTATAGGTTCCTGTTTGAAGGCGTAGAGCATTCCATCCTCATCGCTAACATTAAGCCAGGGGAGATTGGAGTTACGATTACGTCAGTGATCATTAACCAGATCTTGATGGAAGGCGTTCCTGAGCAATTTGATGTGAACGAAGATGGCATCAAAGATCTTGAATTACAAAATCTTCACTCTACTTCATCCCTGGGCAATATGTCTTTCAAATTAATCCCCAAGCTAATTGAGCCTGTTCCGGTGGAGGAATCTCAAAAACTAGCACCTGAAGATGAAGAAAAACCAGTTCTTGAAGAAGCTGAAGAGATTCCCAAAGAAGAAATCCCTGCAGAAGAGCTTGAGCAGCCGCCAGCAGCTCCAGTCGAGAAACCCTTTCCGCTGGTTGGCAAGGGATTCTTCCAGCAGGCAGTCGGCGCTGCCAAAGATTACAGTATTTACTTGATTATCATCACTCTTGTCGCGCTGTTAGTTGTTGGAATGTTATTTGCCATAACAAGATCTCAGAAAGGAAAGGCCTACCCCAGCCGGGATAAGGAACTGGAGCGGATGGATTATCTTTTGGAGCAGGAAATTGCAGGAAGGCTAACTACCTTCAGCTATGAAGATAATGGGTTGGCCCGTTCCAGAATAGAAGCAGTTAAAGCGCTGAACGAAATGTACTTCTTAGATACAACTAAGATCTCTGAGCTCAACCGATATATCACACAGAAGGCAAGTAAAGGGGCTAATCAACAGGAAATAATCGCTGATTTAGTAGGGGAGGGATGGTCTAAAGCAGTCATCGAACCCTATGTTTTAGCTCACTATGAATAATCTATCACCGTAAACTTTATATATCCACTTCCTCTACAGGAAGTATCATTATACGCAAAGGTAAAATGAGGGTGAATGGTCATGGAAGAAAAAGAAAAAAATTACTCTAAGGAACTGCTTGGCAAGACAGTAGTTTCTAAATCCGGGAAGAAATTTGGAGAAGTAGGGGATTTGATTTTTGAGGTTGGTTCAGGCGAGTTGATCCATCTTTTGCTGAGGAATCCAACCTCGTATACAGACAGGATGGAATTAGAGAAAACCAAAGACAACCAAATCTTAATCCCTTTTTCTGCAGTTATCGCTTCCGGGGATTTCATTGTTGTTGCTGAAGAAGATATTATTTAGGTTGCAAGATTTTTCGTTTTTCAATCAATTTTTATTTCGATTAATTTATCTTTTGCTGTTAACTGGGTTTTCTTTCAAGATCTTTTAAGATATAGTGCATCCTCATTTCTTGGACCAATGCCCAGAGCCTTTATTTCCAGTCCGGTAAGATGTTCAACTGTAGCAACAAAATCACAAACGCTTCGGGGCAACTCGTCTCCAGGTTCCAAGCCTTTTATAGGAGTCTGTTTCCATCCCTCCATCACTTTTATGATTGGCTGACAGTAGTGCAACACATTGCTGCTACTGCTCGGTATTGGATCTCCAGGACCAATGACCGTCCCTGTTCTGTACTTGATACCATTCGAGTCAATAAACGCGCCTTGACTATCTTTCTTGAAGTCGCCAGACTCTGGCAGATGAACAACATGTCCTACCACTAATCCTACTTTCTCGCAATCATCCCCCCGATCCATGCAGGATATAACAGTATACGGCCCCTGAGCAGCTGCTAACTGAGCACTTAATACACAATCAAACAATCCGGTAATACGGGGTTTCTTTGTCGTCCTTCCACACTCTCCGAATTTTCTAGAAGAACTGATGGCCAAAGCTTCACCTACCTCATAAGTTCCAGTAGGATCGTGGCATAGTGTGTGTTTTAAGATCCCATTATCTTGAACTGATTGAAAATAAAGCTGATGTATGGACTCAAAATCAATGCAGGCCTCCTGAAAATCAGCTATCTTTGTTATTTTTTCTTCTGCAAAACGATTTTGATCTGTAAAAGAGCCGGGAATATTTCCCCTGCCAACCCGCGTAGAGAACGGATTCTTATGTATGTTGATGATGACTGTTTTGTACTTGGCTGGATGTATCCCTGAATCCGCGATCACTCCGGCAGCGCTCGTATCTGCAGAGGTTCCATTGCGGTGCGTCTGTTCTACTTTACTCGACAGGAAATATGCTTGTGTCCCTTCAAGGAGAATTTTCTTTCCAGCTTTCAGCATTTCCCTGACGACATAAGGCACATCGGCTCTTTGTGGGAAGAGTGGATTAGCAACAACTTTTTCCTGGTATGAAGTAACCATATATTCAATTGCCGTATTTATATTTCCTTGCTGATGGGCTTTTGCAAATTCCAGTACATGATCAGGAACAACCCGAGGATTATGCTTCCTTGCTTCCTCCAGCAATTCAACCACTTTTTTCCGTGTTAAGCCTTTTGCATGGAGAAAACCCCTGTAGTTGTCCATATCTTTCTTAATTCTTTCAGTCAAACTAGCAGTGGTATCGAACAAGTCATCAAGCTGGGGGCAGGTCTTGGCCGCAACCGATTTATGCACTGGAGTCATGCCAACGCCGGTAGAGGCATTTATTCCGCTTCCGAGAACATCCATTATCCTGTGATATGGGGTAATAATGTTGAAATTGCCAACCTGTAGCTTATCGTAGAAAATGCCATCTCTTTTCAGGGGAAGAAGTTCCTCTTCCAATAAACTAATCGGATCGTTGGTGGTATTGGGACCGATAAAACAAGGGAGGCCTTCTAAAATAGCTGACGGGCAGCCGTGGAAAACATATTCTTTGCCATTTTTTACTGCCGTCCGTCCTGTGTTGGGGCCAGAATTATCCCGTAAAACTGCATCCACAAGCTCAGCAAGACTATTTCCCCATTTACCTTTTCCTTCATCACCAAAATATCCTCCAGATATAACGATAAGCTGTCCATCCCCAACAAGGTCTTCCAAGGCTTTCCGAGAATCAACTATAGTGTATTGTGCGTCAGGGAAACTTACTTCAAGAAGGTCTTTTCTTCTCGGAAGATCTCTCAGCGCTCTCCAGGCTTCTTCCTTCGCACGGAGATAGGCAATGTGCTTTTTTTCATTAAATATTCCCATACAAAAACAGCACTGATAAGACTAACGATCCTTTTTAACTATTTATTTGGTTGGAAATGTATACTGTAAGGACACCTTCCACGTACGCCTGAGTACTCCACTTACTCTTTTCTTTCCCCTGGCTTAAACTCTTCATCGATCTTCTGCAAATAATCTTTTACCCTACTGATCACTGAAGTTAAAATGAAGCTTTCAATCTTCTCTTCAAAGATTTCTGACAGATTGTTGAATTCAGTTATCCGATAGAGGTTAGCATTAGTCTCTATCAGGTGCAGGTCTTTGAGTCTTTTTAGCTGTCTTCTGATGTTTGACGATGCTATTCCCAGCATGGGCAAGCCTAAACCTTTCCGCAGAGTCATGACATTATTCTTGACTTCCTCGGAATGCAGTTCTTCCTTGCTTTGCCGCGCTTTTAATAAAACATAAAACACATCTACCATCACATCCCGCGAATCTCCTGGCTGCAACAGTCCGACAGAAAGACAGAACTTCCTCACCAGTTCACGATCGCTCATGGTTGGTTTTTCATATCTCCGTAACGTGATCTCTGCCAACGGTGTATCCCTTGATATCTTGCCCATCCTTTTCACCTCATTTCATTGATTTTGGTTAATGTACCCACTAGTCATGATTTTATTTATGCAGATAATAAAACGTCAGCTGGTCTTTCTCTTTTTTATCCAGCCGTGCAAAAAACATCCGTTCCATCTGGATAATGTCTCCTTCCGTAAGCTTGAGCATCCCTGCCTCTCCAAAACCGTGCAGCACTTCGCCGTTATCCATCATCACTTCGACTTTGCACATTTTTTTCTCTACTGGCAGCCAGTGGATGATGAAACCCTTATTTTTCGCGTTTTTGTACTCATCATGCTTTTCAGATGCAAATTTGAATTTTCCCTTGCTGATCTGGAAATTACAATAGTCCATCAGCCGATGCACTTTTTTCTCTCCCAGCTTTTTCAGATCCTGATGGGGGATGAACACTTTCTTGTTGGCTTCCAGTTTTCGCTTCCCGCGTTTTGGGAAATCAGGATGCAGGTCGATCGAAACTTCTTTCTTCCCCGCGCCATCAATAACTATTTCGACCGGATTTTCCACGAAGAAATACCGGTTTGCTTTTGGTTCTACCAATTCCCGGTTGAAGGCGTCAATCATTTTCCAAAACTCTTCCTGGCTTACTTTTTTATCATTCAAGCTCAGCCCGATCTCTTTTGCAAAGCGCCTAAATGCTTCAGGCTGGTAGCCGCGCTTCCTCAAGGCGGTAAGGAACGGCAGCCTGGGATCATCCCAGCCGGTGTATTCATTATGTTCTATGGCTATCCTGGTTTGCGAAGTGCTCAAGGTAAACCCTTCAAAATTGATTCTGCCCCAGTGCCGATACTCAGGATATTTCCAGTTGAAACAGTCCATGATCATCATCTCTTTCTTCGCATTATCTTCATGATCCTTGCCGTTCAAGACATGGGTAACGCCAAGCTCATGGTCATCAACAGCCACAGCAAAGACCATCAGCGGCCAAACTCGCTGCTCCTTGCCTGTTTTAGGATGGATATGCTCATTGACACGCATGATAGCAAAATCCCGCATCGCCGGATTTTTATCTTTGATATCGGTTTTTAATCTCAGCACTGCTTCCCCTTCCGCATATCCGCTGAACATTTTTGCGTAGCGCGCCAGGTTTTCTTTTACAGCAAGGCTCCTGCAAGGGCAGGCTTTCCCTTCATTTTTCATTTCCCTCCATCTGTCTGCGTCGCAGGTGCAAACATAGGCCTTTCCTTTCTGGACTACTTTTTCAGCGTGATCATAATATATTCCCAGGCGAGAGGACTGAATAATCACCTTAGAGACATTGTTATTAGTGAGCCATTTTGCATCATCTTCGATGAGCCTGTATGCATCCGGGTAGATATTCTCCGGATTGGTATCTTCAATTCTAGTCAGGAAGGTGCCCTCATACATTTTTGCATATTCGTAATTTAACGATGCCCCATAGGCATGGCCGATATGCAGCGGCCCGGACGGGGAAGGAGCTATCCGCACTACTACTTTCCCTTTCTGCGCACGAGGAAGCTCTTTTAATTGCCCGGGATGTTTTTCCTTCTCTTGCTCTTTATGTTTAAGAAGTTCAGGAGCGATCTTTTTCAACTCATCTTTAATCTTTTTTGGGTCCCAGGATCCAATCTCCAGGGTTATTTTATGGATCTCTTGCAGGACTGCAGGGACATTTTTTTTCAATTCCGGCTTCTCCTTTAAGGTAAGGCCTAGGACCACGTTTGGATTGACCTTTCCATCAAAATCAAGAGCGTTCTTCAGAGCATGTTTGAGAATAGTTTGTTTCATGTTTGTTTTATCATGGCTAAGAAAGAAAGCATGATTATTAAAGGTTTTGATTATTGCGGCTCTGTCCTGAATGTGGTTAGCGTGTAGAACACGAGCGGTAATCTTCTTTCACATAGTACTGGAGCAGGGGGTTGTCCCTTACGGGGATGCTCCATTATGAGGACACTTACGAAAAGCGAGTTCACGCTAACCCGAGCTGAAGCGAGATTTAGGACAGAGCCGATTATTGCCGTAGCCTGTCCCAGCGTTCAAGTACCTTGACAATAAGATACTGCAGCCTACACAATAAATCTAATACGGGAACATTTTGACGATACATCTGCCGTATCCTCTGATCGTCCAACTTTGTCAGGTAATCGCTCAGCAGATCAAAGGCTCCTTCGAGGTTATCTTCTACCTGTCCTTTTGCTGCAAGAACTTTCATTTGGCTGTCCTCTACATCAGCTTCCTCTTCAACGACGGAGACAATATTTTCAAGCCGTTCCTGCCTGTGACGCGCATGGTATTGGTGAAACCTGTTTAGGTCTCCCACTACATTCCCAGCTCCAGACGTTATAAGTGCCAGCAAGGCGGCAGAATTTTGTACTGCTTCACTATATTCTGTTGCGGTAAACCCTTCCTGTTCTAACGGGGAATAGACTTCCCTGCCGGGGAACCTTCTTCGCACCAGCTCGACCACATCTCTATCTGGAAAAGGGACGCTGACAAAAATGTCATATCTCATTCAATCATCCGGAGAACGAAAGAACTATTAAACATTTATGGTGCTAGAACTTGCCTTTCTCAATCAGCCGCTTCATTCTTTTGACAAAATCATCAGCTTCATTATAATAATTCTCGTACTCCTGCCCTTTAATTTCCTTGACTTCACGATGTGTGATCATCTTGCCGAGGCGGTAGAACTTTTCCATCGTATGAACATACTTTTTCTCCAGAAGCTTATGCCGTACAAACACTTTATCTAGCATTTCCGCGACATGATCCGGTGTGGGCGGCACTTCCTTTGCCCGCATTAGAGCGGCATGTGCAGCATCTATGACTGCCCAGTATAAATCCAGTGTTGCCTGCATGATATGCCAGCGGGAATTCAGCAGTGTTTTTGGAGCGCGTCCGAAATACCGCCAGACACTTTCTTCGCTGGGCCTGATCCTGCCTTTCTTTAAGAGTATCTGCAATGGTTCAAAGAAACCTGTATCCAGGAGAGCCACGCCATCCCGTAAAATATTAACAACAACTGGATCGCCTGCTTTTGCATACTCCCAGAATGAAGTGAAGGTCATAGAAGTGATATGCAGCTTTTGTGATGTGCGTACAATTGTTTTCTCTACAATAATCCTGTATGCCTCAATCAGGGCTTCACTCATCTCAAATCTAGCGTCATCGCTGATGACCAAGACATCAATATCGCTTTGCGGGGTTGCTTCCCTGCGCACAGAGCTTCCAAAGACGATAACGCTCATCAGGAACTCCCCCAGCTCTGATTTCAGCAATTGTGCAAACTTCTGCGCAATCTTCATGTCGTCGGTGGGGTAACTGTGGATGTTCTTATTCTCCCTTTTCCTGATTTTAAATTCCATTCTCTAGTATAAATGTTTCAGGCTTTATTAAGATTTTGTCGGAACTTGTTCCAGAGCTTATTCATAACATTTAAATAACTGCTATTTTTAGCCTATTAGAATGAAAAAAGCAATTTTAATCATTAGTATGCTGATTATAGCCTTATTCCTCACCGCCTGCAGCAAACAGGATCCTGCTGTGCTAAATTCTTTTGCTACCTGCCTAACAGAGAAGGGCGCAAAAATGTACGGCGCTTACTGGTGCGGGCATTGCAAGAACCAAAAGAAGCTCTTTGGCTCTTCCTTTGCGAAGGTGGAATATGTAGAATGCACTGAAGAAACGCAGCGTTGTACTGATGAAGGCATTAAGGGTTATCCTACCTGGAAGTTTGTTGATGGGAGCAGCCTCAATGGGGTGCAGGCCTTAGCTTCGTTAGCGCAGAAAACTGGTTGTTTGCTGTCGTAATACTGGAGAAATCTATCTCTTAAAGATGGTCTAAAACTATCTCTTTAACTACCTAAATCTTTATAAATATTTGTTATACAAAGTCAAAGGGTTAGATAAAATACGGGTGGTACTATGGAGCAAAAACAATTAGATGACATGGATGAATCTTTCTTTGTAGAAGAATTTGTTGAGGATGAGAAGCTAGGCCTTGATGAGGGTACTGTCCTGCGGAAGGGAATGCGGTTGGAGCATGACTTGGAAGATATGCGGAGACCGGTAAAAAAGATGCCTTCTAAAGGTCTGGTGCGAAAAAGCGATAGAAAAGCTGCTAAGGAATCAGCCAAAGAAGGTAAAGAATTCGGCGTACGGAAAGAAGCCAAAGAAGGACGGATGGATCAAGCTGTAAAGGCTCAGCCGAAATATGAAACGCCAAGACATGAAACTGTAGATGCAGACGGCTATGTGGAAATCAAGCCGGCAAAATGGGATCGGGAGCACGCTGATCATCCTAAATCTGATTTTAAATTTGATCGTAAATCCGAGAACACGCTTACATCAGCTCCAAAAGACCCTTGGCAGGAAAATGAAGAAAGCGCCGATATGTTCAAGAGCCCTGGCACATGGAAAGTCATCACGGGGATAGCAGTGGTGCTATTAGTCATTTCGTTATTTACGCAGGGATTTAATTTTTCAGACGGTTCGCCCCTCACCGGAGCAGCTACTGCTGAGCTTACCATGTCTGAGGCGCAAGAGACGGTCTTGAATTATGTAAATACCTATTTATTGCAGGCACCGTTCCAGGCAGAGGTTGGGGCTTCTGAAGAGTTAGATGATTTATACAAAGTTACGCTTACTGTTGCCGGCCAGCAGGTAGATTCATACCTTACCAAAGATGGAAAGCTTTTTTTCCCACAGGGATTTGATGTTGCAGCAGCAGAACAGGAATTTGCAGCTCCTGCGGAATCAGGGAGCGTTCTTGAAGTAAGCTCCGACGATGATCCTGTTTTAGGGAACAAAGATGCGCCTGTCACTATTATCGAATTTAGCGATTTCCAGTGCCCGTTCTGCGCTCGGTTTTTTAGCGAAACCTTCCCGCTGCTGGAAGAAAACTATGTCAATACAGGAAAAGTCAAAATAGTCTTTAGGGATTTCCCATTAAATTTCCACCCCGAAGCAGAACCAGCTGCACTGGCTGCTGAGTGTGCCGATGAGCAAGGGAAGTTCTGGGAGTACCATGACTTATTATTCAAGAATCAGGACGCTTTAAGCGCTGAAAACTACAAAAAGTGGGCGCAGGATCTAGGATTGGACACTGTTGCATTTAGTGATTGCCTGGACAGCCAAAAATATCTTGATGAAGTCAAGGCAGATGTTGAGGATGGCGTGAAGTATGGTGTTACAGGAACGCCAGCTTTCTTTGTCAACGGTCAGGCAGTTACCGGGGCGCAGCCTTATGAAGTATTCCAGAAAGAGATCGATGCTGCGTTAGCTCTTGTCAGTACTGCTGGTGAAGAAGCAGTTCCAAAAGAAGATACAACAAAAATGGAAGAGCCTACGCCGGAAGAAACTGTCGATGATGTAGAGACTGTGGTGATGGTTCCGCTTAACGCTAAAAAATGGGTCTTTTCACCGGATCATATCACTGCCAAGAGAGGTGAAACTCTCCAGCTTGTGATAGTGCCAAGCGGTCTTGATTTTACCTTTGCCGTTCCCGAGCTGGGGGTTGAAAAGCAAATTTCCGGGCAGACTACAGTTGAAGTTGTTGCCTCGAAGACTGGGACGTTCCAGTTCAAATGCAGCAGTTGTGAAGACTGGCGTGGCATGACCGGAACTCTGACCGTAGAATAAAACCGAAACTTTTTTATTTCCTTCTTTCTTAATTATAAACCATGGCGGAGCAAAATAAATGGCGAAAGATCGGTACGCTCATCTTTTTAGCTATGATGGTGATCGGCTTTTCCATCCCTGCCTTTTTAGATCCAACAGCTCGTGAAGCTGCTGTCCAGCAGCCAAACCAAAAATTGTGCCAGACCGATGCTGATTGCTACCTGCTCTGCGATGACAAGCCGGTGGAGATTCTTTGTTCGCAAAACCTCTGTCTGCACGATTCCTGCGGCCAAAATGTCTATTATCGCTTTACAGAAATTCCGTTAACCTTCTCATTGCACATTGAGGTTGATGAAGCGAGTATTACGTTAGGGGAAAGAAATAATCCTGGTAATGTTTTTGTTCGATTCAAGGACGATACCATTCAGGTATTCTCCTTCGGATTGTCGTTGCGCCACATTTTGGAGAAAGCCGGCATTTTACTCAGTTCGGAATGCCTCGCTGTTGATGGGAAACAGTATTGTAATGATGATACAAAACGCCTGCAGATAATGGTGAATGGGAACGAGTCCTCTCTTTATGAGAAGTATGTCCCTCAAGAGAGCGATAGCGTGGAGATTGTTTATTCTTGAATCACAAGATTTAAATTCAGTTCTTACACCTCCAAGTCCATGACCTTTACTAAAACCAGATTGTTTCTTGAACAGATCGCTCCCCTTGCAGGGCTTGGCAAAGCTGAACTTGCAGTCCTTTCCACACCGCAGAATGTTCTTAAAGCAGATCTTGTCATTTCCGGCAAAACATATCCTGCTTACCGAGTGCAGTTCAATAACGCACGGGGGCCGTTTAAGGGAGGGATCAGGTTTCATCCTGAAGTAGATGAGGATGAAGTCACTTCGTTAGCTTTCTGGATGACCTTGAAGACGGCTGTGGCTGATATCCCTTTAGGCGGAGGAAAGGGCGGCGTGAGAATTAATCCTAAAGAACTGACAACCGCGGAACTTGAAGAATTAAGCCGGGCCTATGTGCGGGCTTTCTACAAGGAGTTAGGACCTGACAAGGATATTCCAGCTCCTGATGTCTATACAACTCCGCAAATCATGGCTTGGATGCTTGACGAATATGAGAAGCTTATAGGCAGGAAAGCTCCTGCCTTTATCACCGGAAAGCCATTGGAATATGGCGGCTCTAAGGTGCGTGACATTGCCACTGCCCTTGGAGGCATGTATATTCTTGAAGAAGCTGTCACAAAATTAAGATTGCCAGGAAAGAGAGTCGTGATTCAGGGCTTTGGCAATGCCGGTATGACTGCGGCAAAACTAGTAGCTGAACAAGGATATAAGGTCGTTGCAGTTTCCGATTCGAAAGGGGGCATTTATGATCCTCACGGGCTGGATATTGACGACGTGGTAAAGATAAAAGACGCAACGGGAAGTGTTGTTAATCATGCCGCTCAAAAAGTGAGTAACTCTGAGCTGCTGAAGCTTGATTGCGATATCTTGATCCCTTCAGCCTTAAGCGGCGTCATCACCGCAGAAAATGCCGTAGCTGTCAAAGCAAAAATCATACTGGAGCTTGCTAATGGCCCTACCACGCCTGAGGCGGATCGCATTTTGCATGAAGCAGGTGTTCTGGTCTTACCAGACATTCTGGCTAATGCCGGCGGGGTAACGGTAAGTTACTTTGAATGGGTACAGAACTTACAGGATGAATCCTGGACGGAGCGCGTCGTCAAAGAAAAATTGAAAACCAAGATGATAACTGCTTTCCAACAGCTATGGGATCTCTATTCTCTTAACACGTACGATTTCCGAACGGCATCGTACATCCACGCTCTTAGAAAAATTATTGAAGCCGAACGGAAGAGAGGACGAGTGTGAAATCTGGTGAAGAAATCTCTGGAGACAGCTGGTCATTGATCTTTTACGTTTTTGTCGTCGATAAGAAAGGAAGAGAGTCCTATTTTTGAAACGTGTCGAAGGAAATTTTTTTTCTGCCGCAACGAGCAGATACAGAAAGGTTAATATACTTGAATACTATTACTAAATTCAATAATTAAAAGAGGTGTACACGAATGGCTAAGAAAAAAGCAGCTAAAGGCGGTAAAAAGAAGAAGCAATAAGTCTTCTTCTCTTTTAACCCTTTAACTCCAACGCGTTGTTTTCTTTTTTTCTTTTTTTCTCCTTTTTTCCATTTCCAACCAAAAATAATAAAAACAGGTTCTAATTCTAGCCGGTGATGAAACGAACTCTGATTAAGGAACTAAGTCAAAATCTGGATAAGGAAGTGTTGCTAAAGGGCTGGGTGCAGGACCTTCGCAACCTCAGCAAGATCAAATTTCTTATTCTCCGCGACAGAACCGGAGATATGCAAACTATAGCTCTGAAAGGCACAACGGAAGAGGCTTCCTTTGCTTCTTTAGATGGAGTTACTAATGAGTCAGTTGTGGAAATTGTCGGAATTCCCAAGAAAAACAAGGAATCCCGCTGGGGCATGGAAGTGGTGATCAAGAGGATAGAACTAGTTTCAGCGTCAGCAACTCCCTTGCCGATTGACAATTCTGAAAAAGGGCTGACCCATATCGATAAACGCATTGACCACCGCTTTTTGGATACCAGGAACCTAAAACGGCAGGCTATCTTCAAAGTGAGGGGCAAGATAGCTAAAATCCTGACTAATTTCTTTGATAGTAAGGGTTTTACCAATATTAATACTCCTAAAATAACCACTATTGGCGTAGAGTCAGGAGCAGAATTGTTTATTTTAGATTATTTTGGAAAACCAGCTTATTTGGCGCAGTCACCACAAATTTACAAGCAGATGTTTGTTGCCGGCGGTTTTGAACGGGTATATGAATTAGGACCGATATTCAGGGCCGAGAAGTCTCATACTACCAGGCATCTGACCGAATTTACGGGCGTGGATTTTGAGATGGGTTTCATTGATGATTACGATGAGGTCATGGATTTGATTGAAGAGATGTTTGTTGATCTGATGAGTGCTTTGTCAAAAGAAGCTGTTGATGAACTGAATACGTTAGGTGTAGAATTGGATGTTCCAAAGAAAATTCCCCGCCTCACTATGGAAGAAGCCAAGAAAATGCTGGCTAAAAAAGGCAAGAAGTACGGCAAGGACGAAGATCTTGACCCGGAAGGGGAACGATTGCTAGGAGAATTGGTTAAAGAGAAGTATGGTTCAGAATTCGTTTTTATTACTTTGTTTCCTGCGGCAGTCAGAGCATTTTATCATATGAAACCTGAAGGAAGAGCTGATGTTACTAAATCATTCGACTTGCTCTTCAATGGAGTGGAAATCTGTACAGGAGCACAGCGGGAGCATCGATATGAAATTCTTAAGAAACAAGCCAAAGCCAAAGGTATAGATTTAGATAAGATGGCCGAGTATGCGGAAATCTTTAAGTATGGGGTTCCGCCACATGGCGGAGCCGGATTTGGCTTGGATCGGATTACACAGCGGTTGTTGAAGCTGGATAATGTCCGGGAAGCGGTGTTGCTGCCAAGGGATCCGGAAAGGACTAGGCCTTAAATGCCTATTTCTATTTTCCATTTCATTGGTATAAGAGTGAGGTTAATCAAGTGAGGGAAGGCATTCTTCTTTTTCCAACTGGATAATTTTGTTTTGATTTGATCCATTAATTGGTCTTCATCCTTTATTTTTTGTGCGCTCATTTGGACAAAGATTTCTATTGGAGCAACTTTGACTTTAACTTGCGCACTATTTGCATACACAAAGACATCTTCAATCTTAGTTGTTTCTGAAACAATTCTTTGCATAGCCTTGGATAAAGCTAAAACTGTCTCTTTATTCAACTTTTTATTATCATATTCAATGTTAATGACCGGCATATGGTAAGACTGTGATTATATAATTTATAAATATAACTTTTATATACTCTGACTTTCTTATTCTTATTGATGAAAAGAGGACCTAAACGAGGGCATTTTTCACGAAGCAGGGGTTTAGATGATTTTAATGAAAGGTTTAGTCAACATATAGTTCAAAAACACATCAAAAAGGCTTTATCCCAGCAGAAGATTGTAAGAGTTTTGGAAATTGGTTGCGGCGAGGGGAGAGTATTGATGGAGTTGCGAAAATTATTTCCAACCATTGAGCTTCATGGGATAAATAAAGAGCCATGGCCAGCAATGAAGGGTTCTCAAAGTCTGAAAAAGACGGCTATTGCTTATAAAATTTTCAAAGCGCAGGAACTTAAAGGTATTTCCCTGCCTGAAATACATTTTTACGATGCTCGGCAATTACGGTTTCCCGATAATTATTTTGATCTGGTTATAAGCCAAGTTTCTATCCATTACGTTGCTCGAAAAGATTTGTTGCTGGAAGAGGTTTGGCGGGTTTTGAAACCTCAAGGAAAAGCGCTTCTTAATATTGATGGAAGAAGTGAAAATCTGCCTGATTTTATGGACTTTGAAACTCCAAGATTTGTTATTTATAAGAACAATAAAGTATATCCTTTGAGAAAACTGATTGGAGAAGTAAGGAAGAAAGGATATGGTCTGCGGTATATTAAGCAAAAAACAAGAGTTAACCTTACCATGATCAGAAATACAGACAAAAAACTAAAGCTAAGCCTTGCCTTTGATGAACTCTCTTCCTTTAATTTAAACGTTCTTAATGAAGAGAAGGATAACTGGAAGATTTACTTTGGGTACAGGAGCGTTTATAGAATTTAACCAGGTTTAACTTCAACCCCATTCAAAGTCTTTAAAGCATTTATATACTAGTTTTGTTTTCTGGATCCTAGATAGCTACCTGGAGGTATAAATCATGACGATTAAAGAACAATTTCAAAGAGTAAAAGATAACTGGCTTATTTTGTTAGTGTTAGCAGTGGTGTTAGTGTTGTTTATGGGTTTACCAGCAGTAGAAACTCTACAGCAAGGAGTGTTTCAAGGCGGATTCGCAGAAAGAGCTTACGGCGGAATAGCCTCAGATTCAAAAATGGGAATGGGCATGCCTTCGCCAATGTACTATGATGATGGATTTGCCCCTGAAGTAGCTGACAGGAAGATTACCAAAACTGCTTCTTTGAGTACTGAAGTAGAACGGGGTACCTTCAAAGACGCAGAAAATAAGCTCAAAGGTATTGTTAAGACTGCTGATGCGTTCTTATTGAATGAAAATGCACAGAAGTATGATACTGGCGATGGACGAAGGACATATTATTCCGGAAGCTACACTATCAAGGTAGAAGAAGGAAAGTATGAAGCGTTCGTCAGCCAATTGAAAGAGATTGGGGAAGTTACCTCATTCAGCGAGAATGCAGATGACATTACCGAACAGTTTGTAGATCTGGAAAGCGAACTGGTGTCTGAGAAAGAACGATTAGCTCGCTACCAACAGATGCTTAAGGAAGCTACTCTTGTTGAAGACAAAATCCAGTTAAGTGATCGCATCTTCAATCAGGAAAGAACCATCAAGTATCTGCAAGAACAGCTGGAAACAGCAGGTACACGAGTAGACTATTCCACCATCTACGTGACCATTACTGAAAAGCAGTCTGAGTATGTGGATGCAGTGTTGGTGAAGTTTTCCGAGCTTGTAGCAAGATTTGTGAACAGCCTGAATGGTTTACTGAAACTGCTGGTGGGATTAGTTCCATATGCGGTTGTTGCAGTCCTAGCCTGGCTGGGATGGAAGAAGTTTAAGAAAAGCAAGCAGAGGAAGTGATTTCTTTTTATTTTTCTATTTTCTTTTTCTGAATGTGCTGGTGAGAAAGAGAAATATTTATAAGTTGAATTAGCTATTATCTATTCATTAAAAATGCCCCTCACGCCAGAGCAAAAAGTAGAGCCGATTATAGCTATCATTAATGTTCTTTCTGAATTTGTAACCAAAACAATGCTGCAGATAACTATTGCTGTGGGAAATCTCAACCAAAGGACAGATAGGAAAGATTATCCAGACAGAGCAGATTTTAACACTCTCAAAGAAGCCATAGCAGCTAAGGTAGACACTAAACTGCTGATTCCTCTGGACAGGTATAAAAAACAGATTGAGACAAATAAGGATTCCTATCCTTTGCCAGTATATCGTGAGATAATGGCCATTATCGAATTGGAGGAAAATAAGTGGAAACAGATGCAGACAGAGATTCTGGCTCTATCTCTTAAGCAAGCCGCACGGTATCAACGCAAGTTATACCGTTTGCGTTCCCAACAGCTTTCTCATCTGGATAAAAAGATAAAACCAGGGTTAGAAGCGGAAATGGACAAAATTAGGGAAGGGAGTTAATCATTTCCTGATTCTTTCCCTAGCTAATTCTATAATTAAATAAACTAAGAGCGCGACCAGGCTTCCAACCAAGAACCACAAAGCGATATCTGGTTGTGCGGCCACGACGGGAACTTCTTGGGCCATTTTTAGGCTGGCTTCATAAGGGAGGGCTTGAGCAGCATCAACAGCCATAGATTCTGTAGCTGGAACTGCTTGAGAAGCTGTTTGTATCCATTTTATGACTGCGCTCACTCCTACAGCAGCAAGAGCAGCTGGGAGAATCCCCTTCAATTTCTCTCTCAAGCCGGAAACATGCTGTGGAGCAATAATGATATACTTATTCGCTAACTTGTAATGCAGCACTTCCCTCCCTTTCTGGCTGTAATGGAATTCTTCTGCGGTAACTAAGCTAGCTTCCTGCAGCTTTTGCAGGTGATAATGAACCGTAGAAATCGGAAGATTGAGTGTTTTAGCAATACTTGCTTCAGCATCTTCCTTCTCAGCTAGATGATTGAGGATTTTCCTGCTCGTTTCACTAGTGATTGTTTCTGCCAGTTTCTTGGTCTTTGGCTCATTTAAGTCCACCAAGAGGAAGTTTGATTTGGCCATGTTTTGCAGAAGGTAATTCACTTTAAATATATTGTGGTAAGTTTGAATGAAGTTGAAGTCATTTATATCCAAACTTCTTATCGTACTTCTGATGATTAATTATATCCAAAACAAAAGCAATGATTTCGATTTCTGTTTCTCCATCAGTAAGAGTATACAGCATTCTCCAATAGTTCGGAAGTTCAACACGAAATAAGTTAGTTGTGCCATACTTCACAACATATTCTCCTGGGATTAATCGCTTAGCAACAGGTTCGCCATAATGAGGGTTTGCTTTGATAAGATCTTTCTTTTCGCAAAAAGGGAAAACTATCCCTTTTGCGCGCAAATGAAGTCGTTGCTTCATTTTGCGTATGAAAGGCATTCAAAATACTTCGTTCAATTTTAGAAGTTGGAGCTTGCTCATTCAGATATTTGTACACTTCTTCTGCGTCAGGAGATAATGTAACACGAATTACTTTGTTCATACAGTTGCACCCCCTATGCACTTAAAAAATATTCTTATAATTCCAGTCCTTGAGCAATTGCTTTCCTTAATTTTGGATCCAAGTAATCCCCTTCAAAGTCACAGCGATTTTATTGCTTTCTTCCAAGTATTGAAGAATTATCATTAAAGTGTTATGGTTCACTTGGCGTGGAAGTTTTCTTTTTAGATCTGCAACAGAGATTACGCTTTCATCCATATTTTTGAGGGTATCTTCTACCATGAGAACTGTATTCAAAGTAGGAAAATGTTCAGGTTTATGTTCTTGTTGTAATTGCATTTTGATATTAACTTATAACTAATAATTATCAACTTATATTTAAATGTGGTGGTGGAAATAAGTTTAAATATAAGCTGTCGGACTGGTTTAGCTGTGTTGATTACTATGAATCCCCAACCTACACAAACCGCAAACGGATATGATCAGTTTGGTAAAGAATATCACAGCTATCGCAAATCAGCTGAGAATTTCTATAATTCCATGATCGATATGCCAGCTGTATTAAGTTTTTTAGAAGACATTAACGGCAAGAAAATACTAGATATCGGCTGCGGATCAGGGCTTTATTCAGCGATATTGCAGCAGAGAGGCGCTGTCGTAACAGGGATAGATATCAGTAAGACAATGTTGCAGATAGCCAGACAGGAAGTAAAAGATGCTAAGTTCCATTTTGCGGATATTACAGACATGTCGTTTCCAGATAAAAGCTTTGATTTTGCCATGAGTGCCTTAATGCTTGGTTATGTCGAAAACTGGGATCAAGCCTTCAAAGAAGTAAGAAGGATCCTTAAACCAGGAGGTATTTTCATTTTTTCCATTTTTAATCCTGTATTGGAATGCAGAGAGGAAGCTGAATTAGGTGGTAAAAAGTACAAAATCATGGGAAACTCAAAGGACAACGCTACTGTCATCGGCGATTATTTTAACCAACGGTGGTTCGGCTTTAAACTGATGAAGAATATGGAAAGTAAGAGTCACCATAAAACTTATGAAACGATTATTAACACCATTTTACAGAATGGTTTTAGCATTGAAGGCTACAAAGATGCCAAACCAATTGCACAAGGAAAAACTGTTTCGCCGCTAGATTATGAGAAATATTCGAAATTACCTATCTTCTGTGTTTTCAAGGTCAAGAAGAAATAGTGATAACTTTAAATACAAAAATTCCTTTTCCTTAGTAATGGGACAACGTACCTTCACCAAAGAAGAGGAGAAAATGATCATTGTTCCGATTGTCGCAAGATTACAAAAGATTCATAAAAAAGGAACTACTATTGTCGGCATCCAAGGCGGCCAAGGGACAGGCAAGACCACTATTGTTCAATTTTTAGAGAGACATTTGGAAAAAAAAGGATTTAAGGTTCAATCGTTCTCCATTGATGATTTCTACAAAACTTGGAAGGAACGAAGTGAACTGCAGCAGAAATATCCTTCTAACTCTTACTATCAGATCTCGCGTGGTTTGCCAGGAACACATCGAGTGAAATTCTTGCTGGAGACCTTGCAAAGAGCAAAAGCAGGAAAAGATTTTGAGATTCCCATCTTTGACAAATCGCTCTATGATGGAAAAGGAGATGTCCTGGCAACAGTTCGGAAAGTAAAGGGCAGGCAGGATTTTGTTATCTTAGAAGGATGGTGTGTGGGACTTCCTGAAGTAGATTCTCAGACATTTCTCGGAGTTTGTAAAAAGAATGGCATTAATATCCAAAAATTAGATCCTACGCTGCAAGAGCATAAAGCGGTTCTCAAATTCGTCAAAGAATATCAACCTCTCTGGAAACTGTTAGATTATCAGATCATGCTCAAAGCAGATTCTCCAGAAGTGCATAAGAAGTGGCGATTATTGCAGGAACAAAGATTAAAGGAAAAAAAAGGAGAAGGCATGGGCAAGAAAGAGGTGTATGCTTTTGTAGAACCATATTTGCCTTTCACCTACGTTTGTTATGATTTGATCAAGCCGGATGTAAAAGTACTGATTGATGAGAAGCATAATTTTTATAGGATCACGTTTTAAAGATTAAACAAAAACCATTTAAACTCTAAACTCCTCCTTTCCTATATGGGAATATTAAACAAAATTTTGTTTTGGCGGCATGATGACGAGTTTGACTTTGATTCCCTTGCCGACAAGGATCTCGGAAAGGCTCCTCTCCATGATGATCCTTTGGGATTAGATCAGAAGCCGGAAGGGCTTGAGGAAGCTTCTCCCTTTGATGAGATCGGCCGACAGGGGGACTTTTCAGAAACACGTCCAGCGTATCCTTCCTCTTCTCCTTCTCGGCCACAGGCCTCGCCATTTGCAGCAAGACAGCCAGCAGCTGTTCCGGCAAGCATGCATGACCGGGATTTGGAACTGATCAGCAGTAAGCTAGATACAGTCAAGGCAATCCTCTCCTCAATGGACCAGCGCATTTCTAATCTGGAACGAGCAGCTGGCGTGGAACGGAAAGAGCGCTTATGGTAATGTTGTTCAAGAAGTACAAGTTAGCAGTTCTCTTTGCAGCTGTTTCCCTAGGGGTAATATTAATTGACCAAGTCAGTAAATATTTTATTGAAGTGGTAAAGCCGCAGCTACAGTGGTCTTTTTTAACACTGCATTATGTCCAGAACACCGGAGCAGGCTTCGGCATCCTTCAAAATCATACTGGTATCTTGACAGCTATTTCCTTCGTTGTTGCTCTTGCAGTTGTACTGCTGTACAAGAAAATCCCTCCGAAAAAAATTCCGCAGCTTCTGTTTGCCCTCTTCCTTGGAGGTGTACTGGGCAATTTTATTGACCGCTTATGGAGAGGCTATGTTATTGATTTTATCGATCTCAGCTTCTGGCCGGCATTTAATGTTGCCGATATGGCAATCTCTATAGCAGTTATCGGGCTGATCGTATATTTTTGGAAAGAATAAAATTCAATTCACGCACTCATGCTTCCGATAGCCTTTCTTTTGCGCTTCCTTCTTGTCAGCGAACCATAACCGGCGTTCTTCCTTGATCTTCTTGGCCCAGTCGCATTTTGGTTCATGATACCTGTTGCTTTGCTTGCTGGCTACATACTTGCCGGGAGAATGCGTCACTTTTGGTGTAGCTTCTTCATGCTCTGCGGCAGTTTCTTTTTTGTTTTCTTTAGGTTCGAAAATCTGGCTGGCAGGTTCTTGGGTAAGCGGGTTTTTGAAGTCCTGTTTTTTCTTCGCAGCTTTTCGCGGCACACTTAACAGGAAGCCGACTAGCGATAACAGCAGCAGGACGAAGTACAGGGAGCTGAAGAAATACCATATCAAGGCTACATTTGCCAAGTAGAGTGTGAAAACAAGGAAGAGCATCCGTTCGCCAGATGGTTTTCCATAGCCTACCAGTCCGGCAAATGAAAGTACTGCCAGAAAGAGGAAGCCCAGAGCTTCCAAGCGCAAAAATAATCCAACAGCTCCTACGATTATTTCTACTAAGCCGAACAGAAGCAGTCCGACAAGGACGCTATATAATAGTAATTTCCAGGTGCTTTTTGTCTGTGCCATACTTCATCGAGAGAAGGGCTGATTTAAGTATATTTCTATTGTGGAGTAGTTAATTGTGGGAAAGTTAACAGTAAAAACACTCTCAGAACTCGTCTTCTAGACTCTTCAAGTATCCTTTCTTTTTTAAGAAATCGACTTCTGCTTTTCCTTTGTATTTGTAGATGATGTCTCCTTTCTCATTCCCGCCTAATTCCCAGGGTTCGACAATAACAACATCATTTTCCCTCACCCACAAGGCTCGCCGCAATCGTCCAGGGATGCGGCAAATTCTTTCTTTCCCATCCAGGCATCGGACCCGCATCCTGCTGCCGCCCAAGCGCTGCTGCACTAGTCCCAGCACCTCATTTTTCTGCGGCAATCTGACCCTGATTACTTGCTGTTCTTCCTCTGGCTGCGGTCTTGACATTTACACTTCAATTCTTTGGTATATTTATAAAGGTTTGTGGAGGAGCATACATTTTTAAATTATAAACCATTCCCCATGACGAGGTCCAAGATGTCTAAATGTGATGTTGTCTGTGTTGGTTCTGCCACGGTTGATACTTTTCTGACCATAGAGCAGCCTTTCTCTTCCCTCAAGCTTGGCGATAAGGTTTTAGCCAGATCAGCGGACAAGCGTTCCGGCGGGGGAGCAACTAACTCTGCTTCTGCCCTAGCGAAATTAGGATTAAAAGTAAGAGTAGCAACCAAGGTAGGCAATGATGATGATGGGAATTTCATCCTCAGGGATCTGAAGTCCTACGGTGTTGATAATGTCTGTCAGTCAAGAAGCAGGCAGCAAACTGATTTAGCAACCATCATTTCTTCCACCAAGGAAAAAGACCGGATCATCCTGGTGCATAAAGGAGCTTCTACCGACCTTTCTCCAAAAGATATCCCTTCTTCTAAACTACATTGTTCCTGGATTTACTTAGCAACATTAACGGGAAAATCATTTAAGACCGCTCTGCATATAGCTGCTCTTGCCAAGAAGAAAAACATCAAACTATTATTTAACCCCTCTTTATACTTAGCGCAGAAGGGAAAGAAACAGCTTTCAGGAATCTTGCAAAATACTACTGCGCTAGTTCTCAATAAAGAAGAAGCTCAGGCTGTACTGGACACCTCATCAAAAAGTGTTGAATATCTCCTGACTGAATTGCAGAAATGCGGCCCGCATATTGTCATTGTTACTGATGGAAAAAGAGGGTTATATGCATTGCACGAAAATATCATGTATTCCTTGACCAAAACTCCAAACGTAAAGATAGTTCACACTGCCGG